>NZ_CP113361.1:0-331020 GCF_026684035.1 Methanogenium organophilum
CCCTCCACGCAACTTTCGTCACCCTTCAGCCTGCCCACGCATGAGATCACTGGGCTTCGGGTCTTATCCTGTCGACTACACGCACGATTAATACGTCGTCCCATGCACGAATGCTACGGACTTGTCGCTTTCGCTTCGGCTTCCCTTACCGGTTAACTCGCCAACAGAATAAACTCTCTGGCCCGTTCTTCAAACCGTAAGTTGTGGACACCGGCAATACATCCCATACTACCGCCTCGCGACGGGTTCTTTCAACGTAAAGATCCTTTCATGCCACAACCACACCTATCACCTATCAGTTTTCAGGCACTTTTTAACCACCTTTCCAGGGTTACTTTTCAAGCTTTCGCTCACGCTACTATTGCGCTATCGGTTTCGAGGAGTATTTAGTTTTGGAGGTTGATGACCCCCAGGTTCATGCGAGAATTCCAACCCGCACTACTCGAGACACTTCCTCACCAAAACATCGGTATGCGTACGGGGCTATCACCCTCTGTGGCAAACCGTTCCAGAATTATTTTCCGCTTCGGATGTTTGGCTAAACGGAAGGCTCACAACACCACATGTCCCCGAAGGGATTCGGTTTGAACTATGTCGTTTTCGATCGCCTTTACTAACGACATCTCGTTTGATTTCTCTTCCTCCCCCTACTGAGATGTTTCAATTCGGGGGGGTTCCCAATCCTTACGGAATCGCTTCCGAAGAAGCAGGAGGTCCCATTAGGGTATCTCCGGATCATAGGTTCCCATGCGCCTACCCGGAGCTTATCGCAGCTTGGCACGCCCTTCATCGGCACTCGAAACCGAGCCATCCACTGACAGGTTTGTATCAGCTATGTCTTTTTGATTGTGTCCGTTAAAACTCATTTAACGTCCAATGTGCACACCTTTACACAGCCTCTAAGAGTCTTGTGGACTCTCGGCCCTTCCCCGGAAACTCACGTCTCCGGGTGCATTGGTAGCCTGGTTCTCAGACAATAGATGTCACGAAGGACACATCTGATTACCAGGCAATGGACTTAAGGGGATTTGAACCCCTGGCCTCGGCGTTGCAAACGCCGCGCTCTTCCAGCTGAGCTATAAGCCCATATCCTGTTGACACCAGCAATTTTACGTTCTATTTAATAACCGCATACCCAGTTCTTTAGGAGGTGATCCAGCCGCAGATTCCCCTACGGCTACCTTGTTACGACTTAACCCTCCTTGCGAAACCTAGATTCGACTGCGGCAAAAACCACAGGCTCATCCAAACCTCACTCGGATGGTTTGACGGGCGGTGTGTGCAAGGAGCAGGGACGCATTCACCGCGCTATGTTGAAACGCGATTACTACGGATTCCAGCTTCATGTGGGCGAGTTACAGCCCACAATCCGAACTTGGGACAGGTTTAAGAGATTGCCTTCACCTTTCGGTGTCGATACCCATTGTCCTGCCCATTGTAGCCCGCGTGTAGCCCGGATAATTCGGGGCATGCTGACCTACCGTTGCCCATTCCTTCCTCCTCTTTAGCAGAGGCGGTCCCAACAGTGTCCTCATCGTTCCGGAGAACAAGCTAGCAACTGTTGGCGTGGGTCTCGCTCGTTGCCTGACTAAACAGGATGCTTCACAGTACGAACTGACGACGGCCATGCACCTCCTCTCAGATCATCAAGCAGAGTCTTCAGCCCGGCTATCATATGTCTGTCCTATCCGGTGAGATTTCCGGCGTTGAGTCCAATTAAACCGCAGGCTCCACCCGTTGTGGTGCTCCCCCGCCAATTCCTTTAAGTTTCAGCCTTGCGACCGTACTTCCCAGGCGGCACGTTTCACGGTTTCCCTTCGGCACCCCAGTGACTCGTGGTCACCAGTACACCTAACGCGCATAGTTTACGGCTGGGACTACCCGGGTATCTAATCCGGTTCGCTCCCCCAGCTTTCGTCCCTCACTGTCGGAGCCGTTCTGGTGAGATGCCTTCGCCATAGGTGGTCCCCCGGGGATTACAGGATTTCACTCCTACCCCCGGAGTACCTCTCACCTCTCCCGGTCCCTAGACCCCCAGTATCTCTTAGACGCCCGCCGGTTAAGCCGGCGGATTTCCCAAGAGACTTAAGGGTCCAGCTACGGACGCTTTAAGCCCAATAAAAGTGGCCACCACTCGAGCCGCCGGTATTACCGCGGCGGCTGGCACCGGTCTTGCCCGGCCCTTTCTTCAGATGCGTTTTAAACACCTGGACAGCCCGCGTATACGGGCACTCGGGGTTCCCTTATCACAGTTTCCTGCATTGTAAAGTTTTCGCGCCTGCTGCGCCCCGTAGGGCCTGGAATCGTGTCTCAGATTCCATCTCCGGGCTCTTGCTCCCACAACCCGTATCGATTACAGGCTTGTTGGGCCGTTACCCCAACAACAACCTAATCGACCGCAGATCCATCCTAAGGCGCCGGAGCTTTCGACTAGAGAACATTCCAGTATCTCTAATCTATGGAGTATTATCCCCAGTTTCCCGGGGTTATTCTCCACCTTAGGGCAGGTTATCCACGTGTTACTGAGCAGTCCGCTGAGGGTCTAAACCCTCTCAACTCGCATGGCTTAATCGAACCCCGATAGCAGTGACCTCTGGCAGGATCAACCAGAATTAATTTCTTGAAGTAGGCAAACTGATACCTCAGTTTTGCTTTTCAAAGCACACTTATGTTCGACTTATTTTTTAAAGGATATTAGCGGTTACTAAATAGATTTCCGCATTGCCAGTGCCAACGTCAGAACCGACACTCCCATCCGAGTGGTTTCGGTTCCCCATCAAAATCTTGGACTTCAATATTAGCGGCAAGAGGTGATAAACCCTCGCATTTCCCTCCGAAGTCCCGAAGACAGACCTCTGCACCGACCCGAAACGGTTCGGGCATGTACAAAGATCATATTTCTATGGTATCTGTATGCCTGCAGAGCAAACAAAGGCAGTATAGCCCCCGATTGTCACAGTCATTCGACCTAACTAAGTGGTAACTACCACACTATAATGATTGTTATTTGCATCTAAAATCATTTAGGAGAAAAAAAGAAAATTCACATTATCAACTATACAAATCTAAGAACAAATTGAATCTGTTTTATCCATTAGAATGAAATTATTGACCAGATATTCAGAATTGTACAGGATTATTTTTTGTCTACAGAAAAATCATTGTCACCAATACAAAATCAAATCAATCATTGAATTAAAGGGACAAATGAAATATTGTTAATAATTGCTTGAAATTTAAAAATACAGGACAATTATTCATCGAATGCCTCTGCGCGCCATGTATCAATGTAAATATCTCCAAAAAATTCCTCCTGCCATATCATCAGTTTGCCTTCAAGCATCAAAAATAATAACGGGAGATAGACCACGCGGTAATCCTTATTCATCTCAGAACTCAGAGAGGAAAGTGTGACAGTTTTATCCCGTTTTGCCATCCTCTCAAAACAGGAATGTACAGATACTGTCAAATCCTGAAGATCTTCCTCATGGGCCACAGAAACAATATCCCCGGCATCAAATACCACATCCGGAAACGCCCGCTTTTTGCGGGTACGCCGACGTTCCATTTTTTCAGCAGTCTTCAGTTCCTTGATGAGTTCATATAATGTGACAGGACTCTTTCGTTTCCCTTTTCTGCCAATTCTCCGCTTAATCTCTCGTTCAAGCTTTTCAATTGGTTCAGATATATCATCAAATGAAAAATCGATCCCGGCATCAAAATCATCAGTCAGATCAAACGATTCTTCAATGAAATCAGGTTCATCATCTTCAGTTTCTTCAAGATACTCTGATTTCATTCTCAGAAGAAGAGAGGCAAAAAAAAGAGTTCTTCCAGAAATCCTCAGATCCAGAGCCTTCATCCGTTCAAGCTCACCCAGAAACCGATCCGTCACCTCGACAATATCAATGTTCCAGGGATCAATTTCCCCGGACTCAGCCATAGATACCAGAATCTCAACCGGCTCCTCATGCATTGCTTTTGACACCGGTCACATACGTTGATTTGTCTGGCCTTGCAGTAACGCCGATAATACGATCTGCCCGTTCAATTGTTGGTTTACGAAGTGAGACACAGATAGACTGTGCACCAGTTGATAATTCCTGGATCATTGTTGAAACACGTTCCACATTAGAACCATCCAGCATCATGTCAATTTCGTCCAGTGCATAAAACGGAGCGGGCATGTACTGCTGAATGGAAAATATAAACGAAAGTGTTGTCAGCGATTTCTCCCCTCCGGAAAGTGAATTAAGAAGGTGCACCTTTTTCCCCTGCGGTTGCACAGCGAACGTCATCCCCCCTGCAAACGGGTCATCCTCATTATCAAGAACAAGCTGACCGGAACCCCGTGTCAACTCTGCAAAAATTCTCCTGAAATTGGTATCAATTGCCGTATACGCTTCCATGAACGCATCATACTTCATCTTCGCATAATGGTCAATACGCTCAATCAGGAGAGTGCGTTCATTTGAGAGGACCTCTTTTTTCTCTGTCCGCTCGTGGACGCGTTTATCAACGCGATCATACTCTTCAATTGCAAGCATATTTACAGCACCAATTCTCTTCATAGCCCTTTCAGCAGAATCAATACCCCTCTCAATCTCCTGAAGAGTCATATCCGTCTCACGATCCCCAACCTCCTGTTTAAGAGACGCAATTTCCTGAAGAACAGCAATCTTTCGTTCATTCAATGAAGATATCTGTAATCTGATCTTTTCTATCTCGGTATCAATTTCAAGAATCCGGCGTTCCACGGCATGAAGATCATCAGACAGGCGATCATGCTCTTTCTGAAGACCACTAATCTCATCAGAAAATGATTGCTTTCTCTGTTCAAGCATATCTATTTCGCCGTTTTTCTCGGAAATCTCGAGGTTTGCATTATTATTTTCATCATCGATGAAAGCATTCCTCTTTTCAATACCTTCACGCTGACCAGTAAATTCATCGAGACGATTTCTAAAGTGCTGACGCTCAAGTTGCTTGTCGTGAATATCCGCCTCCTTATTCTTGAGCCGTCGCTCAAGATCAGAACATTCACGTGAAAGACGTTCCCGTTCCTCCGACAGAGCAGGAATATTCGTTGCATTCAGCCGGGTTTTCAATTCCTCAATATCGCGTGCAACCTGAGTGATCTGAGCATTTTTCTCCTCGATTTCCTGCTCAATTTCTGCCAGTCCACGTCCGCCCTCTTTTGATTCATCCGATGGATCCTGCTGTGAATGAATAATTCCATCGAGTTCTTCACTCAATGATGCGATTCTGTTTTGATATTCATCATACAGCATATGATAGCGGGCAAGTTCATCGTCCGCAGCACTGCGCTCACGCCGTGCGGATTCGGCCTCATCAGAATATCTGGAAACAGCCGCTTCAATATCATTATATTCGGATCGCAGACCAAGAAGCTCCCCTTCTAATTTTTGAATTTCCTCACCAACTGCAACGCCAAACCCTCCGGACCGCTGTTTCCTCGATCCACCGGTCATGGCACCACCCTTCTCCAGGAGTTCTCCCTCCAGAGTGACCATCCGATACGAACCAATCATCCGTCGCGCATTTTCAAGATGGTCGACAAGCACTGTCCCGGAAAATACCTGTCTGAATACAGGTTCAAACAGAGGATCAAAATCAAGAAGATTCTCAGCATAATCGATAACAGCAGACGATGACCTCTTCAGTGGCGGCAGCGACTGCCGCTTCAGTTTATTGAGGGGCAGAAAAGTCATCCTGCCCAAACGGTTTTCCTTCAGGAACGAAATGGCAGACGATGCAACAGCATCCGTTTCCACAACAACATAGTTAAGGCGCCCGCCAGCAGCGATATCAAGTGCAGTGGCATACTCGGGAGGCGCTTTACCCAGTTGTGCAACAGTGCCATATACGCCATCCATCCCAAGAATGGCTTCAAGAGCGCGGCCACCTGCACCCCCCGCCGCCTGTTGTTGCGCCTCCATGCGCATAATTTCCCGTTCTTTTGACTGAATATCTCTGCGCAGCCTTTCCTGTGCAGACCGGTTCTTCATCAGAAGAGCTTCTGTCCGTGCGATCCGTTCCTGAACAGCTGATTTCTGAGAATCAATTTTTTTAATAAGAGATTCGTATTGACTGCACTGGTTCTCTTTATCATACTGTTCACTTTTTATCTGCTCGACCCTTCTGTTCAGGCGCTCATTTTCTGATGTCCGGAACCGGCTCCGCTCAATCATCCGATCCCGTTCCCCTATCAGATCAGAACGTGCCTCCTTTAATTCACCAACAGAAGTCTGGTACGCAAACAACTGGTCGCGGGCATCTGAGACTTCTCCACTCTCTGCAGAAAGAGACGCTTCTATTTTTTCACGTTCCCCTTGCAAACGGGAAAGGTCCATATTAAGATTCGAGCGATCTATTGAAAGATCACGAATTTCATCAGAGCGTTCTTTTATACTCGTTTCAGCCCGTTTTGAATTTGTATAAATCGACTGAAGCGTCTCCAGATTTTCTTTCTTCTCAATATTATTGCGCTCAATAGACTCGGTCAGTGAACGTATGTTTCCTTTGGCAGACTCAATACTTTCAAGGATTTCTAAATATTCACGACCCGTCTTTCGGTTAATCTCTTCAGATATTTCAGAGATTTTCTTTTGTATCTCTTCAGCATCACCTATCGCAAGACCCCTGCGTTCCCCCGTCTGCCCCAACTCATTCTCATGACTACAGACAATCTCATTTAAAGAAACCAATTCACGATTACGTTCATTGAGAAGAGCAGCAGAGCGACAACCCCTGAGTTCATCCAGTTTCTCCTGCAATTCCCGATAACGAATTGCCTGTTCCCGTTCTGTCTCAAGTTCGCTCAGTCTGCGAATTAATTCGGTGAGAACCAGTTCTTCACGCTCAATCCTCTCACGGACAACCTCAAGTTCACCAAGGGCCTGATCTTTTTTCTTATCAAACTCTGAAACACCAGCGATTTCGTCAATGATCTTTCTCCGCTCATTGTCGGTCATCTCAGTGATACGCGTGACATCCCCCTGCATAACAACGTTGTATCCTTCTGCTTTTATCCCATATTTCGCAAGGAATTCAACGATTTCTCCCTGTTTGCAGAGCCGATCGTTCAGATAATTATAACTGTAATATCCATGTGCCGTCTTTTTGATTCGTCTGCGGATTTTTGTATCATCTGAAAAAGTAATTGCTACTTCAGCAGTATTTTTTCCGGTATTAACGTTAAGAAGATCCGTCAGTTTCTCAGCCCGAAGCCCCCGTGCACTCGACAGTGCAAGACAGAAAAGGATACTGTCAATTATATTGCTTTTACCTGAACCATTCGGTCCGGATATGACAGTAAAACCCTCAAAAAAGGGAATTTTGGTTTTTCGCCCAAATGACTTGAAATTATCAATTTCAAGTTCAGTTATATACAATTAAGAGACTCCCAACTATTTCTTCTTTATTTCGACAGTGTCATCTTCATCTGCATAGATGAGCGGCTTCTTTTCTTCTTTGCCACGATATTCACGATTTGCCTTTGTCTGATACATCTTTGCGGGACGGTTTCCGGCAACGATCAGATCATCATGATTCATTCGCGGCTCTTCAGCCAGCGTACCATCGGGCTGCATAATGGTTGCAGTACCCGTTTCCGGTTCTGCAGGCGCACGGGCAGGCTGCTTGTTTGCAGGTTGTGGAGATGCTTCAGGGCGTTTCACCATCTTTTCAGGTGCAGGGCGCGCACGGCGAATCTCAGGTTTTGGTTTTAGCTCTTCCTTCCCCTCAAGGACTTTCCCAAATTTTCTCACCTCGGCCTTGAGATCAAGAAGTTCCTCTGTCAGTCCCTTCACCATCCCTTCCAGTTCATTAATCCGTGTGTCCCGGGGTGCGACCTGATTATTACTGGCTGCAAGCTTTTTAATCATCTCTTCCAGTTCATCGACCCGGCGGGCAAAATCTTCTCTGATTCCGGGATCCATCCTGCCAGAACCATCTTCATTTTCTCTGAGCATCTCAATCTCCCTGTCCTTCTCTTCAATAATATGCTTAAGCCGGTTTATTTCCCGCTGATTCTGTGCCATCGAACCTCTCCCAAGTGAATCATTTCACAGATAATCTAATAATTCTTATGTTATGTCATGTATGAAAGTGTTTCCGGGAAATACGGCGGAAACGTGATGAATTCCCGGTGGAAGGACATCATCGTAACAACATATATACTCTTTTCAGTTCAACATTTCTCCATATGTCTTACCTGGCTGAATCTGATCCAGAGGTCTATGATATTATTGAAATGGAGCGGTCGCGTCAGATCAATGGTCTTGAACTGATTGCTTCAGAAAATGTAGTTTCAAGGCCGGTTCTCGAAGCTGTAGGCTCCATTATGACCAACAAGTATGCCGAAGGCTATCCGGGCAAACGGTATTATGGCGGTTGTATGTATCACGACATGGTTGAAGACCTTGCGCGCGACCGGCTCTGCAAACTGTATGGCGCTGAACATGCAAATGTTCAGGCAGTTTCCGGAAGCCAGGCAAACCAGGCTGTCTACTTCGCATACATGGAACACAACGATCTGATGATGAGTCAGGACCTTGCACAGGGCGGCCATCTATCTCACGGATCGCCGGTCAATATCACCGGAAAATGGTATTCTGTTTCACACTATGGTGTTGACACCGAATCAGAAACACTGGATTATGCTGCTATCGCAGAACAGGCACGTAAACAGAAGCCAAAGATGATAGTCTGTGGCGCAAGCGCATATCCGCGCACCATCGACTTCAAGGCATTCAAAGAAATCGCAGAAGAAGTTGGCGCATACTGCATGGCAGATATTGCACACATTGCAGGACTGATTGCAGGAGGAGAACATCCCACATCCGTTGGAGTGACTGATTTCACAACCACAACGACCCACAAAACACTACGTGGGCCTCGTGGCGGTGCAATTATGTGCAACGAAGAGGATGCAAAGGCTATTGACAAATCTGTCTTCCCCGGTATGCAGGGCGGCCCTCTGATGCACGTCATCGCCGGAAAGGCAGTCTGTTTCGGAGAGGCGCTAAAACCGGAGTTCAAGGACTATGCAAAACAGATTGTGAAAAATTCACGGGCGATGGCAGGAACTCTGATTGAAGAAGGACTGGATCTTGTTTCCGGCGGAACCGACAATCATCTGATACTTCTTGATCTGACAAACCTGGGCATTACCGGTCTCGAAGCGGAAAACGCACTTGGAGACGCAGGAATCACTGTCAATAAGAATACCATCCCGCGCGAAACACGCAGTCCGTTTGTTACAAGCGGTCTCCGGATAGGGACACCTGCTGTTACCTCACGCGGAATGAAGGAAGATGAAATGAAACAGATTGCACACTTCATCGGCCGTGTCCTGAAAGACAAGGACAACACCCAGCTCAAAGCAGAAATCAAAGCTGAAGTGAAAACACTCTCTTCCGGTTACTCCCTCTACCCTGATGCAGTATGCTGATTGATGGAAAAAAAGTTTCACAGGATCGTCTTGAGATCCTAAAACGTGAAATACAGGAATCAGGACTCTCACCAGGGCTTGCAACGGTGATCGTTGGTGAGGATCCTGCTTCACAGATGTATGTCCGGATGAAACACAAGGCGTGTGATGCAGTAGGCATCCGTTCTGTTGGTGTTGTCCTTCAGGCAGACGTAACAACAGAAGAAGTGATTAAACACGTTCAGTCGCTCAACGAAGATACGTCTGTAGACGGCATTCTTGTCCAGCTTCCCCTCCCCGATCACATTGATACAGAAGCGGTCATCGAAGCAGTGTCTCCCGAAAAAGACGTGGACGGATTTCATCCTGAAAATATCGGAGCACTCTTCTCAGGACGCCCTACGTTTGTGCCATGCACACCCGGCGGTATCATGACACTGCTCGATGTCTATGACATTGACCCAAAAGGAATGAATGCAGTGGTCATCGGCAGAAGTGTTGATGTTGGACGGCCAATGGCCGCCCTGCTCTTAAACGCTGACGCAACGGTCACCATCTGTCACTCAAAGACGAAGGATCTCCCGGAAGTGATAAAGCGGGCAGACCTTATTGTCAGTGCAATCGGCAGGGCGCACTTCATCACAAAAGAGATGGTTTCCCCGGGAGCAATCGTCATTGACGTCGGTATCAACCAGGACGAAAATGGGAAGCTCTGCGGCGATGTCGACTTTGATACTGTCAGCACCATTGCATCGGCAATCACCCCGGTTCCCGGCGGTGTTGGCCCGATGACCATCGCAACGCTGATGGAAAACACCTTTGAATCAGCCAAAAAACATTCATGCTGACCTGCAGAATCGGAAATATACACATCGGAACGAACAGCCCAGTGCGGCTTATGGCTGTCATGAATGCCAGCCCCGAATCCTTTTTTTCCAAATCGTTCGTTCCGCCCGAATCAATCGTGACCACTGCCCAGAGATTTGTTGATGACGGCGCAGACATCATTGATATCGGTGCACGCAGCACCGCACCCAATTCGCCTGTAATTCCCCTGTCCACCGAGACAAAACGGGTAACAGAGACCCTTCGCCAGATTGAGGGAATGGGGATCCCCATCTCACTTGACACCATGTATCCCGAGGTGCTGGATGCAGCACTCCGGTACGATATTGCAGCAATAAATGACATCCACGGACTCAGCAGCCCGGAATATGCCAAAATTGCCGCTGATTCCGGACTACCGGTGATCGCCATGGCATCTGTTGACGCCCCTGGCGACGTGAAGGGTGTGGAAGAGACGGCATTCGCCCTCTCCTTAGTCGTTTCGCGGGCAGCGCACTACGGCATAGAAGACCTGATCCTTGATCCGGCCATCGGCAAATGGACGGCGGAATGGGAACCGGAAGACGACTGGGAACTCTGTCGCCATTTTTCAGAATTTCTGGACTTTGACCGGCCCCTTCTTGCAGCGGTATCACGAAAGACATTTATCGGCGATTTGACCGGAAGAACCCGTCCGGAAGACAGACTTGCAGGGACTCTTGCGGTAACCTGTTCCCTCATGGACAGGGGGGCGTCACTCATCCGTGCACATGATGTCCGCGAGACCGCAGATATTATCCGTGTGCACCAGAAACTCAAATAGACGGAATCTGATCCCATGAATATACAATTTACCGTGACAGGTCTCAAAACAGGCATCATTGTACCGGGCGACGACATCACAGAGATCCTCCTGAAATCACTCCGGGATACTGGTCTTACACTACAGGACGGCGATGTGATGGTCATCGCGGAGAATGCTGTTGCAACCGCTGAAGGAGCGCTTGTAACGCTCTCAGAGAACACACCGTCACCAAAAGCCCTGCAATACGCAGATACCTATGGGATGAACCCGCATCTCGCAGAAGCAGTCATTCAGGAGAGTGACACGGTAATCGGCGGCATCCCGGGATTCCTCCTCTGCATGAAGAACGGAACGCTTCTCCCGAATGCAGGAATTGACGGCTCAAATGCCCCCGAGGGCACCGTGGTATGCCTGCCCCGCGACCCCAATAAAAGTGCTGAATCAATTCGCGACAGAATCCACGAAATGACCGGGTGCACACCCATCATCATCATCGCGGATTCACGGACCCATGCGATGCGTCTGGGATGCAGCGGTGTTGCCATCGGATGTGCCGGGACGCAGGCGGTGGTCGATGAGGTAGGGAAAGAAGACCTCTTCGGACGCGAACTTGAGGTAACCAAAAAAGCAGTTGCAGACAACCTTGCATCTGCTGCAGAACTGGTCATGGGCGAAGCAGGCGAATCAGTACCTGCCGCCATTATTCAGGGCTTATCTCTTCCGATGGAGGAAATATCCGGAATACCGGATATTGCAGCAGAAGAGTGTCTATTCATGGGCGCTGCGCTGAATGCCAACCCTGCCATGTTCAAGTGAGAGCTGAATCCCGATTTCCTGTAGAAAACAACGGGATCGCCCCATACCGTGGATCAGAATTTCAACCAGATCCTCTTTTTCATCTATGTCTGTTGACATAAAAAACGAATCAATGACCTCATAACTCAATCCGGCATCCTCTGCAATCCGTACATGGTCACAGAACGATGCACCGTAATAATCCACCCGGAATTCCTGTGGCTTTCTGACGTATAGAACATTTGTTCCTCCACCACGCCCGGGCACAATACCAACATCCGCAGTGCATGACAAAAGGCGCTGTATAGCATCCGGCGTAACCAGAGGGAGATCTGACATGATTATGAGAACAGGCATCTTCTGCCGGGAAAGATATGCATTCAGTGCCTCATTAAGATCCCGTGTGTCAATCTGTGTCGTGACATCACCATACTCAAACGGAACCGTAGAAAGAATACATGGTGAACATCCTGCCGTGTGGAGAACAGAAATGACATCCCCAAGCATGGCACGGGCAAATGACTCCCGTTCCTCCTGATCCATTACTCCGGAAAGACGGGTTTTTGGATTTATGGGTCTGAATGGAATAATTGCATGAATCTTTGGGGATTCAGACATAAAAAAACCTAAAAAATTATTCCTCACTGTCAAAGTAGAGACGACAGTGACAATATCCTTCATTCGCTATTTCATCTTCATGGAATATACAGGGACAGATAATTTCCTTATCCTTTTCCACATCACCGGTTCTCATCCGGCAGGGACAATACTGTTCACCAAATCGGACGGTATTTCGTGCAAGCCCTTTAATGACTGCCCCTAACTGCTTGTCATTCGGATTTACCTTCCATCCGCGTGATGCAGCATATTCCCGTGCCCATGCAAGAATCGTTTCCTGGAGTCTGGATTCATCATCCGAATCAATTTTATCTGCCATCTCATTCTCTCCTTTCACAATATTCAATCATAGAATCAAAGAGTTTTTTACCATCATCCGAACCAAGAATGGATTCAGCCGCCCGTTCCGGATGCGGCATCATCAACAATACATTTTGATCTTCACTCAGGACACCGGTGATATTCAGTGCTGAACCATTTGGATTGCTTTCCGGAGTACAGTTACCCAACTCATCACAGAATCGGAATGCCACTCTCCCTTCATCCAGAAGTTGCTGTGCAACACCCTCTCCTGCAACATATCTACCCTCTTTATGAGCAATAGGAATCCGGATAACTTCCCCTTCGGTGTATCGTGATGTAAACGGTGATGTAGTGTTTTCAACTTTCAGATGGACCCACTCACAGATAAACTTCGGATATTCGTTCGTTGTAAAGACACCGGGAACAAGCCCGCTTTCTGCTCCGATCTGAGCACCATTACAGATACCCAGCACAAGGCCCCCGGCCGCGGCATGCTGACGTACGTCCTGCATCACTGGTGTTCGTGTCGCAATAGCACCTGCACGGAGATAATCGCCATAGGAAAAGCCTCCGGGAATCACAATCGCATCATAGGAACGGGTGAATCCTTCCTTGTACCATACCAGATCGCAGTCTACACCGCATACATCCCTGATGACGTGCTGTGCGTCATGGTCACAGTTGCTTCCACCAAACTGCAGAACAGCAAACCTCATTATATTACCTCAATCTCATACGAATGGATGACAGGATTTGCCAGGAGACGGTTGCACATCTCGGTGGCCATTCTTTCAGCCGTCTCTGCAGAATCTGCATCGAGACCCACGTTAAATACCCGCGCTGTTGAAAGTGTCTCTGTCGCATACCCCAAATTCGAGAGTGCATGCTGGATCGCCCGTGCCTCAGGGTCAAGCATGCCGTCCTTGAGTGAAATGGTAATTTTTACATTTATTGTCATTTTTGTCTTACCTCATAATGTCTGTAATATCTTGTCAACAACTTTGCCGTATGCGGAGAGCACGTCACCCTTGCCGAACCGGTATACATCCTTATCCAGTGATTCTCCGGTTTTTTCATCCCACAACCGCATGGAATCCATGCTTATTTCATCTCCCAGATAGATGGTGTCACCAGAGCGCCCAAACTCAATCTTGAAATCCACCAGCTGTATTCCTGCCTCTGCAAAAAAATCCTTCAGGAGTTTATTTATTTTAAGGGTCATCTCACGAACGTCCCGCAGACCATCTGCTGACAGAAAGCCAAGAGCAAGAATCAGGTCATCATTTATCGACGGATCGCCGTGTTCATCACTTTTATAATCAGTAACGATAACAGGCGGCTCAATGAGCTGACCCTCGGTAAACGGGAACTTTTTAACGATAGAACCCGCAGCCACATTACGGGCAATGACTTCAAGAGGAATCATGGTGAGTTCTTTGACAACCATTGTTCTTTCATCTTCCATTCGGATAAAATGTGTTGGAATCCCATTTTTTTCCAGATATTGAAAGAAAAATGCAGAAACACGTGCGTTATATTCTCCTTTTCCTGCGAGTGTATCTTTTTTCTCACCATTGAATGCGGTAATATCATCCCGGAATATTACTTTCAGCTCACCGGGTACAGATGTCCGGAATACCGATTTTGCCTTTCCTTCATAAAGAAGCTGGTCTTCATTCATGTTAATCATCATCTCCAAATTCCGTTGAATTCCTAATCTCAATCATTTTCCTGAGTGTCTGTATTATTTCATCCAGATGGTCATCATACCATCCCCTGTCGATAAACCGCTGGTATATACAAAGACGTTCTTTTAGAATATTATTCCCGACAACTGCTTTAAGTTCATCAATCTGTGGCCAGGGATGTTCCGGGTTAACATAATCAATGGTGACCGGTGAAACACCTCCCAGATCATCAACGCCACAGGTGACAAGATACGATGCGTCAGTGAGATTCGGAGGAACCTGAACCATCACATCTTCCGGAAGGATCTCCCGTGCGCTGCGAATTATCGCGCACATCTCTTCTACTCCCGGATACGTTGCAGCTTCCATGGGTGTGCCTTCCTTCGGGCAGAAATTCTGGATAATTACCTCCTGAATATGACCATATCGTTTATGGAGATCCCTGATCACTTCCAGTGATTCAATACGGTCCTCCACGCTTTCACCAATCCCGATCAATATTCCGGTGGTGAATGGAATTTTTAGCTTTCCTGCGTCCTCCATCATGCCAATACGAACTTCCGGAGCTTTTCCGGGCGAACCACGATGGGCCGGAATGACAGCAGTCGTCTCGAGCATGAGGCCCATACTTGCATTGACCGTACGCAGATGCCTCATTTCATCTTCGGTGAGAATACCTGCATTTGTGTGGGGGAGCATGCCCATCGCAAGGGCCTCTTTACACATATCATAACAGTATTCAAGAATATCGGCATATCCGATTTTAGAAATGTGATCAGCAAACCCTGGTACGTCATCCGGACGTTCTCCAAAAGTAAACAATGCTTCAGTGCACCCCATCCCCGCACTATGCTGCAGAACATCACGGACAGCAGCCGGAGACATGACACACCCCAACTGAGGTGGCTTTTTGAAACTGCAATATCCACATGAATTACAACAGACTGTAGTCAGGGGAAGAAACGCATTGCGTGAAAATGTTACCACACGCCGCTGCATGCATATATATCTGCATCCAACATATTCAACCTTCGGACATGGCAGAAAAAAAGGTCAGAACCAGTGGTCCAGAGTCTTCTGACCTGCTGTTGTGCGCATCTTTGTGAGGACAGCATCAACACGTTC
Source organism: Methanogenium organophilum (assembly GCF_026684035.1). Taxonomy (NCBI): domain Archaea; kingdom Methanobacteriati; phylum Methanobacteriota; class Methanomicrobia; order Methanomicrobiales; family Methanomicrobiaceae; genus Methanogenium; species Methanogenium organophilum. The sequence continues at coordinate 15,614 of NZ_CP113361.1, forward strand.
CGCAGAAAATTCATACCGTGAACAGAGCAGATCCCGAAGGGCAGATTCATCGGGATTTTGCCAGGAAATATCATATTTTTCCGTCACTGGGGGGGAGCGGAAAAAATCAATTACCGGTTCCGGATCAAAATCAGGAGCTTTTTCGTCAAGAGTTTCCTGAAATGCATTGTTTCGCACAATTTTAAGTGCAGTTTTGGGCCCGATTCCCTTAATTCCTGCATTGAAATCAGTTCCAATGAGAATGCTCATTTCAATCAGGTTTTCGCGGGAAATACCAAGGCCTTCAAGAATCTTTGACAGATACAATTTTTCCGGTTCAACCGTTATCGTCCGTCCACGTATCCGCCGTTTCCCGCTGACAGCCAGATTTCTCACAAGTACCGGTACACCAAACAACAGTGAATCATAATCCTGCGATACGGAAAAATCCAGATCACCCTTCCGCACCATGAAGGCGGCCTGTGCCTCACCTTCACTGGGAGCATCCACAAATGGAATTCCCATGCACGTCAGAAGTTCCTTAGAACTTGACAGGATCCATTCATCAACCCGGGTTGACGCGCGCGCCTGCTTGTAGGATTCTGCAACATCCCCTTCTTCACGCGCCACTTTCCATGCGGTTCCTGCCTTGTCACGAATTTCGCGCCGTTTCGCAATAGTTGTTGATTTCAGGTCAGGCGGTTTTCCGTCAAATACATAAACCGGCTTGATTCCATACTCCAAAAACCGTGCAGTCCTGAAAAAGAGCCCCGACAGATGAGAGGTAACCTTTCCCTCACTGTTCATTAACGGAGTTCCATCCTGCTGTCTGATAATGGTCAGAAACTGATATAATGCATTGTTTCCATCAATCGCTGCGGTGCCGGAAAGCGAATCCCACCCAACCGGCACTTTATAATCCGTTAGAACTTCCCGTAATGCAACGCCCATAGGTATCAAAATAGTATGGGTTTTTTCTAACGGTATACTCTGCGGGAGAGTTCACCGACAATCTGATGAACTTCTGAGATCATGGTATCGCATTTATTGCTCACCATGACATTGAGTTCATCCAGATTCATGCGCATAGTTCGTTCCCTCGCGATGACGTTTTGATCAAGGTTTCTGATCTTTGCCCCAAGAGAGAGAAACAGTCCCCCCAACGATGCCATCATCAGCGTTGCCGCCACTGCAAGTATCAGATCCTGCCATACACGCATGATCAGAACCAACGTTGAAATGATAAGGACAATCGCCAGTATGATATCGACAATGGATTCCTGAATATCCATAATATCTGATATCTGCAGGGCACTAATTAAATTACCTATATCGTTTTTGATAGCAATCGATCATCAACACAGGATAATTTTTCAGGTAAATACTCTTTTTAACCAATCAGGGCAAATATTGACGTATCAATGAATATGAGACAAATCGCTCCGTTCATCGGAATGGGTGTTCTGATGATTGCCGTACAAATGATCTCCATCTTCCTTACACCCCTGATGCTTGGCGCGGGCTATGAAGCATTCGAAGATCCAGAATCCGCGGCAAATCCCCTCTATTTTATAATAATCCTCCTCATATTCACAGGAGTTCTTCTCTGGCTCATCAGACGCGGAAAGGAATTTGTCATAAAGGCCATTATTGCATTTTCCATTCTCTTTATTTTTGGATATATCTACAGCGCGCTCTTTCTCTTTGCTCTGGGAGGCACCGTTATTGCATGGACACTCACAATCGTTGCCACAGTTGTATCCGGAGTGCTCCTTTATGCATACCCCGAATGGTATATCATTGATATATTGGGCGTTCTGATATGCGGGGGCGCTGCAGCGATATTCGGGATATCGCTTACCATAATGCCGGTACTAATTCTTCTGGTCATTCTTGCAGTTTACGATGCGATATCTGTATACCGCACAAAGCACATGGTTGATCTGGCTGAAAGCGTAATCAACATGAAAACGCCAATCCTGGTTGTGGTTCCAAAATCGCGCAATTATTCATATATCAAAGAAGGAGTCGGGATAAAAAAGAATAAGGAAGACAGAGGGGCATACATCATGGGCATGGGAGATCTCATCATGCCAAATATCCTCGTTGTTTCTTCCCTTGCATTTTTAACAGACACACCTGCCATATTCGGTATCACGCTACCAACCATTGGCGCAATGGCAGGCACAATCTGTGGCCTTGCAGCTCTGTTATGGTTCGTATCAGGGGGAAAACCTCAGGCAGGTCTTCCCCTCCTGAATGGCGGAGCGATCGCCGGATTTCTTATTCTGTGCACTCTGACAGGAAGCTGGGCCTGGATTCCCGGTATGTGAGGAGGAGATTCACAACTTCTTCAATCCCCTCACCGGTTGCCGTTGACATATTCTGGTATCCATCCAGTGATTTCAAATCGGACTTATTTACCACAACTTCAATTGGCACTTCAGCAATAACTCTCTGTATCTCTTCCAGGAGATTCAGCTGCTCATTAATCGGGTATCCACATGCTTCACTCGCATCAATAATAAACAAAATAACATTTGCGACATTGGTTATCGCAGACAGTGCCTGATGCTCAATATAATTGCGTTCATGAGCAGGCCGATCAAGAATTCCCGGCGTATCAACAATCTGAATCCGCTCTCTCCCTATTTCACAATGTCCAACTACAATCTGTTTTGTGGTGAATGCATATTCTGCCACTTCCGGATCTGCTGACGAGACATGCCGGATGAACGAAGACTTTCCGACATTCGGAAATCCTGCGACAACAATGGTAAACTCATCTCTGATATCCGGAAGTTTTCGGAGAGTATTACGTGCTTCATTGAGAAAATGAAGTTCATCATCAATCTGGTGGATAACAGAAGCTATGCGTGCGGTCCCCTGTTTGCGAACATCAGCCGAATGATCCGATTTACGAATCTTCCATGCATAATCATTCCCGATTATCATTACCTGATTAGCAGCCCACGATAACGCGCCAAGAGATCGCCGCATTCTGTCAATTCCAAAGAGAAGATCTGTCATCTCCTGATAGAATACCGGAAGATTCTCAATTGTGGGAAACCGTTTGACGGTATCAATTAGTTTATCGCTCAGTGATTTGGATATGGAACGGATAAATTCTTCATCAGCGCGTTTCTTATTCCTTTTTTCACGTTTATCAAGAGCAGGCCTGCGAAAAGCCCGGTCAAGCATTTCATCCGCAGTTAATATTGTCGGTATATTTTCATATTCCATCTATTGCACAACCCATTATTATTAGCAATTAAGAAGCAATTAATCAGTATGGAACTTTCACCGATTCAGAAGGATATTCTGATTACGTTAATTACGCTGTATCATGAGAGTTCTTCAGCAATAAAAGGTGAGGGGATTGCTGAAGTGCTCAAACGTAACCCTGGGACTGTCCGAAATCAGATGCAGGCATTGCGGGCACTGGGTCTTGTAGACGGTGTACCGGGACCAAAGGGCGGCTATACACCAACATCTCAGGCATACAGGGAACTGAATATTGATGACTATGCGAATGAATCCCTTGTTCCCATAAGAAAGGATGAAGAATTAGTGCCAAGTGTCAATGTATCCGAGATTGATTTCACCACTCTATGCCACCCTGACATCTGTCAGGCTGTTGTAAAGCTCATTGGAAGTGCAAAAAACTTCGATATCGGGGATTCAATTACCATCGGACCGTCTCCTGTAACAAAACTGCTGGTGCGCGGTGAAATATACGGAAAAGACGAAGTTTCACAGTCGCTTTTGATTACCATTACCGAAATGATTTCTCTACCAAAGAAACGGATTAAACACTATATGTCCTCACCTGTAATCAGTATCGATACCGGGTCCACATTTGCAGATGCATTTCGGATATTCTCGGAGGCAAAAATACATGGCGCGCCAGTTACTGCAAATGGGAAAGTCATAGGAATTGTAACTCTTACCGATATTGCGGGGGGAATTGCAAGGGGGAAATCACTAACAGATTCCATTACCGATGTTATGACACGGAATGTTGTCACAGCCTCACCAAATATAAATCTGTATGAAGTGATTGGAAGATTTAAAGAAGAAAATATCGGGAGACTGGTCATTATCAGAGATAACAAACCAGTAGGAATTCTCACGCAGTCAGATATAATCCATGTATTCCCATCTCTCTGAAAATGCATGGGAATCAACCACCATTGTTGGTTTAAACCTAAAAAGAAGGACAATACCGACGATTTGGAAGACTATATATACTTGAATACCCACTCTTTTTGTACATGAAACTGACATTTTCCCGGACACTCTCCAAAAAAAAAGTAATGAGTACTGATGGTGTTGTTATCGGAACAATACGGAATATCATGGTGGACTATAAATCAGGAGAAGTGACAGATCTTATTTTAAAGCCGGAATCCGGATTTGACACTTCAAGTTACCGAACAGAGGACGATAAATTGTTCATTCCGTTTGAAGCGGTAAAAGATATTAGGGATTATATCGTCGTTGATCGCTTCATGTCAAAAAAGTGAAGGAAACACATTTTGTACTGCGTCAACAAATCCTTCACCATATTTTTTTCCGGAAACATAATCTGCGGCCTGACATATATCGTCACTGCAGTTTTGCACAACTGCACCATACCCTGCTGCCTGAATCATCTCGATATCATTATGAGAATCCCCAACCGCCAGAAATTCATCAGGTTTTCTCCCAATTGCATCACAAATTTGTAAAAACGCAGTGCCTTTTGTTATCCCTTCTGTCTGCAGATGGATAGCAAATCCGGTATCCAGCACACGAACAGGAGTGCCTGACAACACCTCCCGGACAATATCCGGATCAACTGTGCGCGCAAACGCAACATCAGCGAAACGATATTCCGGACTATACAATTGCAGAACCTCCCCTCTTTCTTTGAAATACCCCTGCAGTACTGAAAATGCGTTTCTGCATGCCGTGATATCACCGATAATACATTCGTCACCGTCAAATCCAATCCGATATGTTCCGCCGTTTTCACAGATGACCGTTCCATCCGTCCCAATCATCTTTGCGAGAATGGTCATTGAACACAGGGTGTTGCCACTTGCAAGGATGACAGGAATCCCGGAATCCGTCAGTGTTCTGATACATTCAACTGCGACAGTGCTTATGCGCCTGCGTTTATCGGTCAGAGTTCCGTCAAGATCGGTAATAACTGCCGATATGGTATGAGAAAAAGAGGTATTCATATATTTAGTCAACTCTAGAGCGGTTTTAGCCCGGTTTCATCCACAAGGAATGCGGCTTCCCCATCAGGAAGACTCGGACTGTCAACTAATTTTGCAACACGTTTGCCGCCCTTGCTCTTCCGAAGGTATATTCTGAACTTTGATGCATGCCCAACGATATTCCCGCCTACCGGTTTTGTTGGATCTCCGAAAAATACAGCAGGGTTTGACTGTACCTGATTCGTAACAAGAACAACCGCATTATGCTCTTCTGCGAGCTTTGCAAGATCATACATGTGCTTGTTGAGCTTCTGCTGCCGAACCGAAAGCGTTCCACGACCAGAATACTCCGCACGGAAATGTGCAGTGAGGGAATCGACAATAAAAAGCCTGACAGGATGTTCGGTCTCACGAAGTTCACCTGCAAGCTCCCGTGCACTGTCGACGAGGAGCATCTGGTGATCAGAGGTGTATCCTTTTGCTACATGAATGCGTTCCAGAAACGTCTCTACCGGAGGAATGTCTATTTCAAGTTCAAGACCGTTTACCATCTGTTCAATTCGTTCCGGACGGAATGTATTTTCCGTATCGATGTAAACACAGGAACCATCCAGACCGCCATATTCTTCCGGAAGCTGCGCATTAACTGCCATCTGATGTGAGATCTGACTCTTTCCGGAACCAAATTCACCGTAGAATTCAGTGATTGACTTGGTTTCAATACCGCCCCCCATCAGTTCATCAAAATCCGGAACAAGCATTTTGAGTTTGCGGACTTCTTTTCGTTCCTCAAGAACAGCAGTACCGGTCTTAAATCCGCCAATATCAGCCATTTTCCGCGCTTCGCGGATCATCTTTTTTGCTGTTGACTCACCAATTTCTGCGGCTTCCGCAAGATCGGCGTAGGATGCCGTTGCGATGCCTTCTACTGTTGTGTATCCGCCATCCCTGAGCTTATCAGCTGTTGTTGGTCCAACACCGGGAATATCTTCAATTTCTTGTTCTGCCATATTCAGTACCTCTCAATTGTATTTCTACAGATAAACAATTTTTCTGATATAATAAGAAGGCAAGCCGTGCGGAGGGTGAAAGTAATCCTCACCCCACAATTGATCGGATACGCTCTTCCACCAAATCTCTTGACCGGGTTAACACCGAATATGTGGATACGGAAAGTCTGTCTCCGGTCTGTACCCCTTCTACAACATATTCCATGCCGGGCGGCAGCTCCGCATCAATACAAAGACATTCGTGTCCATCATCAATACATCGCCCTTTCGAAGTCTGAATAACCATTCCGGAGATGCGAACGATTTCACTCACGGGTTCCGAATCACAGACAAGAAGACATCCCCAACTGGCATGAATTTCCACTCTGCCATTTCGGTCATACTTACAGGACGCATTATACAAGGAAATATGCTCTCCTTCGGGGGGGGAATTTCTCGCATTATCCCCCCAGAGTACCAGATGGATAGTTCCGCTGTCGTTCCTCAATTCAGCATTCCGTACCCATGATTGTGTTCCCTTTCGGGTTGTAAACTCGCGTACGCTCTTTATGGCATGAATTGTCCCGGAAACAGATACCACGGTATCCGGCTGTAGATCAGACACCGGTGAAAATAGCGGCGAATACCTGACATCCGATGTTTCAACCGATGCATGGAACCCGGCTGTGTACTCCCTTCCTGCACTACGGGTATTTCTGCGTAATCCGGATATGGATATGCCCTGTCCGGGAGCAAAGCCTTCCAGCAAATCAGGATTCCAGAACACGAGGACCGCAATTCCGGTATCATCGGCAATAGCAACATCAACCCGTTTCCCCTCACTTCCGTCACGGCGCGTAAATGTGCTGGTCTCCCCAATTGTCACAATTGTGCCCTCGAGAGTATCTCCATTGGGGGAATTTCCTGAAAATCCCTCGGAATCATTTCGGGTTGGAATATCGCAGACCGTTTTTTGCAGATCAATTACCCGTACATCACGTCCGGATTCACGTTTCCCAACAACCTCGATAACCTCGCCAATATCGATCTCATCAACGACAGAAACACGCTCATCCCAGAACAGAAGAGACACTTCACCACTGTCATCTCCAACCTCGACACGTCTTACGGCACCGGGTGACCCATCATCACGGGTGAACAGCCTGGCATCACCTTTGTGAAGAACTTTTGCAAAAAAATGAACAAACGTAGAATTTTCCGGCAGGCGCCCAATTTTCTGATGTTTCCTTCCGGCACGTCGCAGTACAATCATCGCGGAGGTGCGTTCATCAAAGACATTCCCTGAATCTTCACAAACCTCCTCGACCAGTGCCTGAAATGTTTCAAATGGAAACAGGTCGTCAACTAGGGAATAATATGCCCGCATATGTATCAAAAAATAGGTAGCCCGATGGCTTAATCACTTCTGCCACGGCAGATCTTTCATTGTCTGTTTTATATCGATGATTGATTCGCGACGGCGCATCAGCCCTTCCTGTGAACCATTCACCATTACCTCCGCACACCGGGGACGGCTGTTGTACTGTGATGACATCGAGAAACCATATGCTCCGGTATCGAGTACTGCAATCAGGTCTCCTGATTCAACCGCCGGAAGAAGTCTGTCATGTGCGAGAATGTCACCCGTTTCACAGATAGGGCCTGTGACAGTCATAACATCCCTCTTTGCATCATCTGCATAATCGGGGCCGGTCTTGTTTGCAACAACCACTTCATGGTATGAGTCATACATCGCAGGGCGTGCAAGCAGGTTAAACCCGGCATCGACATTCACAAACTTCTTGTGAGACTGCTTGACTGAATTCACCCGTGTCAGAAGAACAGTAGAATCCGCCATCAGGAATCTCCCGGGCTCAACCCAGAATTCAGGTTTGATTCCAATCGAATTGATGCCATCCAGAAACACCGGCATCACCGCATCCGCGTATTCTGCCGGAGTCGGCACAGGATCGGTATCATGATGATACGGGATACCCAGACCGCCGCCAACATCCATAAAACGTAACTTCACACCAATATCCGTTATTTCACTGGCTACCGAGATGAGAACTTCCGCTTCCTTAGCGAATGGTGCAACCTCGAGAATCTGTGACCCGATATGGCAGTGGATACCAACCGGCAGAATATTCTCGGCATCCATTGCCGCCTGGTACGCAGACACGATCTCCCCTGCGTGGATACCAAATTTACTCGTGGCAAGCCCTGTTGCAATCTTGGGGTGTGTAGGAACCTCCATTGCAGGGTTTACCCGGAAAGAAACCTCTGCTGTTACCCCGGCATCCTGGGCAATCGCACTGAGCTGCCGGAGTTCATCCACCGAATCCAGAGATACACGGATCTTCTTTTCAAGAGCAAGGGAAAGATCCTCCGTCGTTTTTGAACTTCCGTTGTAAAGCAGATAATCCGGATTCATCCCGGCGGCAAGGGCCAGATGGAGTTCCCCGGCAGAGAATATATCAGCACCGGCACCAAGAGAGGCAAATATTTTCATGACAGCGAGATTTCCGTTTGCCTTTGCCGCATACAGAACCTGCACTTTGTCGTAATAGCCTTTCAGCGCGTCATAATAGGACTGATAATTATCCCGGATACGCTGCTCATCGGTCACATATAATGGAGTCCCGTACTTCTCTGCAAGAACATTGGTGTCATGCTCGCCGATATAGAGATGGCCATCTTTTTCTGAAATGTGAGGGGGATAATTCATGCAAACACTCCCCGCATTCTCTCCAGTGCTTCCTCAATTCTTTCAACAGACCGGGTAATGGCAAATCTCACATATCCTTCGCCGGCATCTCCAAATCCGATGCCCGGAGTAACAACAATGCCTGCCTCGTTGAGCATTTTCGCTGCAAAGTCCATCGAATCATCAACCTTAAGCCAGACGTAGAATGTCGCCTTTGGTGATGTCACTTCAAACCCTAACTCGCGCAGACCCGAAACCAGAACATCCCGCCGTTCCTTATACACCGCACACGACTCCTCAACACATTCCTGTGAAGAAGTCAGTGCGGTTATTCCTGCCATCTGAATTGCATCAAATGCACCGGAATCAACGTTGGTCTTAACCCGCCCGAGTCCTGCGATGATATCTGCAGACCCTGCTGCCATACCAATGCGCCATCCGGTCATATTGTATGTTTTTGAGAGGGAATGCATCTCAACGCCGACATCCATTGCCCCGCGAACTTCAAGGAATGATGGTGCCCGGTAACCATCGAATGCAATTTCAGAGTATGCATTGTCATGCACAATAATGACATCATGCTCTTGTGCAAATTCAACGGCTTCCTCAAAGAATGAGAGGGGGGCAATCGCTCCGGTCGGATTGTTTGGATAATTCAAAAACATCAGTTTGCTTTTTGCACAGACATCTGAGGGAATTGCGCTGAAATCCGGAAGAAATCCATTCTCTTCCAAGAGAGGCATATTCCAGGTTTTTCCTTCTGCAAAAAGCGTTGAAGTCTGGTATACAGGATAGCCGGGGGAAGGCACCAATACATAATCACCAGGGTTTACAAATGCCTCGGGAATATGTGCGATACCTTCCTTTGAACCAATGAGCGCCAGCACTTCGGTTTTTGGATCCAGTTCAATGGCAAACCGATTCCTGTACCATTCTGCTACGGCCTCACGGAATGCAAGCATGCCGGTATAATCAGGGTAATGGTGAGTCGCGGGATTACGCGCTGCTTCCACAAGTGCATCTATAATATGGGACGGAGTCGCAAGATCAGGATCACCTACTCCCAGATCAATCACGTCAACACCCTGCGCCCTCTTTTCGGCCTTCATTGCATCGATCCGCGCAAAAAGATACGGCGGAAGATGCTCCAGACGCTGTGCATACATCATGCACTCATATAAGGAAACACAGCAATATAAGAGCACTCATAGCAACCAATAGAATCTATATAATTAATTGCAGGAGATAACTGATGTTCACCACAGGCAGGGTTTCAAATGTTCACTGACACATACCCCGGAATCCGGGTTGAGGATGGTATACCCCGGAAAATTACTGATGAGGTCATACGGGAAGACCGGTTTTCCCTCTACCTAAACAATGTCCACATCATGGATCAAATCGCGAGCAACGATATGGTGAGAGAACTCGGAGCAGGATTTTTTATCTGTGAAGGGCTTTGTGATACTGTCGAGTCGGTGAAAGTGGAAGGTACTGACATATGGGTGGAAGCCGATGCGAGAGAAGATGTAACCCTTGAGATGCGCACAGGAGGGGGACATGGAATTCATCAGAGCAAACCCGGAACCATCGCATCATCTCTCACGATTCCACCCGAAGAAGTGTATGCAGCCACAGCTCAAATCATGTCGGACACCTGGCAAAAAACAGGAGGAGTGCACTGTTCTGTTCTCCTAAAAGATGGAACTGTTGTCGCAAAAAGCTGTGATATCGGGCGTCATAATACCGTGGACAAGGTTGTCGGAGCAGCTGAATTGGAACGAACAGACCGTTCCCTCTGTTACATCGGCTGCACGGGAAGACAACCTTCAGGGATGGTAGGAAAAGTGGCAAATGCTGGAATACCAATACTCATCTCACGGGCAGCTCCGACAAATAAAGGAATTGACCTCGCAGAGAAAACAGGAATTACCCTTATTAATTTTTCACGCGAACGAAGGTTCACAATATTTGCACACCCGGAGCGAATTTCGGGGATCAATGATAAACTTACGGACAAACCGGACGGTAACACACATGAGTGAGAAGAACATTATTCAGAAAAAACCGGATTCAGCATTACTCCTGCTCGGATGCCCACAGGTTCCCATACAGACGAGTGCAGCACTGTACTTAAGCGGAATGCTTCGCAGAAACAATGTTGACGTAACAATTGCAGGAACAAAATCAGCACGGGCATTGGTCGAAATGGCAGATATCGATGCACAATACACCGGAAAACTGCAGGATATTGATCGCATCATTGACCATATGTCAGACGGTGACTTCGATGCAGACGTTTCGTTTGTTTTTGTCCATAATGAGGCAGGAGTGGCATATGCAGCTACTGTGCAGGCAATCTCATCCGGAAACGTGATCGCAGTCGTCTTCGGGAGTGAAACACAGGCACGGACAAGTGAACTGGATGAGATTGGATGTCCGGCAGTCACCGCCCAGGGAAGCCACAATCCCCTGCCGCTGAAAAGAAAAATTGATGGGGTATTATCATGGGATGCATAGAAAAACTGAATTATGAGGTCATAGATAAACACATCTCGTTTAAAGAGGGCGCCACGTATGTTTCCAAAAATTGTTCGGAAATCTATGAAGTCGAACCAGGATTCAAACTATTTGATAAAGTAATTATCGGAATACCTCCCATCCGAATAGGAATCGATGGCGATGTCATTACATTTCCATTCACAAAACCCTGCTATGGAACCTTCCTCCTCCGTGTCAGTGATGCCGAAGAAGCGGATATGCTGCGAAGAAAAGCAAAAATGATCAAACACTAAAGATCTTCTTCTCTTTTTCAATGACTCCTTTCAGGAAATGCCCGGTGGTAATACCTCCGGATGCAATCTGTTGGATCTCATCCTTCAGCGCCTGAATATCCTTATCATTCATACCGGTTCCGGCAGACAATAATTCAAACGCGGACATATATGCACGCACGACGGCATGTGCATACCTGCCGTTTCTGATACGACAATCAATGGCAACAGATCGGATACCTGCGTCCAGAAGTGAATGCAGATGGTCAATCATGCAGGTTTCACGGGAATTCCAGATATGAGTCCGGCATTCGCGATCTATAGTTGCCGGGAAAACATGCCCTTTGGCATCTTTCAGCCCAAACCAATTCCCCGTACCTGCAAGCCCCCTGCATCCGGGACACGTTCCCGCTGCTGTTGCAATAACACAGTCTTCACTCACGACAAGTTCAGCAGAGCCGTGAATGATACATTCAGGAATTGTTCCGGTTCTCTCATCCGAAAGCAGTTCGGATACCAGTACCTGTATTGACGAAAGAGAGAGTTCCGGAGAAAGAGTCACAGAGACACAGTCACGGCCACATATGGCGGCAGAATGGCTGTTGAATATATTCAGCCCGGTTCCCCCGTATATTGAGATGGCAGAATCGACTCCTCTGAGCGCAGCAAGAGCACCGATATTTTCAACCATTACTCCCCGTACACCTGATTTTTGCAGGGATGGAAGAATACAGCATGCAGCATCCAGAAAATGCTGCCGTGTGATGCGTGGCCATTTCCAGATGATATCAGCACCATATTCTGCACAAAGGGCTGATGCTGCGGAAATTTCTGACATCAGCCAGTCTTTGGTTTCGGCAGCATTCCATACCCTGCCATCCCCCGGTCTTCCCTGTGGTTCAAAGTAAATCTTCCTGCACCCACCTTCCAGCGCCCCCCGCACCGTATCACAGTCAGAAGCATACACTGAAATTTCGACATCATGGAGCGGAAGATGGGAGGGAGATGTGGTGCCCGATTCTCGTGCAGCATTGCAGACAGATCCATCTGGAATGGCATTAAATTCGATTTTTCCGGGTACAAACGAACGGACAATGGCCTCCTCAAGCGCACCAAAAAATTCACGTCTGAATCGGGTAATTTCACCTATCGGCGCAAATAATCCGCCGGAGTAGTCCGATGAAAAGGACTCGATGAAATAGGGCGTATCCCCTGTCCGGGAGAGCAGATCGGTAACCGTTTCTGCGGCAACAGGGCGATTCTTTGCCAATGAAAAGGCAAAATCTGCCTTAAATGTTACAGATATCTCTCCGGTTCTGAGAAATGCCGTTCCATTCATGACAGGCACGTTATCTTCCATTTTCAGACTGAGGTGAATCGGAACCATCCGGGACCCTTTGTTCCTGATGAGTTCATCTGCAGCTAAGGCATCCCTCCCGGATTTTGTGAGATAGACGGCGTCCCCGGAACGCACATGCATGGGAACATGCACCTGACATTTTCGGTTGCGGATATCAGGCGTCTTTCTGAGAACAGTTCCCCCCGAAAATCCGTCCCCGTTACCGGAAAACGAGAGTCCATCTCCCACAACAGGAGAATATACCCCGTTCAGAGATATTTCAGCCAGTTTCTTCCGGGGATTGTATGAGGAGACCGTCCCGATATGCACACCCCTGTTTCCCGGTGCTTCCGGCCCCATCACGGTCCCGCTCTTTTTGTCCAGCAGATACCCCCCGGTAAATTCACGGTTAAATGCTGCATTTAATGTCAGGATGTCAGCCTCTGTCGGAACAAACGCTCCTGACTTCGCTTCATCAAGTGCCTTCCGGTAGACAGAGACAACAGTCGCAACATATTCAGGAGATTTCATGCGCCCTTCGATTTTGAGGGATACCGCCGGGGATTTGATGATCTCAGAGATATGGGGGTATACGCAGAGATCCCGTGGAGAGAGAAGATACTGTTTCTTAACAGCAGTAAGAGTGTTCGGTGCCGGAAGTCCCCAAACATCTGCAGCACCGCAAAGTAAAGTATATTCCCTGCGGCATGGCTGGGCACAGGATCCTCGGTTCCCGCTTCTGCCTCCTATCAGCGATGAAAGAAGGCATTGTCCGGAATAGGCATAGCAGAGTGCACCGTGGACGAACACTTCCGGTGCAGGATACCGGTCGTCCGAACCGGCATAAAGTGCTGAAATTTCCTGAATGGTAAGTTCGCGGGGAAGGACTACACGGGAACAACCCAGTGCATGCACCCATCCAAGGCCCTCTTTTGAGAGTATGGTCATCTGCGTTGATGCATGCAGAACCAGAGCAGGAATATGGGTATGAAGAATATCTGCGAGCCCCACATCCTGCACAATCACTGCATCGACACCCTGTTCATACAGCCAGTATGCATACTGTACCGCGCCCTGCAGTTCAGCGTCTGAAAGCAGAATGTTCAGTGTTACATATACCCTGACACCACGCGTGTGGCAATATCGAAGCGCCCATTCCATCTCGGATTTGCCGAAATTGACTGCATTCCGTCGGGCCCCATACAGGTCCCCCCCCAGATAAACCGCATCGGCCCCCGCTGAAACCGCAGCGATCAACGCATCCGGGGAACCGGCTGGTGCAAGAAGTTCAGGTACCTCAGTAGAATGCATGACATGCCTCAGATATATCAATATCATTGACGCCGGAGGGGCATAAACCATTCATACATGCCACCCGATAGGCCACATGACGAACCCGGTGCCACCCCCCCCAGATGAGCGACCGAAGACCGATACAAAAAAAAGAATTTTGGAAATCAGACTGATGTGACACAGACCCATCTGTCGTAAATCGGGTCGCGTTTATTTTCGATTATGTCACATGACCGCCCTTCCGCGAGACACCAGTTCTCAACGCGGCGGATTTCCGGTTCTGTTGCTGTGGAAATAAGTGTTTTTTCAGATAAACAGAGGAGCTCTGCAACGATATTTTCCCACATGTCCGCATTAAATGCCGTGATATCCCCAAGCATGCACCCCACACCATACCCGACCGGAGAGATATAATCTCCTGCACGTGTGGCATCGATATGCATCACCTGATGCGCAGACAGACGTTCGCTTTGCAACCCAAGAGCAATAAGGGCCGGGTCGTTGTCATACGCACAAGGCCGTCCGCCACACTCAGCGATAGCTTCAGAGACCACACCAGACCCACAGCAGCAGTCAATGCATACTTCATCATTGAGTGAACCCCATATTTCCCCGATGAGGGAGGCAACCATCTCCTTTCTTTCCGGACGGGTATCTTCCGTTGCCGGTGGAACCTCAGACAGCAGTTTCAGGCTGAAGTATTCCCGGAGGCTGTCTACATACCGGGATGCGTCCTCCTGATATATATCCCCGCCAACCTCTTCAAATTTGGAGAGAACTGCACGTGATGGAGACCTGAATACAAAACTGCCTGCAACCCAGACGTCATCCGTTTTCAGCGCGAGTCCGATGGGATATTCATTCTCATCGATTAACAGGCGTGCTTCTTCTGCCGAAAGAGAAAGGAGTTCTTCCGTGTAATAATCTTCAGTTGTCTCCGCGAACACCGGTTCAATACACTGAATCCCGGTCACCTCAAAAATTTGATCAATCAGCATTTTTCTCTCACAATCCGAACACCCAATGGTGCCTTAATCGTTCCATCCAGACGTGCTTCTTCATTTAGTGTCAGATTCGAGCACTGGACATCTCCCAGGACATGCACTCCCTCACAGATGACAACATTTCCGGCTGAATAGATATTGCCATGAATGTCGTTGTTTGGAGCAAGCGTAATGTCCCCTTCTGCACGAAGACTTCCAAAGATCGTATTTCCGGTATCAACAGTCACCGAACCTGCCCTGATATTACCATGAAGACGGCAGTCTGCACCAATTGTCATCGACTTTGGAACAGCAAATGTCTCCATGTCGAGAACTGAATTTGAAGGGATCATCAGGGGCATTTCTGCTGCTTCATGCTCATCATATCCAAAAAGTTTCTGCATAATCTCGGATATTTCTTCTTCCTTTTCAATTCCAAGGAGAGTTACGAGATATAATACGATATACGTCAGAACAGGAAGCGGGTTTCTGATTGAGATCCATCCCTTTGCCTCAAAACCCTTCTCAATCTGGACATTATCCCCGATATCCAGATCGCCGTTTACTATCAGACGCCCCCTGATTTTGACCCCTTCACCAAGATATGCATCCTCTGTGGCATACACATCCCCCTGCACTTCACAGAAATTGTCAATTCGTACATCCCCTCCGGCACGGATGTCACCATTTATGGTACTGAATTCGCACACAACAATTTCGTTGCCTTCGAGACCATAGTCTATTTTGCACCGGTCCCCAATGACAATAATCCTGTCCGTTTTCAGTGTATGTTCCTGGAGTTCAGTATTATCCGGAAGGATACATTGTTCAAACCAATCCTGTCCACCTTTCTCCATCCTGTTCCCGCCTTCTGAAGAAACTTACTCATCGTATCCATATGAGTCTTCTTAATCATCTCTGTGAAAAGAGTCACAGATGAATCATCATTCCCACCGGCATGAAATCACGGTGATGATAAAAAGAGCATGTGGAAGCAACGAAAATTCTGGATATATATTCATAAATACCATCTACCGATTATCTCGCAGAATCAGGTATCAGGATTGATACGTGCATTCCATAGTTCAGCAGACACACACATAGTGTTCAGTACAATTATCTGTGTTTCACGTGCCGTGAAGGCGGCAATGACGTGAATAAAACGTGACCCCGGATCCCTCCGGAAAAAAAGGGAGACTTAGTTCTCTTCTTCCTGCACATCTTCTGCAGGAACTTCAGAATCAGCTGTGGTCTCCTCTTCGGTAACCTGCTCAGTTTCAGCTACCGGTTCAGCTTCTGCTACCGGTTCTTCCACCACTACACGGGCTTTACCGGTTGCCTTCTCTTCACCTTTTGATTTGATGATCTCAACACGGCGTGTCGGATAAATCTTCTTTACAATCTTGAATATCTCACGTGAGAGTTCTCCAAGGACCATGTCACGAACGAACTGTTCGTAGGTCATGGAAGATGACTTTGCAATGAGATACTGGGTGATTGTTGACCGGATTGCCTTTGCCTGGCTCATGTCTGCACGGGAAATGGTGAAACATGATGCGGTCACACGGATCTTCCGTCCTTCTTTCGTGGTCAGCATTACCAGTGAATCAATACGTGATGTCCGGCGCTTGACCATTGCACGAAGGTAGTCCTTTGTCACTTCGTGTCCGACGAATTCTGTGTATGCAGAGTCGCCGCCGACATTGGTGACCTTGAAATTCATCTTAACGTTCTGCTTGGAATAGTCAGAGGTCATCTCACCGAGTGTGGTTCTCATAACTCTGCCGACAACCTTCTGTGCGTCACCTGCAATGGTTTCACCAAGATATGCACGGTCGAAATACTCGGGTGCGTATACCTTGTACCAGCTCTTTGCTTTCCAGCCTTCTACTCTTCGTCCAACTTGTTTTTTTCGTCTTGCCATGTAATTCTCTCCTCAATTTTATATTATTAAGAGGAACGCAGATGCTCCCTCTCTGTTCATGCAGATACGTCTAATGTGAGACGTACGTGCACATCTCCTCCGCTATTGCAAGATTCATAAGATAATCATCTACCGATGCAACGAGCGAGCGTAACCGGTCTGTCCGGATATCAGTTCTGACCATACCATCCGTTGCAGTTGTCTTCATATTCGTTAGATTGTCAGATGACAGGGCCTCCGCCACACATTCAGCGTCTGCATGTGGTGTGCACACACTGCCTTCAATACGCATCGTCATGCACACGCCTCCTGAAACCCGGATATGAAGCATTCCATCTTATCACGGGGAATCTTTGCGCCCCCGCGGGAATGATGTCCACCTCCGCTGCCGCCACATTCTCCTGCCAGCACCGACAGAATCGCGGCAAGGTCTTTTTCAACACCCTGGGGACAGCGTGCAGAAACAGAATACCATTCATCGAAGGGTGCCATCACGGCAACAGGGTGATTCATCAGTCCGTCAAATGAAAATGCATCCGCAACGCCGCTAACCGCATCTGCATCAGCAATTTCATAGACAAACGGATTTTCATTCACTGGATGTGCATTCCGTGCCGCATCAATTACTCTGAGGCGATACGCACGTGCCATCTCCCAGGCATCATCAAGATGTTCATGGGAGCGAAGACACAAGGCTGCGCCAAGAATACCCCGTCCGGATTTTCCACATCCGTCGAGAATACCTGCCATTGAGTGTGCGTCCTTCACGGATCCACGCTCAAGATGCCAGGTATCACCCCAGAGTGAGGTCATCGAACGGGCATTGTGATATGGAGATATCTTCAGAATAACGTCTGACAGGAGGCGACCCATGTCAACTTCATTGCGGACAGTGCATGAATCAATCAGGGACCGGACAGTCTCATCCTCGCCTGCGATACCATACGACATGGGATGCAGGGCAGTGTACAGTTTTTCGTGAAGATCACGCCCGAAAAGAGGTATCCCCTTTCCGGGAGTGATGAAACTATTTGCCATCCCTTCATTCACAATATCCTGATTATGTCCCTGAATCGTCTGATGGTCTCCAATCATTCCGATGAGTGCCAGACCCGCCAGATCACGATTATCCCCGATGTGTTGTGCCACAGTATATGCAGCACCCGAGGCAGAGAGTTCAGATTCCCCATCTATGCCTTCCAGACGGGGGTTTACATGAAATTCTCCCTCAAACCGGGGTACATGATGGTCGATGACCATGACATCATCAGAAAGATCAGAGATGCCGGAACCAAAATCACACAGAACAGTGGCGTTTCCGCTGCTGATATCATCGGGACAGATGCGTGGGAGGATACGCAGCCGTACCTGGATCTCCTCACGGATGAGGGCATGAACCATTATGGATGCGGCTGCAATCCCGTCAGCATCATGGTGCCCGTAAATCTCGACATATTCCTTCTCACGAAGGTTTTCTGCGAGATGAGCAGCAGCGGATTCGATAGACATATTCCTTAAATTATCTTGAAAGCAGGAATTCTGCGGTATCGGGTTTGTATGTCCATCCTGCCGGCATTTTTCCGTTCTTCACGTAGTATTTGCCAAGTCTGCGTACTTTTGCTTCAGTGAGCTGAAGCTGACGCTTGTTGTGGACATCTTTTTTATTCTCACTCAGATGCTTGCGCATCCCAAGCGCTTTGATAATAAGATTGCGAAGATCTTCAGGGATCTCAGATGCAACACCGTTTTCTGCAAGAATCTCTTCGACTCTCTTGCCGGTTGCAAGTTTTACGGATGGAACGCCATGTTTATCACGAAGGATAAGGCCAATTTCCGCAGAAGACTTTCCGGTCTTCCTGAGTTCCACAATAATTTTCACAATCTCTGCGCTGTCTGTATTTGACCACTCCGGTGCTTCGGAGCGGTACGGACGTACTGAGCCAGATGTGCCCCGCCGCCGTGCATGCATTCGTGCCACTTGTTCACCACCTTGGTTAATTTCATTTCGGAAAGACAATGATTGCCAAACCGAAACAGATACGATATATTTGATAGGTAAAGTCCTCAAAAAAGTCAAAACTGACTTCTCTGTAATCCCAAAGCCGCATATGCGGCCATGCCAAAGGGCACGTCGGACTTACCGTAGTCAGCACAACCATAACGGTTCTGTGCTCCATTAATATTAGCCGTACAGATATTAAGGGTATCGCACGAGAGACAGACTCCAGAGAAAACCATACCTGCGGAAATTCATCCAAAGAAAACGAAGATTTATCTGGGAAGGAAATCTAACAAAACCCTGCACAGAACGAAACTGAGCGACTGTAGTCTAGTGGTATGACAGTGGCTTCCCAAGCCTCTATCTCGGGTTCGAATCCCGGCAGTCGCACTCCGGGACATAAAGTCCGATTTTTTTGTATCACACTCAGAGAGAAACACCATTGTTCATCTGGAATAATCGGGATATACACGGTCTGATTTATACACGTCTATCCCTTCACTTATGCGAATGCCTGTGATGGATGTCCGGCTTATGCGGATGTTCATGGATCAACTCTTCATGCTGGTGTGGATGACAGTGTTCACCTGATGATGACAGCGATGGCTCAAATCCCATATGAATATGATCGTGATGCAGGTCATCATGATCATGACGATGTTCATGAAATATCGCCGGATGAGTGTGCATATGAGAATGATGTTCCGTCATCAGGAGGTAGGCACCGACACCCATCACCGGCAGCGCAATATAGAATTCCGGGGAAAGGGGATCGGGGAAAACCAGCAACGATATCAACACGCCAAAGAACGGTGAAACAGCCAAAATCGCACCTGCACGTGCCGTACCAATTCCCCTGAGTGCCCAGAAGAAGAACACACTGGTAATCCCTCCGTAACTAAAGAACCCAACAACCATTGTAATGATTGCAAGAGAGGGGGAGGGCATTGTTTCACCGAGAATAAACGCAATCAATGCCATTACAATGCCTGCAATGGCCCCTTTTATGGCAACAATCGGAACCGGGTCCTTTGCCGCAACATTACGTGAGATATTGTTGTCAAGCGCCCAGCATGTACATGCCAGAAGGATACCCAGTGCGGCTATGGAAATACCCCATGCGGCCGATGGGTCATAGGACAAAATAACACATGATGCCGTAATCAGCCCGAGTGCAGTATAGATCCGTCTGCCGACTGCTTCATGAAAAAACAGTACTGCAATAATGGTCGTTGCCACCGGTTCAAAGTTCAACAGGAGAGAGGCCGTCGCTGACGGGGTGTACTGCAGTGACACCATGAGTATCATCGGTGCGAGTATCCCACCAAAAAGAACAATTCCTATAACAGAAGGAATGTCAGAACGCGTCACAGCTGCTTCTATAGAATGGCGGTCTCCCCCCAACAGCCGATCAAGCCACAGGTAGGCTACGAGCCCAAACCCACTCCCTAGATAAAACAGTGCACCAAGAGTGACAGGAGATATTTCTGTAAGAAGTATCTTTGCAGCAGGTGCTGACGAGCCAAAAAGCGCCGCTGCAAGCAGGGCATATATCACCGGAAGCCTGTTTTTCGCAATCATTTAACAGTTCATACAGGTATGTTCCTGCCTGCCAAAAATGCTTCATTTCCGATCAGGAGAAACCGTGGCGAAATTCACACAGGAAAAATAGGTGGTTTCGATGATATCGAAACCAAAACACCGGATGGTTATACAACCATGTCGTACTGAACCTTCAGCTCTTCCCAGTAGGGATCAGCCATCAGGTTTGTAAGACCGGCGTTCAGTTTATTGAGCAGTTCAGTGTCATCTTTCCGGACGGCAATACCAAACTCTTCATTGGTCTCAATAGAACCAATATTTTCTACATCACGGCCTCCAATAATGTCTTTCAGTGAGAGATCATCATACATGACAGCGTCGATTCTTCCGGTCGTCAGATCGTCAACCGCTTTTGTCGTGTCAGGATAAACTTTCAGGTTTTCCTTTGCCATAATGCCGGTATCAATCAGGTTCTCTTCCATCCAGATTGCTGCAGTACATCCGCTCTGGGTACCGATGATGGCGTTTCCTTCCTTTATGTCATCAATGGTGACACCGGACCCGGGCACAACAACAACCATCTGGTTTACTGTCCAGTATGGGATACTGAAATTGACTTTTTCAAGGCGCTCATCGGTAATGGTCATACCTGAGTATACCATATCAATCTGACCGGCCTGAAGTGCAGGAATGATACCATCCCATGCAACGACCTCGAACTTTACCTCAAAACCCTGATTTTCTGCAATCCACCGAATGGAATCAACATCGAATCCGGTTGGGTTGCCGTCGGTGTCCATCTTGGAGAACGGAGGATATGGTACATCTATTCCCACAGAGTATACGCTCTTTTCTCCTACTCCACCCTGTCCATCACCCGTAGCCGCTTCTGAACTTGTACATCCTGCAAATGCCACACACAACAATGCCATGCAGATTACAAACACGGAAAGTAATCTTTTGTTCATATGTGGGTTTTTGTGTACACATCCAATAATTGTTTTTACTTGAACATGCAACATACCACTTAACATACTATAAAAATATACGCATATCCATTATCAGAACACAGGGTTAATTTTTTTAAAAAACAGATCCATGACAATATCTCTAATGGTTCCACTCACGTTAATTGATATCAATATACCATCCGCTATATCCGATCGAAAACCCCGATACCAAAATAATTCCGTTTGTCGTTTTGTTGTACAAATCGTTTGAAATACAGAACACAGACTACCTAAACGAATGCCTGCACGAAATCATTTATTTACAAAGCACCAAACTTGTACAGCCACAATTCCGTTTTTCGGTTTGCTGCGGTGATCCATCAATGAATAAAACTGGCATCCCATATGCTCTGAGCATCCTGTCCGAAAATCGCCATGGGGTATTGCGCGACGTTTCCCGTGTTATGGCACATCACGGTGCAAATATCCTGACAACCCAGCAGTCGATCATATCGTCAGGAGAAAAGAAAGGCCTCTCGACACTCTATTTTGAATTTGAGGAAGTTGAAGATATCGAGTCTTTGATAACAGAACTAACAGAGATACCAGAGATCCTCTTTGTTGAAAGACACCAGCCATTTTCTGAAATATATGGAAAACGGGTCATCATACTGGGTGGCGGCGCACAGGTTGCACAGGTTGCGCTTGGTGCGGTAAATGAAGCCGACCGGCATAATATCAGAGGAGAACGGATATCTGTGGATACTATTCCCCTTGTCGGCGAAAACGATCTTGCTGCAGCGGCTGAAGCCGTCTCCCGACTCCCCCGCGCCTCAGTGCTTGTGCTCGCGGGGAGTCTCATGGGGGGAAAGATCAGCGAATCTGTCATCACCATTCAAAAATTAGGCGTTCCGGTTATTTCTCTTTCCATGGCCGGAAGCGTCCCCGACTACGCGGATCTTGTGGTAACCGATCCAATCCAGGCAGGAGTATTTGCCGTTATGCATATTAGTTCAAAAGCAGTGTTTGATATCTATCGTGTACGGGGGAGGAAATTCTAGATGAGTATCGTATCCGACGCCGTGCAGGTGCTGAGGCGTGATGGACTCATCGTTTATCCGACGGAAACCGTATATGGCCTTGGTGCGGATGCACTTTCAGAATATGCCGTTCACCGGGTATATGAAATAAAGAACAGACCAATGGGAAAACCAATCTCGGTTGCGGTCTCCGATGAGGACATGATGGCCGCAATCGCGGATGTATCCGACGAGGCATGGGAGTTTATCAGGACGTTTCTTCCGGGGCCGGTAACCGTCGTTCTTCCGGTGAAAAGTTGTCTGCCGTCAGTTCTCTCCGGGGGAACGGGCAAGATCGGGATACGGATGCCGAATAATACGGTAACACGTGAGATCATCGATGAACTGGACGCGCCTATTACTGCAACCAGTGCCAACCTTTCGGGGACCCCTGCGCCGGTAACAAAAGAACAGGTTAATGTGCCGTACGACCTCTTCATTGAAGGAGGAGAACTCTCCGGAACGCCCTCTACGGTTGTGGACTTTGAATCACGCCAGATTTTGCGCCCCGGGGATGATATAGAACGAATTGCCGCATTTTTCAGAACTCTGGAGTAAATACGAATGAAACCAATACGTCTACGCGATTTTATTGAAGATAAAGATGGAAGAATATACGCCGTATCAGCATACGACAACGAGGAAAAGGTAGGCTGTGTGCTGCGGTATGTGCCGGATGTTGACGGGGATCGGACTGCCCCTGACGGAAGAAAATTCAAAAAGCTTGATTTTGAAGATGCATTTGAATATATTGCGGAACATAAGCCGGAATACCTTGATACGGTCCATCGCATCCCACATGCAGATATTGCACGGGTAATCAAACCGGAAGAGGAGATCATCCATGTGGCTGCCAGAAATGAGCGGGTAATGCAGCTCCTTCCGGTTTTTAACGTATCTATTGATAATGTCGGATGCACCGGATCTCTTCTGTGCGGTCTTGAAAACGAAGCATCAGACATCGATATGGTGGTATATGGTGCAGCCTGGTTTACGGCACAGAAAAATCTTATGAAGGCGGTGGAAAACGGCACGGTTTCCGGTCTCTCAGAAGAGATGTGGCAGAAAGTCTATACCAAACGTGTTCCGGAAATCGATTACGAGACGTTCATCGCCCACGAAAAGAGGAAGTGGAACAGGGGAGAGATTGACGGAACATATTTTGATCTGCTCTATACCCGCTCCTATGACCGCATCGCTTCCGGTGCTGTGCCAAAGGGGGAGGTCTGCGGGAAAGCGACAATTGAGGCGACGGTGACAGATGCATCACTTGCCTTTGACAGTCCTGCAGTCTACGATGTTGACCATGAAGAGATCAGTCGTGTGCTCTCCTTCACCCATACGTATAGTGGTCAAGCGCTTGCGGGGGAGGTTATTGAAGCAAAAGGTGTGGTTGAAGAGCATGGGGATACAAAATGGCTGATTGTCGGGACAACACGGGAAGCAAAGGGCGAGTATATTATTTCAAAGACACTCCTTGAAACCCTTTAATCACCTTTTTTAAAGAGATCACCCAGTTTTTTCGGCCCG
Organism: Methanogenium organophilum; assembly: GCF_026684035.1. NCBI lineage: Archaea > Methanobacteriati > Methanobacteriota > Methanomicrobia > Methanomicrobiales > Methanomicrobiaceae > Methanogenium > Methanogenium organophilum. The sequence goes on from NZ_CP113361.1 coordinate 39,909, forward strand.
GAGACGGTGCATACCTCAGCAAGGAAACATCCTTCGCAGGGTGCGTTGCGTGGTTTTCTGGGGACCATTCCTTTGTCAATGGTGTCAGCAGTTCGTATTGCCTGCAAGGCACGGCGTCGGTCACGCGGTTCGGGGGTACAGGCACGCGAAATTCCTGACGGGAGATACTCACAGATGATGGAGGACGGAGTGAAGCCCAGCGATTCCTCGATGCAGACAGACAGGCAGGCCGACCGGATGCGATCCGCCCCCCAGACACCTGCTTCCGGTGCTTCGGTGACCCGCATAATGGCACACCGGGGCGGGCTGCCGGGAAGGATGCGGTCAATCGTCCCTCCGATGCCAAGCTTTTCAGATGATACACGGACATCATATTCGTCTGCTGGTTCCCACTCGCTCTCGTTGCATGCAGTGACCCATGTGTCAAGCATCTCTCTCGCTTCATCACTGATTTCAGGAGAGACAAGTCTGATGTCCTCCCAGAGCACAGATGCATCCAGCCGGTGCCCCAGTGCATACGACAGTTGTTTTGCAATCGTATACCGCTCGGGTTCTGCCGCTTCCTGTGATTTCATCAGTTGATATCGTACCGGACAGGCATGGCACGCCACAATTGATGAGATGCTTTTTTCCCGCATATCGCAACATATCCTGAATAACTGAGATTGATAACTAAGAATTGCTGAACAGACACCACGTTCATGAAGAGCCAATGAATCCTGAACAACGCTGAGTTCCAAAACACCACTGAGTTTCAGAACAAACAAAGGATTATCAGGCAAGCCGCATAAAATATTGGTATGACAAAACGGGAAATAGCAGTAAATATTCCAAGTGATTTGGACCCCGTCTATGCAAACCGGATTCAGGTTGCGTATAAAGACGATGAGTTTACGTTCGTCTTTCTCCATGAAATTCCCGGAACAAACCAGGCCCGTGCCAAGTCGATAGTCTCTATAAGCCCGAAACACGCCAAGAATTTCAGTCAGGTACTCCAGAAGAGTGTGAAGGATTTCGAAGGGAAATTTGGCGAAATTAAAACAGAGGCCCCGGAAAAGCAGGAAGACCCGAATGTTACGATTCGCGGGTACTCCTGATCAGATTGTCTGCCTGATCTGATTGTCTGACGATCCGAAAATCCAAAATCTAAATACCCAAAAACCCAAAAATCATGCAATCTTTCAATCTCGCAATCTCACAATCTCACAATCTCACAATCTTAGAGATTTAACCAAAGAATATTCAGACGACGAATATTCAAACAAAGAATATCCATATCCAAACGCCACCTTTATTATTTTTCAGCGTCAAATGAAGTAGGCATCTGGCATTACCGGCAATGTGTTGCTGGTTTTGTTGGTTATTCTCAAACACACGTGCCGTTGTGGCTTAGAGGTATAGCGGCTGATTCGTAATCAGCAGGTCGGGGGTTCAAATCCCTCCAACGGCTTGGTTAGGGACAGTATTTAGTCCCAATTCAACTTTAAAGCTTTTTTTAAATTTATTGCATTTAAAGTATTAATTGTCAGATCGCCTATAAATAATGATCCGTTGACCAATGGATCCCCTTGTTCCAATCCAAAACCTGATGGGAAACCATGCGGCAAACCAAGATCATACCAATTAGTGACGGGAAAGAACATGAGATATCTGTCGAATGGGAATGCTCATTATGTGGGTGATTCAAAAAATGCTGCTCAAATATCCTCACTGCGCCGTTTTTATAGCGAAAACGTAGATTTACAAGCGAATTATAGGGATTCTATTGCACACTTATTTTCAGTGGATATATGCATCCAATGAATGGGAGAACGGGGACTCACGCGAAGATATGGGGATGATTTTTTTGCCTTCTTTCATTTCGATGGGTAACCACCCAATTATCCTGGTTTTGCATACCCATTCCGGCAATTTGCACTGGAAGATGTATAAGGGAAAACGGGACATCTTCACCATCGCCGTCATTCCCAAATCACTCAGGTATACGCATGCATCTGAATCCTGTATTCATATCACTGGTATACAAGGGAATGTCAATAAGATACGCATCCGATGGTATGCATCTCACGAATACTATTCTGCCCTCCCATTTGCTTGTCCGGTATGGGTGTGCATTCCTGAATTTGATACACAAAGGAATGGTTCGTGTCCAGTGTGTATGAAAATCAATTCTCCCTGAACAAGGTAGTATTCTGGATATAGCCCTGTGGTTACCGGAGATGGACACGTAACGCATGAATGTATAATAATCAAATGGAAGGCATTCGGGCCGCGTCCGGGCGCGCGCCAATCTTTACCGTAGATATTGTTAGACCGAAACTGAAGTCTGAGCTGGTGTACGAAATTTAAACCGATGTCGATTTGAGTTTTACGAGTTGAGTCGATGATATCAAATCCTTCTGGATCTTTTCAATTGATGGGTCATCCAGTCAGATGTATCTGAATTTTATTTTTATTCTGATCGATATTAGTAACGAATGAATATGCCTATGCGAAATGGGGATATAGGGGCGGGCGGTAACACAACACCCTAGCTTTTTCTAAAAAACGCATTTTGGGAAAGTATATTTAGTATTAATTCAATCGTATCCAATTATGGTAGAAGTTGTAAAAATGCCAAAATGCCTCTCGATGATAAATCCCTCTAATATTGAAGGGGAATTTACATGCATTTATTGTGGGAAAACTTTTAAAAAATTAAATGCTATGAGGATTCATTTAGCCACGTGCAAAAAACGAGCATTGCGTCGGGACTTTAAATTCGGGACAACCAGATTTTATGTTTACATGAATCCACGAAAGGACGTTTATGATCCTTTGGAAAGAGTTGCTGAAAAACATCGAGATAATCCAAAATGGTTCCTCGGGGCACTGGATTATTTGAAGGAGGCAGGGTGGGTCACTCAATACTACGCTTTGAAGGAGGGGGACTATATTATCGAAGATTGATTGGACTGAACAATTTTTCTTGCCCGAATCAGTTCCCAACGCCACATCCGAACCAACTGGGGCTACATCTGAGCCAGAAACGTTTAAAGAGACAAGCATCGATACCGGGACAATTAAGACGATTGTCATTGAAGGCAATGACACAGAACTTGCCATAACTCTTAACCGAATCACAAAAACAGCAACGGTGGCATATTCACCTATAGCTGTTCCCCCGGAGTCTATTGAGGTTTTTATCCCCCTTATGGTCGGTGGACTTCAGGAGATGTTGTTCGACGAGGAAGAATTTAACAAAATGGTTGCCGAGGAATCTATTGATGAGGATGAGTGGGTTCTTGATGGGTACACTGTTACAAAATTGACTATACCTTTCGTCGAAGAAGGCACCAATACCCCAATTAGCGACTATGTTATCACTTGGCCAACAGAGAATGAGATAGTGATTACAAAACACAGATGACAACCGTGCCAGGAGGCCAAGAAGGGCCGACCGTCACAAAGGAAGTTTACCTGCACATGTGGAAAACAGCATGAAGTGATGATCTTCATTTCTTGCCATATGTAATGTGAAATTGTTTAAATAGGATTGTTCCTCTTTCTTTTTTGGTATCGACAGCGGGCCGTCAGATTGTCGTATAGCGGCACGCTATGGTAATTCCCAGATATGCCACTTTTGGTTTCAAACGATGTTACAAAATGCAACACAAGCCCGCTGTGTGTGTTTGATGTGGATATATTGCGACACCAAAGTGCAAAACACACCCTAAATGTTGCAACACCTTTTATTGATACATCCCAACAAAGGAATTGAGAAAATGGGCGGGAAAAGTCACCGAACACAAAATACGAAAAAACTATTCTTACGCCACATTCCGGCTACCTGTCAATGAATCATTAGATATTGTCGAGGAAGGAGATCATCATTGAGGACGTACCCAGAGGTTATAACATTCGGTTTATTGGTTGTAACAATAGGGTAGAGGCGTTGCAACACGACAGCAGCGCCAATATTCTAAATGAACGGATGAATACGTTTGAAAATAAAATTGATAGATTAACAGATGCTATTTTAGAAAATGAAGGCAATATAACAGATAAAACAAAAATTCAGATTGACCGAGCGGAAATTGAACTCGCGGCCTCTAACATGCCATGGAATCTAAATTTAAGGCAGATATACCGTTCTTTTCAAAACGACTTTCATGAGTATTTGATCAATGTAAGAAATGTTGCCGAAAAGAAAGCAAGATGGTATCTTGGTTCTTTAAACAGAATGCCAGATATATACACCATTCAGGATTTCATATCAGCCAAATTCACCGAAAACGGCATAAAAGCGTTTAGAAATTTTATCCACTTCCTTGAAGACATCAAAGGATATTCCCAAATAAATGACATAACTCCTGAAAAATGGTTAAAGCCTGCCAAGGTCAAACAAAGCAGACCAAAAATTACCTTCATCAATGTTAGTGATATTGTCGAAGTGTTTCATTATTGCCCGGACAATCTCAAAACGTTCTATAAACTTCTGACATATACAGGCGGAAGAGGTGAACACATCAAAAATATGATTGATACCTTTGAGCCTGACAGAATAATCACATCATATGAATTCCCGGATGTATCATATTATCCAACATCTGAATTAAGGAAAGGCACTAAGAACACATATTTTGTATTCTTTCCCACTTCCTTCATTGACGAATTAAAAGAATACAAAATGCCATACAATCACATTGAAACCGTTTACAGCAAAGTAAGGCACAATAACGTAAACACAAAGAATATCAGAAAATGGCACGCCAATATGCTCTTTAAAGAGGGAACACAGGAAAGTGTAGTTGATTACCTGCAAGGAAGAACACCTCAAAGTGTTGTTGCAAAACATTACGCTAATCTGAATATGCAGGCGGAACGATGTTACCATTCAATATTGCCTAAATTCAATATTGCCTAAAGTAGACAGTTACAAAGACCGATTCGAAGAAATACCCCGTGGTATCAGAGTGATAGATTTCAAATACCGGTGGAGATCCTGTTCATCGAAGAATCACCTTAATTTTCACTGGAAGATCATCCTTGCACCAATGACTATTGTAGACTACATCGTAGTCCATGAGATGGCACATCTTATTGAAAAGAACCATACACCCGAATTCTGGGAAATTATTGGTACCGTCCTTCCTGACTATGAACAGAGGAAGGAATGGCTTCGTAGAAATGGCAAATATTTGGATATATAGTAACTTTAGGAAAGAGAGGCCAGATATGGATTACATAGTCTTTTCTGAATTCTATTTCGTAAATCCGTCAGATACTATTTCCGCAGCTTTAGAATAATGCTTTAACAATGTCAACTGGTTTCTTGTTCCCATGCGCATGAATATATTACAAATTCGATTTGACAAATATGGACTTGCAGATACCATTGCCTTTAATAATTCATTAGGAATCATCGGAGTATCCGGAACATTTGGTCCTGAATCAGCGACACAATGAGTTTTGCAATATCCACAAAAATGTTTCAGAAGAGGGTCTATTCTCTCTTTTTGTACTGGAGTTTTCGATATTACCTGATCAAATGAATTTAATTTTATAATATATTCAGCTGTGATATCCGGTACAAAATTATTATTTACCAAATAGCCATTAAGAGAGAAACATACAATTCCAATTGTATTCATTAGGCATCTGGCCATTTTAAGGGGGTCTTCAATTTTCACTACATATGGCCTAGTTTTATTATTGATACGAACATTTGATATTTTTTGATTTATGGATGCATATTCCCGTATGCATTCAAATTTCTTAGAATCGGTCATCAATTTATATGAAAATAAATTTCTGAACCAATCTGAGTCAATTACAATTTTTACTGACAAATAATCATTTTCATTATATTTATCCCGACTCGATTTTAGGCGCTCCTCAATCTCTGAATAAATTGGATCAATGGATGATTTGTATAGTATTTTTCCATTAACCTCACTTTCTGAGATTAAATTTATTCCAATCAGAGTAGCAATATTCTTTTCAAAGGGAGAGGCATTGGCATGATACCATTTTTTAACTCCATAGAAGCCTTTTTCCGCATCATTTGCTGTTTTCTCTTCGATAAATGCACCATATACATTATCTTCAGTGAGATAAGTTGAACCCCTTTTGTTTTCATATTTAAATGTATCCAACACAATATGCAATATCTGTCGGATACTTGTTTTAAAGTATCCATTGATGATAGTATTGGTGATTGGATGAGAGAACATGAAAAATCCCTCTGTTTCCAGATTTCGCCTCAGATTCACCAGAATTTCAAAATGGTGACGGTGAGAATCGGAAGAACACAGAAAGCTGTGTTGGTAGAGCTAATGGAACAATTCATCGATGAAAATGGATCAGGCAGATGAGGGGCAAACGTTACCAGCGAAATCCCCCTCTCATCTGCAACCCCCAACATCAATCAAGAAGGAGGGTCAGACAATGGTTAACGTAAAAGGTATTTATACTTCACGTAAAGTGAAAGCAAAAAAAGAGTGCATCGAATCTCTTGACCCAATTGAGAGGATAATTTGTGAGTGTCTGATATCAATTGGCGATATCACAATTGAAAGTTCGGAAAAAGAGTCTTTTGCTGGTGGTGATGGTCAATGACAGTACCACCATATACTACTACTGCAAATGGTGAAGTTGAAAAGAACCCCGGATCAGGAGAATCCTATGACAAACCACCTTCTTTTGGATATGAAAAATCTATTCTAAATGGTCTAAATCAAGATCCAGAATCATTAAGGTATGGTGATCACCCTTTTCAGACCTCATACGCGCCAGAATTTAATATAAAAGAGCAATGCAAGCTCTGTCCTTTCAAATACTCGAAATTTGAGCGTGACGCAATTCAATATGTCGTTATTGATCCCGTATTTCGCAATCTGCTTGAATTGTTAGCAACTCCAAATAAATGGAAAATCAAACGGAAAAAAAGAGATACATGGATATATCTGGATCATGTCACATTTCAACTCGGGAATGATTTTGTTGTTATCTATTCTGATGATCCGTATGATCTGAAGTGGATTGGTAACTGGGTCCGTGAGAATTTACAGGGTTATTATGTAGATATTGAAAAATTAGTTTCAAAAATTGTTCATCCACGGCTAATTTCACGAGATGAGCTTTCAATTGACATTACAGATCCGGAGATGATTCAAACTGTTGAAGGGTTAACTGAGAATTACAAAAACAAATCCGGCTATTTAAGATTCAATTCACCGAATGAAGTAATTCCTGCTCTTAAAATTTACAGGAAAGACAAGGTCTTAAGAATGGAATTTATCTGTCATAGTGGATTTCAGACAACTTCTGTAATTGCAATCCGCAACAGGCTGCTTTACTGTCTGCAAAACATCTGCAAACAACCAGGGTGCCTCTATGATTTTCTGCATTCATACTATCCGACAGATATTAATTCTGATATTAAATGTTCAATCCAGAAAATAGAAACAGGACTGGATGAGTTAAAGCAGATGGTTAAATTATGTTCTCCGGAACCGGTAATTGCTAAAGGAAAAATCGGCACTGAGGCAAAGAATAAGGAAAAAATCAACGCTGTTATTGATTCAATCGATAAAGAAAACGTATCAATGGATAGTATATCCTGCAGGATATCGGAAATATTTGGAGTAACGAGAGAAGCGGCTATAGTTTTTCTAGCTGGTTTTCAGATCTGGGCTACGAGTATATACAGAAAAAGAGTCATGTTTGAGGATATATCAAGTCTATTTCTAAAACAGAGCTTACATAATATTTCGAAATTAAGTTGCATCAGAAGTGCTGCTAGAGAGTTAATAGCTGCCGGGTTGTTAAATGATGACCCTGAGCTGGATATCAGCTTTTCTTCTCAGGGTACCACTCTGGGTAAAAAACTCATTGCAAAGAAGGAGGGGATAAAATGATTATAATGCCCCTATCTCTAATATATCCATTAATTCCACTGCATACAACTCCGAATGGGATTATTAAGGGAGTAAGACGATCTAGGAAAATTATCAGGATTGAAAAAGAATCCAGGAGTAATTTGTAACCTTGGTTCTGAATTTAGAAAGTTTCCGTTTTGTTATATAACGGTAACATATTCTGAATTATCGATGGTTCTGAAAGGCAAATACCCACTTTCAACAGGTTAGTTTGAGAGTATTTTTACCATTTTAACAAAAAGGAAACTATGACGCTCTTAAAAGCAGACACTCGTATTCTCACCCCCGTGGAATATACCAAAATTCGGAATGGATTAAAAAAACCGCACAAAATCTATTTTGATGGTCTAATGTTTACGGGAATGCGATATGAAGAATATTTACGCTTTCTGGACAAACAGCAGTGGTTTTACCTGGAACGTTCAGCTATCCATCTCCCCCGTGAGGCATCATTGAAACAGAAACGGACGCAGCCTGAACGATATGTTCAATTGTCAAACTATGCCCTCCTTATTACTGAACGTCTGTTTGACCAGGAACTCCCAAGGTTGACCCGACAAGGCTGGAGAAAGGCCCTCCTGAAGGCCGCTGAGATGGCTGATATTTCGACCGATGGTATTACCCCTAAAATGACACGAAAGACATGGGAGTCATGGCTGGTGTGCTGCTATCCGGCTCTTACGATGCAGATTGCACTGTCCCAGGGTCATACGAATATCACAGCAATGAATCATTATCTGAACCTTTCATTCAGCCCTTCGGAAAAAGAGGATATGAAGAAGTATGTTAATGGATTTGGCGGGGTTTCGATTTAGTCAATGCAGAACAGTTATATTAAATTTTTATTTTGTTCTGAGTGAATTCGCTGTGGTTTGAAGGGTTTCTCATCCATTGTATCCATTTGCTATGACAAACACCTTTCAGCATCAATCACTACTCCAGAACCATACTGGTTGGTCCGATAGTGTCAAACCAGGTAGGGAATGAAGAAGGGGTTAATATGAGATACATATCCGGCAGGCATTGCCGATTTTCCCCATTTACTCAATAAAATGCAAAATAATTGACTATATTCTCAACGCAAACCACGCATCCCGCAGCCCTACGTTATATTGGGCGATGAACATGGCGTCTCCCACATCGATCACACTGTTTGTGTGGACGTCGGTCTTGGTGAACTGGTCAGTCCCAGGTGAAGGTTTCGGGGTGAAACCGACCACCTCCTTGAGCACCCGCAGGGTGTCAGCCTGGTTTACCTCTCCATCGTTATTGGCATCACCAAGCAGGGGTGAAGTAACTATGATAAAGTCGGGCCGTGTGAAGGTGTCCTCACCTCCATTCACCGCGAGGGTGACCGTATAGGTGCCATCAGCAGTATAGACGTGTACCGGGTTTTGTTCGTCAGAAGTTGCGCCATCGCCGAAGGACCAGTGCCATTCCGTCGGCCCGCCGGAAGAGCGATCGGTGAACTGCACAGTGAGGGGGGCAGTTCCACTGGTGACGCCGGCGGTGAAGGCCGCCACCGGTGCAGCAACCGAACCACTGCCCTCCAGTTTCACCACCCAGTAATCACCGCTGCCATGGTTCCCGCTCACGTCGCCGTCGGTTGAAGTGGTATAACCAGCCACTGCGTATCCGCCGTCCACGGTCTGGACGATGCTGCGTGCATAATCCCAACTGCTCCCACTGAGACACTTCTGCCACACTATGGTACCTGTGGAACTGAGCTTGACCACCCAGTAATCATATCCGCCATGGTTCCCGCTCACGTCGCTGTCGTCTGAATAGGTATAACCAGCCACTGCGTATCCGCCGTCCGCGGTCTGGACGATGCTGCGTGCGCGATCATCATTGCTCCCACCGAGACACTTCTGCCACACTATGGTACCTGTGGAACTGAGCTTGACCACCCATGAATCATAGCCGTTATGTTTCCCGCTCACGTCGCCGTCGGCTGATAAGGTATAACCAGCCACTGCATACCCGCCGTCCGTGGTCTGGACGGTGCTGTATGCATAATCATCACTGCTCCCACCGAGACACTTCTGCCACTCAATACCGGGGACCCCTCCAGAGGCTGCTAGGCTGGCATCCACAGTACTCGTTGTTCCTGCAGTCACTGAGACTGGTGTCGTGTAGTTCACGTAACCGGCCTTCGTCAGGGTCACCACGTGGTTGCCGGCTGCAATATTGTTTGCGAGTAAGGCACAGCCGGGGTTGGTTGTACCATAGTAGATGCTGTCAACATAGACTGAGGCATACGACGGATTTGAGGAGATTGAGATAGAACCTGTGGTAGCCTGTGGGTCTGCAGTGAGTGTCGCTGTCACATAGCTAACCTGGTTTGCATGTATCTGGATAGTGTTTGCCCATTCCTGGTAGCCAGGCATGGTGATCTCAAGAGTGTGTACACCCTCGGAGATTCCGCTGATGGTCCGTGGGGCTGTACCCTTGTATGCACCATCCAGGTAGATGTTTGCATTGGATGGGGTGCTGGAAACAGAAAGCGTACCATATGTCACTTCTGCTGTCAGGGACGCATAGGTGGTCTGGGTCTGTCCAGCGACGATGTTGATCGTATCCTGGTAGTCCTTATATCCTGAATAGGTAAGCCTCAGGTTGTTATTTCCAGCAGGGAGGTTTGAGACCGTTTGTGGGGTTGTACCATAGTATACACTGTTCACATAGACTGCTGCACCGGATGGGGTGCTGGAAACAGAAAGCGTACCATATGTCACTTCTGCTGTCAGGGACGCATAGGTGGTCTGGGTCTGTCCGGCGACGATGTTGATCGTATCCTGGTAGTCCTTATATCCTGAATAGGTAAGCCTCAGGTCATTGTTCCCTGCAGGGAGGTTGGATACTGTGTGTGGGGTCGTACCATAGTAAACACTGTTCACATAGACTGCTGCACCGGATGGTGAGGAGCTTACCTGGATGTTTCAGGTTGTGGGTGTATTTGGGTTTAACGTCAGGTAGACAGACTGGTGTTCTCCCGGACTTGGTGTTGCTGGGAGAGACTGTGATGCAGACGAGTAGCCGGACTTTTCCGCCCTCACGGTGCTGTATGGAGCTGCGGTGGAATACACTCCGACACTCAGGACTCCACCTGTGGTTACTCCCTTGTATTCTCCGTCAAAGTAGATGGAACAGCCATCCACATTGGTGTAGACGTCATACCATCCCTGGTCACCGCCTATGGTGGTCGCAGCCAGTGCAGCAGGGACTGCAGCAGCGATGATGAGCATGCTTATGATAAGCACGTAAAATTTTCGTACCATAGTAGTAAGTGAGCGGTTATTTTGCCGGATATAAATAATCTGCTGTTTCCATTCCCGGATGAATGAGCAATTTCTCAATTTTATGGGAAAAATTGTCTAAATGGGTGGGATTTTCCCAAATAAATATGTGGTATCTGTATTTCCTGTGTTCATGTCTGCAGAAGAAGATACAAGGGGACAGTGCCACAAGCACACCGGCAGGCAGCATGAGTGAGGGGGATGACTGCCTGGGGACAGGTGAGAGGATGAGGTCGAGCCTGCTGTCACTTCAGTAACCTATGTCCATTCCGTGTAGCCTGAAAGCCGGACTGTCATGGTATATGATCCAGACATTACTTCATTTGAGATAACAGGGGTAATGCCTGCCTTTGCATTATTGAAATACACCTCTGCACCATTCGGGGATGAGGTGACAGAGAGCGTTCCGTATCCGGTGCCTGATGGGGAGATTTCGGCACTCACCGTTGTGGTCTGGCCAAAGTTGACGGTGACTGTCGAGACTGAATAATTATACCCGAAGAGGCAGACCATGACGGTATGGCTGCCTGCAGAAACTGCACTGATTATAAATGGTGTGCCTGGGGATGTATGGGGCCCTCATAGGTTCCGTCCAGATAGATGGCGGCATAGGACAGGTTTTATGTGATAGATAGAGCACCTGTTGTCGGTGACTGCACTGGTATCTGTGTCGGGGAGACAGAGGTGACCTGACTCGGATAAACCCGCACTGACCCGATCCAGTCCTGATATCCGAGTCTGGTGAGTTCGACAAAGTATGGCCCTGCGGTGAGGCTACCTATCGTCTGGGTTGTTGTGCCGCGGAAATTCCCATCCAGATATTGGCCTTGGACGGTGAACTGGAGACCGAGATGATCCCACATGAGGTGGATGGGACAAGGGATACACTTACCCTCGTTGTCTGGCCGCCGTAGACATAGACTTGTTGTGTATAGCTGTTATATCCGCTTGTGTTCCAGTCGGAGAGTGTACTGGCCGTGCGTGAGGCCACGATATACGTTATCGACACATAGACACCGAGGCCCCGGTGGGGGATGTGAGGTTACTGAGAGGGTGCCGTAGGGCGGTGCGATGGACGTCAGGGTGAGGGTGACAGAATATATTCCTCTTGGTGAGGGGCAGCGGGTAGGTTTGCATAGGCATTGTTATACCCTGCCTGGGATGCCATTGCCGGGGTGTATCAACCGTTACCTGAAGATACCCGCCTGATGTCCTGCCCATGTAGATTCCGTTAAAGTAGATCTCAACTGCATCCACATTGGTGTAGATATCTTAGTGGGCAATGACTGAAATTGTGATGTCGAGTTTTGGGGATAGCAGTGTCGATGATTTCTGCTATTCCAATGGAATCATAGGCATTGGCTACTATGCCGAGGTGACCAACAGAAAGGATTGATTTTTCATTTAATCTATCACTGAAGGGCATATCTTAGGATATTTGCCTACGCTTACATAGATCTTTAGGTGGGTTAATTGCGTTGAGGATGGATTTTACTGCGGATACTGGGATCATAGACAACAACCAGGCTGTTCATAGACAACATAAGAAGTGCCCGGTTGCTCATAGACATACTCGCTATCTTGTATCAATCCCCAGCACTACCACTTCAGTATCATTGGTTAGCAATTCAATTTAGAGCACAAAAAAATAGTATCTATGTATCCCCCTCTGTTGTTGGGATAGGGAATAAATATGTGAATACTGACAGATTAAAAATCCGTCATTATTCTGAACTGATCCACCTGCGATTTGTCTAGCCAATGGTTAATTTATCTCAATCAAATCATGTTATTTCGATGAAAGGAGAACATTTCACGTTTGTCTGCAGAATGGAGGAGACTGAGAATTGGTCTATATGCCTAGTGTTCCTCTTAGTAAGTTAGAGGGATGGTAATGAAGTGGTGAATATGATAACATATTCGGCAGGCATTGCCGATTCTCCCCATTTACTCTTAAAAAAGCAAAATAATTTACTATATTCTCAACGCAAACCACGCATTCCGCAGCCCTATGTTATATTGGGCGATGAAAATTGCATCTCCCACATCAATCACACCATTTGCATGGACGTCGGTCTTGGTGAACAAGTCGGTTCCAGGTGAAGGTTTCGGGGTGAAAACGACCACCTCCTTGAGCACCCGCAGGGTATCGGCTTGGTTTACCTCACCATTGTCGTTTGCATCGCCAAGCAGGAGTGAAGTAACTCTGATGAAGTCAGACTGTGTGAATGTGTCTTCACCCCCATTCACCGCAAGGGTGACTGTATAGATGCCATCGGAAGTATAGACATGTACCGGGTTTTGTTCGTTAGAGCAACATCGCCAAATGTCCAGTTCCAGGTGTCAGGAGCGCCCGTAGAGGTGTCAGTGAACTGCACGGTGAGAGGAGCTTTGCCACCAGTAATATTGACATTGAAATTTGCTTCAAGTGGAGGAACGGTGGCAATGACGTATCCCAACTTTGTTTCAGTGTCACTTCCCGCGTCATTGGTTGAGGTAAGTGAGACCGTGTAGGTGCTTTCATCAGTATAGGTGTGGATTGGGTTCTGATCCGTTGAGATTGCACTGTCGCCGAAGGACCAGTTCCAAGTGTTGGATCGTTGGTGGAAGTATCCGTGAACTGGACGACAAGTGGAGCAGTGCCAATAGTAGGTGTGCCAGTGAAGGCGGCAACTGGTTCATGTGTCAGGGCGAAGGTTACCTCTTTCGTTTCACCGTCTGTCAGGTTAACTGCCCTATATTCCGGTGCGGAGGTATAACCTGCACGCACAACGGTGATATTATACTCACCTGCAGGCTGATCACTGAAGATATGATTCGTAACTGCCGTGGTATTTACGCCATTCAGTGAGATTGCTGCACCCTCTGGATCTGAATTGATAGTAAGGGTCACATTTCCAGTAGACTGCCACTGAAAAATAGGATACTGACACTTATATGTGAATACCCTCCATGGTTTCGAAGAATCAGCATCATTACTGATGATACTTTCTGGCCAGTTAAGACCCTCTCCTTCTGTTCCGGTTATGAATGCATAGTCCCTGAATTTCGTTAAATCAGATATATGGGTGCCTAAACTGGTGCCGCTGTTAGTATAGCGATAAAAGTTCGTTATGATGCCAGCATCATTAACACCAACAAGACCGCCAGCAGAATAATCAGCAGTGGCACTGCCCATTGCATAACAATTTGTTATGGTGCCAGCATCATTAACACCAACAAGACCGCCAGCAGAATAATCAGCAGTGGCATTGCCCGTTGCATAATATTTCGTTTTTATTGCAGCCTATTCTACCAACATTTCAATTAAAAAAATGCACATATATTGCTTTTTATTTTATTATATGGCCATATCTGTCCGTAATGGAAAAATGACACCCTTGGCATTCGTGAGGTGGATGTTGCCTCTCATGACCTGGGTTGAATCCACTCAGAAAGGATTGGAACCATGCATTATAGGTCGTGTCTACGAACACGTTAATAGATATTCACGAGGTTGAATCCACTCAGAAGTCATATGAACTTCAATGCAATTTTCCTGATTGCAGTCACAGGAATATTTCAAAAAAAAGAGATGATGATATTACTCAAATTTCAGCTCTGGCAACCCATCCACAATATCAACCGTCTGCACACTGACATTGATAACACTGAGAAGCAAATCTAAGATATAACGGGGATTACCTACTTCTTTAGCCCAATCATTTGGGTCATTTGTAATTCCGCTGTCTTTATGAGTGCTTATCTGGTATCGTTCCATTATCCATTCAACGGCACTTTTTCCATTTACTATGTATTGATATGCCTTGTCTGGTATTTCTGTAATTGAGATGGTATTGTTGTAGATGATAGTGTCCTTTTGGCCTTTTTTCGGGAATTTCATCTTATTAACTATGAAATATTCACCTTCAGTGCCCGTGACCTTCACATCAGAGCATGGTGGAACAGTCTCATAATTCAGGTGAAGATTTGCTAATTTTCGCCCAGCTTTGCTAAAACTCCAAAAATCGGTAATATTTTCAACTAAAGGTATTCTGGGGAGCATCTTTTTTAGGTCGTTTGAAAAGGTCTTGCGGTAATTAGGACAATGAAGTATGCCGTAAACATAATAAAATATGTCTTCTTTGGTTAAGCTGGATTCTCCATACTGCTTTTTCGCCTTTTCAAAAATAAAATCACTTACCCCATCTCGCTTGATATATTTATTCAATGGTTCGGGTTCGTCTGCTTCAAAAATTGTTTTCTGAGACGGATTTATTTCTCTGTTTTTCTTATTTCCTAATTCTTCATAATAATACAGGGGAAAACATTGAGTGCCAGCGTCAAGGCAATTTAAATCTGGGATTGCATCAGTAATTAGAGCACTATTCTCTTTATTTCCTCCAATTCCCGATACGCAAATTACCTTATTTTCACTTTCCGAAGTAGGGTAAAGTTTAGGGATTTGATTAACCATATTATTTAACTGGCGATTAAAATAGAGAAATTGCTTAAAAAATGGTCTATAAATACTTGTTTGAACCGAATTACTATCAAAAGTATATTTTTTTAGTTGATTAATGTCCTTTTTATGTTCTCTTGTCCAGCCAAATTTTGTTGAATCGTAACAAATAAAATCTTCTGCAATTAATTTTTTATTTTGAGATTTCTTTAAGGAAAATACATCTACTTGAGAATTATAAAAATTAATAGTCTCCTTTATATTTTGAATTAATTCACTTTTTTTGGAATTATAACACCAAGCATCTTTAGATGTAGCCAAACCCCTCGAATAAAAAGGTACAAAATATGATTTATTAGTATCATTCCCTTTTTTGTCTCCAATGGAGAGATATTCATTAAAGGCATTATTTCGCTGATTAATCCAGTCACCTTCTTTATTTGGTGTTAGAATATCCCAATCCATTTCAGGATTCTCTACTGTCCCATATTTTTTAATGATTGTCAGCTTTTCTTCTCTATTTAGGTAATCTCCAATATCATGATAATAGATGGTAGTTTTTTTATTGTTTTTTTGTGGGTTTTTAACGAGTAACGTTATAGATACCGTGGTTCTTGATCCAGAACCAAATATTTTCCCTCCTTCTTTTCTACTTAACTCTCCAGAGGTTCGTTGGTTTCCTCGCAAATTAAAGACATAAATGCTGTTAAATTCTTTTTCCAAATTCTTTCTAAAGCCATCATGAGCATTACCATCAAGCCAACTACCATTGGAAACAAAACAGATTATACCACCATGATTTTCATCCAGCCTGTCAGATGACCAGCGAAAAGCCTTGATATAAGCATCGTATAATGACTGTTTTAAATTGGCAGATGAATCTTTGGCATAAGTGTCAGTAATGCGTTTTTCCAGAATTGGATATGACATATTCTGAGCATTATCATTAGCTGACTTCTGCCCAACTGAATAAGGAGGATTGCTCATTATCACCGTTATGGGTGTCTTTTGTTGGGCATTTACTCGTTCACTATTTTTAGGGAAGAATTCAGAAATAAGGTGCTCACCTTCTTTGAACTCGCCCAACTGGAAAGTATCTGTTAAGCAAATGCCGTCAAAACTCTGGTATTCCTTTGTCTCTGGTAATAAATCGTGATAGGTATTTTCGATGTTGATGGCAGCGATATAATATGCCAGCAAAACGAGTTCGTTGGCGTGTATTTCACTCAAATATTTGCGTTGTAAATCTTCAGGGTTTATCAGTCCACTTTGAAGCAATCTGGTGATGAATGTGCCAGTGCCGGTAAATGGATCAAGGATATGAACATTTTCGTCGGTAAGACTTCTATCAAATTCATTCCGCAAAACATCATCAACAGAATGCACAATAAAGTCCACCACTTCCACAGGGGTGTACACAATACCAAGCTGTTCGACCATCTTTGGGAAAGCGGATTTAAAGAATTTGTCGTAAAGCTCGACGATTACACGCTGTCTGCCCTCAGCATTATCGATATTAGATACCCTCATTTTCACGGATTCATAGAAACTATCCAAGCTTTGAGTATCTTTTTCAATCGCCTGGGTTTCTAACAAATCAATCATTCGTTGCATTGATTTTGATATCGGATTATGTTCTGCAAAGGAATAGTCTTGAAAAATAGCTTCAAAAACAGGTTTGGTTATCATATGTTGTGATAACATCTCAATAGCCTGTTCCCTGGTAATTGAGGGATTAATATTTTGCTGAAGTCCTGATAAAAACTCATCAAAAGTATCTTTGATATCCTCATTCTTTACCAGATTGTTTATGCGGCCTATTTGCTTTTCAGCAATATCTGCGACACTTTTAGCCCATTGTTCCCAATAAAGGCGGTCCCCAACTTTATTGACCATGCGGGCAAAAACCACACTTTGTAGCTCTTCAAACTGCAATTGTAATTGTGTTTGTATGGTTTTGTCTCTCTCTTCATCTTCGACAAAAACAGGATTCCCCTTATCATCAAAGCTGATTTCAGGTCTTCCAACTAAAATATTGGTAGGTTTTTTCTTATTAAGATCAATCTTGTTAACCGTGGCATTAAAACGGTCATCATGAGCCCTGAGAGCATTTAAAACAGTCCAGACGACTTTATATCGTGAATTATCATTTAATGCCCTTTCAGCAGGAATATCGCTTGGAACGATTACAGGGATAATTATGTAGCCATACTTTTTCCCTTCAGAAAGCCTCATTACACGACCAACAGACTGAACAACATCAATCTGAGAATTACGTGCAGATAAAAACATCACCGCATCTAAAGAAGGGACATCTACACCTTCACTTAAACATCTGACATTCGTAAGTATCCGGCACTCTTCACTGTCTTCTTTCAACCACCCTAATAAATTGTCGCGGGCTGTTGCATTCATCGTTCCATCAACATGGCGAGACTTCACATTGAGAATATTTTCTTGTATATCTTCAGGTAAATCGGCAATATATTTCTCAGGAACGTCATTGAAATTGACTGTAATTTCTTTGCTGACTCTAATTGTTTGACAAAAGGCTACAGCCCTTTTCATTGGAAGAGGATCTGTCTCTTTTATAATTCCTTCGTCACCTAAGATCTGTTTTGATAAAGCATTGACACAACCTATGAGCTTGGAAGCATCATCGGCACTTATTGAATGCTCATCGTCAGCCACCATTTTTTGTACAGATGGAGAAATATCCTTATCACTTAAAGTAAGAATTAACACCTTATAGTCGGCAAGTAATCCTTCATCCACTGCCTGACCAAAACCAATTCTGTACATCTCTTGCCCATACAGAGTTTCATCATCCATGGAGCAGAGGACAGCATCGTGTGTATCCGCCTTACTTTTACTATCATCACTAAAAATACGGGGCGTGGCGGTCATGTAAAGGCGTTTTTTTGCCTTTAAAAATTCATTATCATGTACCTTTACAAAAGCAGATTCATCATTTCCAGCTAAAGTAACCCCTGTAGTACGGTGGGCCTCATCACAAACAATAAGATCAAAAATATTTCCCAGAATTGTTTGCGCCTTTGAAATTACATCTATGCTTTGATAGGTCGAAAAAACAACGGTAAGTCCATCGGTCCCGTTTTTTCCGATGTGTTCAAATTGTCTTATTATATTGTCAACATTAGTACTCGCTGGTAAGGCTAAGTTTACCACACTCGTAGTATCTATATCATTTTTTATGCCTTTCTTCTTTGAAACTTCAGTGTCAGAGCAGATACAAACGGCATTGATGGGTTCCTCAGCATCATAATACCATTCAGTTAAAGTCTGCCCCATAAGAGCAATAGAAGGAACTAAGACCAGAATTAAGCCTTTACCCTCTGTTTCGTTCTCAGCAATTTTTAAGGCGGTGTATGTCTTGCCGGTCCCACAAGCCATAATGAGCTTTCCTCTATCTTCCTCCAGAAAATGCTCATGAACATTATCCATAGCTTCTTTTTGATGAGGTCTAATCGTTTTTTTGGCTAGTCGTGCCTTAGGACCAAATATTCCTTTATCCAGACTTTCCCAGTCAATAGGAGCAGTTTCTAAATCAAGCAGATTAATCCGTGAGACAGGGGGATTCTGATTGTGTAGAGCTTCTTCAGCGTTCTTCCCCCATTTATTTGTTGTAGATATCCAAAGACGATGTGAAAATCTGACTTTTTCACTATTTCCTGTTGAAAATTCTCGACTCGATGTTGCTAAAAAAGAATCTACATCTCCTTTGCTAATCGGAGTGTCTTCTTGATAGCATTTACACTGAATTGCCCAATATTCGTTATCTTTCGTTAAAGCAACAATATCAATACCTGTATCAGAACCACCAAGTTCATGTTTAAATGGGAATTCATTCCATAACCAAACCGTTTCAAATTTATTTTCATATATCGGGTTTGTTAGTAAGTATCCCTGCATAAGTCGTTCAAAGCGATTGCCTTTCTCAACTTCTGAAAAAGAGATATCCCGATGTTTGTTTAAGATGGTTTGGAATTTCATGTTTTGTTCAAGTCCCTCAATAAAAGTAACTTTGACATCAACGTATATATGCACGAAGATTTGGTCAGGCAAAATATTTTCAGTTATTCTTACATTATTCGACGATACGGCAGCTGTTTTAGAATTCCGTGTCGCAGGCTGAAAAGATGCTGTGCAAA
Source organism: Methanogenium organophilum (assembly GCF_026684035.1). Lineage (NCBI taxonomy): Archaea > Methanobacteriati > Methanobacteriota > Methanomicrobia > Methanomicrobiales > Methanomicrobiaceae > Methanogenium > Methanogenium organophilum. Next base: position 59,743 of record NZ_CP113361.1, read on the forward strand.
TCAGGTTGTAACGCCATCACAGAGGGTATAACAGTGGAAAAAATGAGGGGTAGTGTGGAAGAGATGGATTTGGTTCAAAGGAGTGAATCTCCCCCTCGAAGCCGATACCATCGGCGATGTCTCCGTTCAGGTCGCAACGGTCGCAGCATTCGGGACCGCTACCATTCATGTGATGAACGACGACGAACTCGCCACCGCGATCGGCGGAACACAGTCCCGTGACAACGCAAAGGACACCTTCTCCTGCAAGCTGAAGTGCCACGACGCGAATGGCGAGACGTACTATGTGACGATCTCCCGCACAAAGGTCCGCATCTCCTCGTATGCGGATGATGCCATCCGGACCACAGTTGAGACCTGGGCCGATGGGAAGCCGGAACTCGGCTGAACGGCCCGATGGATACCAGAAACAGGGGTAATATCCCCCTATTTTGAATGAAAACGGGGGGCAGAATTCTTCCCGTTTCCAACACCTTGTGGCCACTAAAAAATACGGCTATTTTGTGCGTTATTATTATTTTTAACTCATTATTTCGGGTTATTGCGGGGGTGCAATTGGTGCCTTATGTGAGAGGATGTATTGCCCGGATGTAAGTGCGATCGGCCCACTCCGGCCGTCTGTGTGGACGTTTTTTCGAGGAACGGGTTTATTTTGGGGTCTATTTAAGCTTTACTTAACCCCTAGGCGGAAATTTTGCCCCACATGAAGCGTATCATAATCCGCAACGGATCAATACAGTACCGAAGGTGAAATGGTCGTGAGTCGGTACTTTCTGGAATTGCTGCCATTAGAAATATGCATATATTTTTGTCAGATAATTTTAGATTTCAAAATAGGAATTATGGATTAAACAAAAAGACACAGAAATAAACAAAAAAGGATAGTTTTCTGGTGAGTTCAGGTTATTGGAATAATCTGCTATTATCCTTTTTTCTGAGATACTATTTTTCCACTGCTGTCATACAGGTAGGCAGTTTCAGCTTTCTTGGGGTAATCTATTGTGTGTCTTTGTATCTTCATTCAATGTAAATCTACTATTTTGCCCGTGGGTATTATTATTTGGAATAGAGAGGAATAGCATTGCAAAATTGTAGCAATCTGTAATATTGTGTATCTATAGTTAAATTGAATTGAGGTATAAATAAGATGAAAAATCTCATTATAATTCAGTATAAGAAATTTGAACGCTGGCAGGGCATATTTCGATGAATGTGCCACATCGCCAAAATAAAAATCGCAAACAAATTTAAATAATATTTCCTAATATGCCCTCACTTATCATTTTTAGATTAAAAATGTAATTGTTGTGATTAAAACTCTCTTCTAATGGTCTTTTTGTCGTCAGCCAGCCTTTGCCATCGGTAATCCAAATCAATTCGATATTTTGTTTCTGCAATTCATCGAACAATTGTCGAAATTCACCACAAACAGATTTTAATTTTGATCCGCCACCATTGTAGAAATTAGATTCGATAATAATGATATTCCCAGTTTTTTTGTTATAAATAGCAAAATCAAACTTACGAGACGATTTCTCATACTTAATTTTTTTTCCCCATTTTTGCATAATCTTCTGTGGCGTGGCTTCAGATAGATAATCCAAATTTTTATTTTTTTGAACGAAATCTAAAATAAATACCTCTAAGATATTTTCCATCAATTTCCCTCCTCGATTCTTTCTTCCATTTGAGTCGAGGCCTACTTCCACGCCAAAGGTATAATCAACAAAATTTTTGATTTTTTCACCACTGAACAAATCAATTAATCCACTTTGTTCTATGAAATTGAAGTATTTCGCTGCTGATGAATAATCCAGAGAGGCCTTTTGGGAAAAATCGAACTCTAAGTATGACATATCATTATTTTGGTAATCCTTTATTATTTGAAGTGAATTCTCTCTTACCGCTAATATAATCGGTAAAACCTTTATTGTGTTAGGATATTTACGAACTAGATTTATGAAATCATTTTCAAGATTTCTCGAACCAATAAGAGAATTTAAGATATTCAATTCAACTTTAATATCCACCATGTTTCCATTGACTTTTTCCCAATTAACGAAATAATCCCATACTTTGATTGATGGTTTTAAATTTTCGAGGAAAAATGTAAATGTTTCAGATTCTTGGACATTATTCTCTCTATAGTAAGGTATGTATTTCATCTGTTTTCACCGGATAATTAGTAACAATGACTTCTGTCACTCCAGTTCTTTTACTTGCGTCACTATTTATTGATCGATTTGCTCGTATTACTGAGATATTGAAGTCCCCATAGAGTTCATGGATGGCTGGTGCATCAGAATTACTCAGCATTACAGAAACCCCTTTTTCGGCAAGGCGTTTATATGTTTCAGCAAGTCTTACCTGATCGTCATAAGAGAAACCATTTGAGGTGTAATTAGTAAAATGTGCTGTATCAGATAGAGGCATGTAAGGCGGATCGAAATATACAAAATCCCCTTCCTTTGCATCAGCAACTACAACCTCAAAATCTTCATTCCGAATATTTACTTTCTGGAATAACTGACTCAAGCCATGAATCATTTTATTGTCAGCCAATTTGGGGTTTTTATATCGACCAAAAGGCACATTGTAGTTATTTTTTTTATTGACACGCCAAAGACCGTTGAAACAGTGACGATTTAAATAAATAAAAATTGAAGCGCGTTCAATATCAAATTCATCTTTGGCTTTTATTTCATTGAAGTGATCACGGAACTGGTAAAATATTTCTTGGTCATTTTGATATTTCCCCGATTGTAGTTCCTGAAGGAGATCTTCGGGCGATTTTTTAATTACATTATATAAATTAATTAATTCCAAATTAATATCTGAAATTATCGCTTTGTTGATTTTTTTAGAATTATTCAATTCAATTAGTAAAGCAGCACCACCAATAAATGGTTCATAATATACATCCCAATTTATTGGCAATCTTTTTACAATTTCGGGAAGTATTTGCCGTTTTCCGCCTGCCCATTTAACTACCGGTCGTAGCATCACAAATAAGGTTATCCTTGAATCCATTTATTTGTGTGTAAAACCACATGCTTCTAATTGGCACACAAAATGAAATATTTATTAGAATGATAATTTGGTAAGATTGATGGTAACACCTTTCCGCCTGTATATTTTGATTGGCGTAATGTTTTTCAGCAACACTTTCCTATATCCCTTCCTTAACCAGCATATTGTTATGCATTTTTAGAGATTATATACTAGTTCTCACCCAAATCCCAACCACTACACCACCCACGCTGCAAGGGCCCCCACAATCCCACTGGCCCGTTTTTCTCCCCGGCGCCCCCTTCTCAGCCTGCCATTCAAAGTATGCATCTATTTTTTATTTTGTCAGATAATTTAAGATTTCCAAATGGGAATTATGGATTAAACAAAAAGACACAGAAATACACAAAAAATGATAGTTTTCTGGCGAGTTCAAATTATTGGGATAATATGTTATTATCCTTTTTTCTGAGAGACTAATTTTCCACTACTGTCATACAGGTAGGCAGTATCACCATCATTGTTCCAGACATTTTTCCCATCCCAGTAGAGTTCAGTGGAAGTGTCTGTTCCCTTTTCGGAATGTAAGGTTACTGTTGATTCGGATACAAGTGTAATCGATGGAAATGTGTAGGTGTGTTTAGCATCATCATCCTGAATGTACCATCCTTTGAGATTCACAGATGACCCCTTATTTGTTATCTTCACCCATTCATCTTCAAGTGAGATTCCACTTATGTAAACATCGGACGTGCCAGAGGTCACTGGAGTTGGATTAGATGTTGTTGGTATAGTAGTTGGAATGGTTGTGGATATGGTAGTTGAATCAGTATGCACTGGAGTTGGTATAGTCGTTGTCACAGCAGAATTGTATGTCCCTGTACCACCTGTGAAAAATATAGCATAGACTGGGTAATGATCTGAAACATCCTCTGTTTCATCCTGTGTAAGTCCATATTGAGTGTCATACCTGAACACTCCTGCATCACCAGTAAAGTAAGGTGTCACAGATTTTGTGAGAACTATTCGATCATATGTGTAATCAGTAGATTTTGTGGTCGTGTCCACATCATTACCAATAATCCATTCGTACTCACTACTCGTCATGGAAGATGAGCAATCCTCTTTGAAATATGAACCATCAGCATTGAAATCCCCCATTACAATGACATCCTGGTCGTAGGGGGTATGACTTACAGCATAATCCACAACAGCATCAAGTGAATTTATTTCTTCTGTGGCTTCATCGGGATCGGTATGAACTGTGATCATTGTTGCATCAAAATCCCCGTTTATTGCCCCAAACGATGCAATATATGGCTCACGGTGGAAAGGATCAGTTCCTGCTGGTTCAGGATATGTATATGGAGTTGACGTCAAAACAGCGGTCTTGGTATTGTAGATGTATGCATATTGTTCTTTGCTGGATGTTCGTCCAAGACGTTCACCAACCACATATTCATATTGTGAACCGTCAGAATTTACCAGATTTACCAAATCAGGAAGTGCTGTCTGTGAGCTGTCACGTATTTCCTCAATAGAGACAATATCAAATGTTCTGATTGTATCAGCAAGCACACTCATCACTTCAGGCTTGGATGCCTTACTTACGCCAAAAACCTGCACATTGAATGCACCAATGCGAAGTTCATCAGATCCCGTGTTAGTGGTATGTGTGGGGTCGACCGTTGGCTTAAAAGATGTCTGAACGGGTGTTTGTGTTTGAAATGTGGTTTGCGTTGGTAATGTTGTGATAGTTTCAGGCTCAGAAATTGATTGTTCTGTAGATGTGCATCCTGCTATAAATATCATGGATAACACCATTACAGCAAGAATTATTGAGATAATGTGCTTCATATAAAATAATAAATTTGTTGAAACATTAATGTTTCATTTCTTGAATTTAAAAATATTATAACAGATCTAACAAAAATAATCCATTGTTATTCATGTGTTCTAATATTCATGGTATTTTGCTTCAATGGGACTGGATGCTGAAATGGCTGCATTCAAAAATACTGATTCGGGGGAGGGGGGAACCTTACTCCAGCCCTTTGATATGGTTGAATATTTCAACATCCAATCTCTCTCGGTGACTGCTGACCACCCATGCGGACGTTTTTTCGGGGGGCGGGCCTTGGAGAGAGTATGTTATGTGCTACTTAATCCAGGGGCGGGTATTTTACCCAAGATGAAGAGTATCGTAATCCGCACCTGCATGAGGAAGCAAATGCCACATCCAGCGGCCAGCGCCCAGAAGGCAAATACGGATTCTGTTGTTGAGAAACGGAAGACGAGGGCAACCAACATTGAGGTAATGAAAAACCGAAATCCCCATTCTGCCGGGTAGAGGAGTTCGCGCCAGTTATAGGTCATAATCTTCTCTTTCACGGTGGCAGAATTAAATGATGCGATCATAATGCATCAAAATACTTTCAATAGAATCGTGGCGTTTTTCCCAACTAACTATAACCCCGCATTTTCAGTATGGGAAATAGTTTTTTTGTAATTTTGCAACAAGTGATTCTCATATACAGAATGGGCAGTATTTTTAAGATCAATAACAATTTGCTCATATGACCTCACCCATTGAGGAAATAGAAATAGTATGCCCAAAATGCAAAAAGACATACAAAGATTGGTATCGAGGATCTGTTAACCTGGGCCTTGATGATTTTGATGAGGATTATATCGATGAGTGTTCAAGTGCGATTTGCCCATATTGTAAATTTAAAGTCTATTTTAATACGCTTGTTGTTGACAAGGATGGTGTTTTCACAGTTTGAAACAGCGAACCAAATCCAAAATATCTATTCTCTCTAGCAGGAATTAGGGTGCTGAAAGCCAGAGGCAGCACACAAGGTATAGAAGGGCGGATATGAGCCACACTGCGGCACGGTATGGCCCACCACCGTCATTGGCATGGGTTTATACCACACCATAAACATAGGGCAACACAGGAACCAATACGGACACCTAATCAAACGGGAATATTAAACCATACAATAAATTTCATGCGGCGAAGGTTTCCAAAAACAGGGCATTTGTAAAGTATATCGAGATGCCTCAGAAAGGATTGAAACCATGCAGTATAGGTCGTGTCTACGAACACGTCAATAAATCATCACGAGGCAGACCCACTACAACAAAGATTGAAACCTACTGGGAAGATCCAGTTGACCCCGACATCGCCACCACCCCTTCACCCCACCACCGGCACCCCTCGCATTATTTCCGAATCAAAGTCCATCCCATCGTTTTTTGTTTGTTGTAATTATGGTCTTATATCCTCCGGATATTTGGGCTTATTGTGGTAAGATGTTCCAAAACAGATTATTACACCGTCTTTTTTCCGCAAACGTGACGAACAACTGAATACCATCGGGCTAATATTGTCATATTTTGCACCAAACCACGCCCATTTTTGCTCCCATTTCCCAGTTATTTGCACTGATACCATTATTTATAATTACCCATTTGTCTTTCAATATTATACTTGAATAGGGGTCAATATGGACTCTAATTGCAATATGGTATCAAGCCACTGTTATCCCAATAAATGATTGAAATGGCCACATAATTTTCCTCATCCATGAACACAAGCTCAGGGAAATAGTTATCTAGTTATTATTGAACCTCTGAAACAAAGGTTCAAATTATACCCCTCGAACACAAGTTTAGGGTAATAGTTATCTATCGATTTTGCAACTATTGAAAAACTCTCCCGACTTAATAGCAAATATAATTTTAATATTCAAATTAAATTGGATATTTTTTTATTATCAAAAATTATATTTTCATCATGGTATTTGAACAAAGGAAAGAGATTATTCAAAAAATTGAGAATTTGAGAAACTCGAAAGTAATCACTTATGTCGTTACATCGAGGCCCAATATTAATACAATGATGGATAGGAAGGACTTAAGGGAATTTTACCGTCATTTAGAAGCCTTTTCAGATAATGATGTTGAAAAAATTGATCTATTCATATATAGTCATGGAGGAGATTCTGTTGTTGGTTGGGCACTTGTGAATCTTATTCGTGAATATTCCAACAAATTCGCTGTTCTAGTACCATATAGCGCATTTAGTTGCGCTACATCAGTTGCAGTAGGGGCAGACGAAATTGTAATGTCAAAACTTGGTACCCTCGGCCCAATCGATCCAAAAGTATCAAACGAATTTAATCCTGAACGAAATGGAGCACAGATCCCAATTTCCGTTGAAGATATTGGCGGATACATTTCACTGTTAAAAGATAAATTTGATATGCGGGATGAAGAATTACTTTCTAAATTGGCTGAAATTCTCTCCAAGGATGTAAGACCTCTTGCACTAGGAAATGCCTACCGTCAATATATCAAGGCAAGAGAAGATGCGAGAAAGTTGCTGGAACTTCATATGGACCCAATAAATGATAGGAATACAATCGATAGAATTATCGAAACTTTGGTTGAGAAATTATACAGCCATTCACATCATGTGAATCGAAAAGAAGCAAAAAACCTAGGTTTAAAAGTGCAGTATTCTGAAGAATTTAAAGACGAAAACGATAATTTATCCAACCTTATGTGGGATCTTTATTTGGATTATGAAGCAGAATTACAGTTATCAAGGCCCTATGTAGACGAATTGCCCGAAGGGACTAATACCAAATGCGAAATACCGACCAAATATATTGAATCTGTTAACAATTCATCTGTTTTTGTCATTGAGCAAGAATGGATAAACAAAGGATTCCAAGAAGGAGCAAAGGTTAGTAATACAAATAATGGTCCCGGTGTTTTTATTCCACCAAGCACACTGATCCCAATACCCGTAAGAGGGCAACTTGTTCAAATGAACAATTTGGTATATGAAAAAAGAGAAACCACTTATTGGAAATCAGTATAGGAAAATTAGATATAATCATAATATGAAATTTGGTGTAATTATGAATGATACAAATCCTCTCCATCCTATTTGGGAAAATGAAACAAGGACTAATCCAAAAGAGGGAATATGGGAACTTAGGACAAATACAAATCCCTTTTTTGAAAGAATAACTAATCCTCAGAGTAATTGGAGAGAATCAGGACATACAGATAGTGATAAAAAATATCTTTAGTAATTATATAAGGATTTAATCCCTTTACTCATCATAATTTTATTATTCAATTTCTTCTTCATCCTCCACAATGTTCCCCGATTTATCCCCCTTCTCTCACCCTCACTATAGGACATATTCAGAATCTCTTCCCAAACCTCATGCTTATTAACAAACACCTGTGACCTCTTCACATCAAGAGCCTGTTCATCAACACTATTGGCTTCCTTCCCGACGTGAAGTAATCCATCAGCAACAATATGTTTCCTTTCAAGAAGTCCAACATTACCTTCAAACTTATGTTCGGGATGGGCCAGATATTGCGAAATCGTCTTTCCCAACCGCTTGAAATAGTGAGTGCCTTCCTTCATCTCACCCGATTGATAATCGATAAATGGTCGGTGAACGGCTTCTTGGGAATCCTTTGAAAATGGGCATATCGGTTTGACGGACTTCCCATTTTCTTCAAATGCCTGAAAACCGATGAGATAGAAATTGAAGGGTTTAATCTGTTCGCTCCATTCCTTCCCGTTATTCGTTGTCTTGTAAATCCTATGGACATTTTCAGGATTGAGTGCTATTCCTTCTAGCTCAGACCTAAGGGCGCAAAGAAGATTAAAGATGAGATGAACGCGTAGTTCAACAAAAACGTGGAGTATCAAGGGAAAGGAATGCATGTTGAGTTATGTCATGCTCCTTAAGACACGGGACCTGGCTCAGTATCTGACCGGGAAGAAGAAGAAGACACTTGATTTCAAATCTCCTGAATTCAGACTGAATAGACAGGATTCAGATGAGATGAGGACAAAGATTCTGGCCCTTTCCTACAAGGACTGGAAGGACATGGGATTTTCAAAGGGGACTCTGCATTATCTAAAGCAGAACGCCAAGAGCGGGAAGCCATTTACGATGAATGTGCATGTGAGGGAGAGGATTCAGAAATATAATATTTAAGTTTCATTGTTTAGAAAGATATGATTCAAGACTATCGATTTTCTGGATTAATTCAGTCTGATTTTTTGATAATTCATCAATTGTGTCTTTTAATTTGTTAATTTGATATTTCCCTTCACTATCATGTTGATCATTAATTGTGTTTGCTATTACAGAAGTTACTAGAGCAATCATTGTGATAGTGAAACTAAGGCTTTTGAATTGGTTTAACTGGTATTCGGGCACTAAATAGATTCCAAATGCTATTCCAATAGTCAATAAAAAAATATTAATAACACCGTAATTTGGAGACCCAGAATAGTGGAAGCAACTTTGTTCAATTTTGTTGTTTTAGTCACTATAGCAGTAAAGAATATACATAAACAGAAGAAAACTGAAAGTCCAATAATTACAGGTGAAACCATATTAATCGATTATATTATTATAATAATAAGTTTTTGTCTATTTTAATGGGGCAAGTATCTTTGATTTCTATTTGTATAACAAAACAATTAATCCAATAAACGCCGGAGTGATTAGACCAAAGGAATAGCCCATCATATGAGCAAAGACATTTGCATTTCCACCAATCTCTGAAAGCATATACCAAAGTGGTAATAAACAAACTATAATGCTCACAAACAGCAATGAGAATGTTATCTTATTGGGATTTTTATTATAATTTTTTTTAAGAATAACTTCAAAAAACCACCAAAGAATGAGAAATAATGCAAAACCCAATAGTGCTGAAATAATCCCAGAAAAACCAAATGACCATGTACTGTCGATCATTGCTTTTTTGAAATACATAGTTGTTGCTGAAATAATGAAAGGTAAAATGAAGAGAAATATGAAAAAAACCCCGAAAACATTTTTCCATGATATTTTAATTTCGTAAGCGGGCATTACAATAAAAATCATCCCAGATATTATTCCCATAACGAGCACTGTGACCCAAAAATTGTTAGTAAAATGGCTCATATCGGATACTGAATGAATATAATTTGAAAAAAACATTCCCGATATTGTTGGTTTTTCATAGACCAGTGCAACGTACTCGCAAGAAATATTTAAAGGAATTATCACAGTATAAAGAACGAATTGTAGCAATAAAATAAGAAATGGCAAAACAATTATAAATAATATAATATTAATTAAATCACTTATTTTTAGCTGAAAAACCCTTTTTATTATAGGAGTATTCATCAAGTATTTATAATTCATAAAAACATCTTGAAATAATAAGTTGCATTTTTACAAGATAACTATTACCCCGAACACAAGTTTAGGGCTATAGTTATCTATCTATTTTGCAACTATTGAACCTAATAGTAAAATTACTGATTAACAATCGATTTTTAATAATATTGTTGACCCACATCAGCTTTGGATAATAATTTTTAGGTACTTTTCAATTGGTTTTGGTAAATTTTGTCCGAATATTTTGCATGTTACAATAATTTCCTCAACATCACACTCATCCGTGATTGTTATCCTCAAATGGTCTCTAAATAAAAATTGGGGAATTTTCATTTAGGACACACTGCTATGACCCTCTCACAATCCCAACATGATACCATCAACCAATTCCTTCAGGAAAATGACATGCCCAACCTCTATCGGAGATATACCTGGAAAGGGGACAACTGGGAAAAAGGGTTCCCGGATCTCTATCGTCTGGAAGATATGTGCTCGAAGGCAGCGATGGAATATTCACTCAATACGACTCACCTGATGGAAATTGCGAAATGGGGTTCCCTTCGCAATCCCAAACAGATCTCCTGCCCTGACCCTATCGGGATAACCCTTTATATCGACAGCATGCCGGCCATTTGGTTAGAAAAAGAACCCGAGAACGCTGTGTGTATCCTTGAATGCAAGGTCCGTGGTTTTGGACCCACCTATTGCAGTAAGATCCTCCACTTTTCCGTTCCTCAGATATTTGGGGCCATTGATACACGGTTGGTCCGGGTCTTCGGAAAGGGAGATAGTCAATGTGGGGGTCACTATCAACTCCTTGAATTATCTGTTTCTCTATCGGGAAAACGGTGGCAGATTCCCCCATCTCAGGTAAAATGGCCCGGAGAATATGGTACATGGGTTCAGGTTCTCAACGATATCGCAAATACCATGAACAGCGATGGAATTTCATGTCCCCATCCGCCACAGTATCTGCAATCCGGGCGACGGGAAGAGGGAAATGGCTCCCAGCAGATGTTGAAACAGCTCTTTTCAGCTATGCATCACAGGTAGTGAAAGAAGAGAAAGGGACGACATGAATTCTCTAAGTGGGCAAATAATTGATTTTTTTCTTCATGTTCTCCCCTCTTCCTATTCCAAAATCACCATTCAAAAATCCTATCTCCCATGTAATTTAATACCTCAACAATGAGAAAACCCCGGCAGGAAATCAAATCCCCTCAAGATCCATCCTCTCCCCGGTATGCCGATATCACCCTTGACAACAACCGTGAAGAAACAGATTCAACCAAAAACCGTCTTGCCACCGTTTCTCAGGAAATTTGTGGCCTTGCAGCAGAAAACTCCTCCACTGCCTGGCTCGCAACCATCACCCTCGATAACGCCCGTGATGGAACCTCTTCAACCAAAGACCGCCTCGAAACTATCTCACAGGTGATAACAAACCTTGCAGCAGAAGGGTATCCAACCGGCGGAGTCCTTCTCTTTCCAGGTGGCTGGCTGGATGCAAGGGAAGCGGTTCCTGATGCTGATTACTGCAAGAGAACAACGGCTACACTCGCACCAGCCCTTCAGGGAACAGGGCATACTGTATGTTTCGGTATTGACGGCGGAAAGGATGCAGAAGGGTTTGCCCGAGACCAGCTGGCCCTTGCCGTACGTGAAGGGGAAGGCATATGTGCAATGGGCCGTAAATTTGCTCCCTCACCGCAGGAAGTGGGGCACGTCTCTCTCTGTAAGAATTTCGCAGCGGGTGAGGCAGGGTATCCCCGGAACTTCACACACCGCGGTAAGACATTCTTCCTTGCTGTCTGCTATGACGTATATGGCATCAGCCATGGCGCCGGGCCGAACCCCGGTGCTGACGCAGTCCTAAACTGCGTCCACTGCTTCTACCCACAAGGACAGGGGCCATCGGGCGTACAGTATTTTGCAAAATTAGGTTTTGCTGGAGCTTCAAAACAGTGGGGCTGCCCGGTATTCGGAACAGCAGTATTCTACGACCGAAACATGCCGGTGCGGTGGCCGACAGGAGTGATGTGGACGTCGGGGGAAAAAAGCACGAAAAAATGGCGGTATGATGAGAATCCGCTTGTTCCGTCTGTGGTTTTTGGGATGAAAAAAGATAAGGGAAAGATCACGGTCCGGGTTTTTGACGGGGGGTGGTGAATATTTATTTTATGCTTGATTTTTTATTCTGTATTGAATTTTTAATTGCCCTTTGCATATGTCCAATTCCTGCACAGTCCTTAAATGGAAAATGGATATCGACTTGATAATCTTCAAAACTTTCAGAAATTCTCCTGCGATAATTGTCTCCCCCAAGACCAATAATCTGGTTGTACTGGAAAAGATTTTGAATCAATATCTGCTCTTTGAGGACATATTTTGAAACCGGATTTGTCTTTTTGTTATTGAAGGAAATATCATAATCTTCAATCATTGTATCCGGATCGATAAAACCATATTTTGCACTTAATATGACCCACCTGTCTCCGAAATTATAGGCATAATCCCTGTTTAATCTAAAAAATGTGCTTGTATAGGCGTCTTTTGCTGCTACAAAATTCAGTTCCGACTTTTTATCCCATATTTTTGCCTTACCGCACGGAACAATGACCAGTGTTGTCATATTTTAATCCTCATTCCAAATTTTTGAACTGATATTTCGGGGGTCTGTTATATTCTGAAAAAAAACCTGCGATGAGGTCATTCTCCCATTCATGTAATTGATACTCCCTGATTTCCACATCAGTCATACAGACAGCAACTTCAGGATCACCCTCCCAGTTCTTATTTACATGGCTGTTTAGTCGTGATTTGAGTGATGATGACTGCCCGATATACACCACCTCATCACCAAACATAATTTTGTATAATCCGGGACTATTTCCACAGTCACCTCCACAACCTTTTGTAAGTGGTATCGGGCCTTTCCAGTCAAGATCCATCCAGTCTGCATTACATGGTGAACCTTTAAGATTCAATGGTGGCAATGAGGGGCCGCCTGAAATGTTTATTTCATCTTCCGATAACCTGTCCCCCCGTCTTCCGGAACTTCTGCTTGAGGACTTGAAATATTGGGGATGAAATCGTCCAAAATTACAGAGTGTTGATTCTCCTTTTTCAAGGCGATATCTCCACAGAAGATATGATTCAAAACCCTCTCTCATCTGTTTGGAATCTCTTTTTGTCAGTTCATTAAACTCTACTGACGCAACGGAGCATTCAAATTCCCATCCTTCTGCATCTCTCCAAGCCCAAAGTGATGGGGCGGCAGTATGCGGGTCATTAAATGGCATCTCAGATTCGGATCTGGTATATATTCTAAGTTGGCCCATTCTCTCCCGAAGAGATCTTCCAGTCTGCCCGATATACATGAGAAAATCCTTCTGTATTGGTCGTATACGGTAAAGTCCCGAAGTATTGGAAAGGTTTGAGAGCTCTTTATTGTAATTCTGTAAAGGAGCCCACCTACTCCATTTAAGACTGCACCATGAATCTGAGAAATAATCCATATTAATCCTAGTTTAATTTTATCCCAGATGTCCCATAACTATGTGGTTCGATTCTTCCGTTTTCACGAGGTTGTCAATTGCACCCTGCCCAATGCCTCTTCAGTCTTTGTAACAGGAACCGTTGAAATCTGTACGAATAATTCGGGGATTTGTGAGTAGAAGAGTTACAGGATTATTTACCAGAGTTTGCAAATCGGGTGCATAAATCGGAATTGAGCCATTTCTTCAATCCCTTCGGAAGAAACCTTCTACATGAGATTTAGATGTATTTTATCTACTCTTTGCTGTTCCATTTTGAGTTCATGCATATACTCCTGTAATACAGATGTTTCTTCGAGAATGTAATTATTCGATACTTCGTTAGGTAATATAATCATTTCACTATCAGGTATCATAACAGAAGGGTGGACATCCCAAGTCTCAATGCCGGAGGAAAAAAATCTTCATCTGTCTAATGTTAATCAGATAGGCTCCCCCCTTCCCCATGCTCCTGTCTAAAAATTTTCAAAAAAACACTCCCTTCTCTTACACACCCCAGTGCAATGTACATATTTGTACAAAAAAAATCCATTTTAATCGCGTGAATGTTTCGGGCGAGATTAGAGACCAATACCCTCGCGCTCATGATGGAATAATTAAACTGATGGCACCAAGGACCTAGGATATCGACTATACTCCCCTCCGCAAACAACATCCCTGCGGCCCTTCGGATCTTATCATTCATACCAGCACCTCCGGATACAAAGGATTTTGTGGAGGCGGCAGAAACAGATGGTTTGGGTATAACAGATGCAGTCTCATCTCCCATCACAGCATTAAGATCCTTCGCATCGGTTGTAGCGTCGCATATCTGTTTTTAATTCAGGGCAAAATTAAGCCATGAAAGGAAAAAATTGTTTAAGGAGCATTGGCGAGTAATTCAATAATCTGCTCCTTTGAAAGCTCACTGAGCAATTCTTTAATCTTCGTTCTATCAGCTACAGCCCCCTTCGTTAATGCAAGACCACATTTGTTACAATATTCCATAGTAGGTCCGTTGATCGTATAACACCGGGGGCACTGGCGGGCCTCAAGCGGTGAATCTGCCCTCTGGTCTTCAGTGACAATCCCTTCATGCAAGGCGACCTCATTGTCTATGTCAATATCCGAGAGATGGGCATAAACCGCAAACATCGTCGTCGTGAGATTTCCCCAAAGCATTTTTTTGATAACAGATTCTTGATAGCCTTTCCGGATAAGGTCGGTAATTCTGCTATGCCGGAAGAGATGGGGATTTATTTTTCTCTCGATTCCTGCACGCTTTGCAATTTTCGTGATTTTCTTCTTCAATCCCGCATACTGGACCGGCTTACAGGAATCAAGGGTGAGGAATACATGATTATCACCGACCGGCTCAAAAGGATAATCATTCTTCCACTGTGCAATGTATGCTTTACTCATAACCAGTGGTATATGGCGTGGTTTTCCCGTCTTTTCTGCGGTGTTTACCACTACATTCCATTCGTTAAATTTAACCTGCTTCCATTGCAGGGTACCGAGCTCACTGATTCGGAATCCTCCATCCCATAGCATTGAAATGATCGCCCGGTCCCTGGAATTCCAACAGGTCTGAATCATCCTCAATGCCTCTTCCTCGGTAATCAGGTCTTCTACGGTGACCGTCATTTCGTCCGTGGCCGGCACCCGTATTTTCATTATTTTTTTCTCAGGTATGGAGGTGTATTCATTTTCAACCATCCACAAATAGAGACGCTTAATGAAGCGGACATAGTCACTGATTGTATGGGAGGAGTATGGTTTTCCGTTCTCCCGTGTGTATCCTTTCAGTTGTTGTATTCCCCTGTACAGATCACCGGCCTGGTTCTCCCGGAAAGGACCAATAAAGGTTCTCCAGTTTATGAGGATAGAATAATGTTTGTATACCCTTTGTGGGTTCATATTTATCGATATTTCATCGACAAATTCTATCAGGAGTGCTGCATCATCGGGAGTGATCTTTCCTTCAGCCAGTCCTTTTGAAATGGCAGTTTTTGCATACTCTTCGTATTTTTTTGCGGGTAAATGAAACCCACTATGTCTGGTAACGTCTGACATTAGAACTCAATATGTGACAATACTATTAATACTTTTCTTAGGGAACACATACCGGTTGTATACATCCCCTCCAACGGCTTCGGGCATTCATTTCCAAATCTCCCCCATAATCCATTAATATTCCTATTCTAAACTTTCTTTCATGAGAAGTATCACAGCACCAACCAGAAATGCATTAATTTTCATTATGTCAAACCTTCCTATGCAGACAGGTCATTTGAAAAAGCATTGAAGGAAGACCGGATTACTCAGAATAAAATTGATCTCATTCATTAATTCATAACTGAACTTCAGGCGTCACAAAATATCGGCCTTCTGAGAACAAACAAAATAGTCTACTCTCTTGTAAACTGGAGACGTTTTATCTGTCCTTTCAGAGAGGCAAAAATCTCTGATATTTACAAAGCAATTTCAGACCTGAAATCTGCAAATAGTGACAGAAGGAGACCTTACAAAGTCAATACAATTCATGATTCTGAAAGTATAGTTAAATTCAACCTCTCGCATCAGAAATACATTAAATTTAATAGAAATAATATGCGAGCATTAAAACAAGAATTAAAAAAAGAGTTGTTAACATATTATGAAAAATATCAACCTTCAAAAGTGTAATTTGATACCTTCTTCTATTTAATTTCTTAATGAACTTTATAAAATTTCAAACACTATTACTATTTTAATGACAATATGGATTGCATCAACCAACCGGAACAATTGGGAAATCATAAAAAATAAGAATCTTTGGGGTGTGCCAAAGCGAAATAAAAACAGCATTGAGAGATCGAAACCTGGAGATAAAATCCTTATATTTGTCAGGCAGGAAAAAGTAGGAGATGCAATTCTTCCGTCTGCAATAACAACAGCCTTTGAGATTTCATCAAAGCCTTTTGAAGATGAAACAGAGGTTTTCAAAAAGCCTGTTACAATGCTAGGAGAAGAGGTATTCCCATATCGTGTCAAATTAAAGCTTATTAAAATATTCAAAGAGGAATTTGATTTTAAGACTCTAATTTCAAATCTGGAGTTTATTACAAACAAAAAACAGTGGACGGGGCACTTGCGAACTGCAATGAGAACTATTCTTGAAGAAGATTATGAATATATGTTGAAAGCCGCTGAAACTCCGAGAGGTTAAATGAATGGGAGATATTCGTATTTTTAGTATGAAAGATGGCAGTGCATCTGAATTAAAGGGGTATTCAGTAGCTCTAGAAAAATCACTTCAGAATTACATAGAAAAGAACCTTGAATCTATCCTTGGAATTACATTTCTTGGGAGTGAATATTCAACAGGCAAAACTCACGGGGGCCGTATTGATACAATAGGAATTGATGAAAACGGATTTCCAGTAATAATTGAATATAAAAGGGCCACTAACGAGAATGTTATCAATCAGGGCTTGTATTACCTGGATTGGTTACTTGATCATAAAGGGGAATTTGAGTTAAATGTATTAAAAAAACTGGGGAATAAATGGGGAGAAAAAATAGACTGGAGCAATCCTCGTCTTCTTTGCATTGCCGGCGATTTTACAAAGTATG
This sequence comes from Methanogenium organophilum, assembly GCF_026684035.1. Classification (NCBI taxonomy): domain Archaea; kingdom Methanobacteriati; phylum Methanobacteriota; class Methanomicrobia; order Methanomicrobiales; family Methanomicrobiaceae; genus Methanogenium; species Methanogenium organophilum. Next base: position 77,126 of record NZ_CP113361.1, read on the forward strand.
ATCTTCATGCTGTTCAGCAAATCAATCGAAACATTGAGCTTCTGCGATATCGCAGGTTTGACCCTGATCTTCTTCTTCTTGACCTTGTTAATGCAACATCTGCACAAAATGGAAGACCAACTGAAATTAATAAGTCTCTGAGAGGAGAGAGAAAGAAGGAAAATGTTCATAAAACTTTCACGGAATTTTTGGAACAATCTGATGAAGATTTAAAAGATCTTTATGAAGAATTACGTGCATTTGTCGAAGCATTAGGTGATGATGTTCAAACAAAAGTGCTTAAATTTTATGTAGCATTTAAGAGAATCAAAAATTTTGCATGTGTCAATATTGCACCACAAAAAAAAGAGATTACTGTCTGGGTAAAAATTAATCCAGACTCGATTGAGCTTGAAAAGGGTTTTCTTAGGGATGTAAGACAGATTGGTCATTTTGGAACTGGTGATCTTGAAATTATTATAAAAAATAATGATGATCTGGAAAAAGCTAAAGTTTTAATTTTGCAGAGCTATGAAGAAAATTAGAGAACTTTATTAAATTCACTCATATAAAATTCAAACAACCCCCTCCTTCCCATTCTCCTATCTCAAATTCTCCCATAACACTTCTCACAAATCGCAAGCTTCAGACCATCCGCGCTAAACAAAGCTTTCCCATCATTATAAAGACTGCACCGGCCGAGATCAGCACTCACCTTCTTAATATGAAATTTTCACTTTCACAGCACACGGCTATCAATTATAATACATGACGAAACATGACAATATTATATCACAATATTAATTATATTGTGTAATTTAAAAGGGAGGTGAAAATAAATGTATAATACAGGGGAAAAACCCGGCAAGGGGGACTACAAATGTATTCACTGTCTCCAAGTAATTACGCTTGACGACAACAGCGATACTTTACCGCCATGTCCAAAATGCAGCAGAACAGAATGGGTGAAGAATTAGAACTCTTCTCCTCATTTTTAAATCATAAGTCCAGACATATGAAAATATTTGAAATTCAAATTGGAACTCAGACATGGCAACAAACACAAAAAAAGACAAAGCATGGAATAATGCAAAGACAGTAAGAGGCAAAGATCCAAAAAGATACAGAAAAGATCCATATGGAAATGTAATCTGTATATCATCGTATGGCAAAACAAGTCCTATGGGTTGGGATGTTGATCACATAGAGCCAAAATCAAAAGGGGGCTCAGATTCAACCAGAAACCTTCAGGCCCTCAATGCTTCTGTAAATCGAAGTAAAAAAGATAGTCAAAAAAAGAAAAGCCGGCATTCAAAATGCAATAAATGATGAGAAAATTTAATGAACAATATTACGAAAATAAAAATCCACGTGGTGGTTACCATGAGGTTCATGAGTAAAAATGTCCTAGACTCTCTGAAGTGTTGGAACGAACGGATCTAGGATCTTTTAACAATTGCAAAGATGTAAAAGCAAAAACCATTTATTCAAATTCGGATGGATGCTTTTACAGTTCAAAGAGTGCCATCGACACTAACCTTTTTTGAACAAATCTCCTTTCTAGAATGATTATATAATTATAAATTGTATTTATATTCTAAAATGACATCATTCTAATTAACTTTGGATAATTATCTATTTAGGGTGTTCAGACCGCCCTCTTACTCTCTTTATCCTGCCACTTCAGATATTGATATACTGAAATAACCAGCGATGCAGTCGTAGGACTTTGCACCTGTCATATGTTTTTCAAAAAATTGGTATCATAATTATCTATGAAAAGTAAAATGATTTAAGTTCTCCAACAATCGTCACGATACTCAGCGCAAAGTTCAGCATGATATTCATCCATCAATCTTTTGTTTTCATAAATTCCAACACATAGACCATCAAGAGCCTGCGGTAGCCAATTTGTCACTATAACCAGATTTTCAATATTCAATACAGCGATCGAATCTTTCATTAGAGGTTTGCTATTTATGTCCACCGGATAACGGAAGGTTTGTGCTTTTTTATCCTGACAAAGTTCTTTGACAAAATGATCTATTGTAAGAAAAATCTCTCTTCCTTCTTTATCAAGGTCGGAGTATTCTTTCCATTTATAGACTTCTTTTAGAATTTTTTTGCATTCTCCCCACAGATTAAGCAAATCATGGTGGCCAGGAAAACCTCTCTTTTCTCCTAATAGCGGTCGGCCAATTTGTATGATTTCTTTGAACCTAAGTTCAAGGTAATGTGAAAAAAGGTAGAATATGGGATAGCCAAAGGTGTCGCTGTTAAGTCTTCCTTCCAGTACAGATTTTACAAGTTCATCAACTGCAATTAGGTAACCCCTTGCATATGTTCCCCATATCTCTTCAGTATTTCCCATCCCTGCACGATATACATATCCAGCATTCCGATAATCTTCAGCAGGTTCAAATAATGATAATTTTCTGTCAGGTATAGGAAAAAGAAAGTCCATTGATTTACTTTTGTAAACTGTGATTATTTAATTCCACTCCTCCCATTCTCCTCCCTCAAAAGTCTCCCGTAACACTTCTCACAAATCGCAAGCTTAAGATCACAAGACCTAAACAAAGCCTTCCCTTCATCTCATAATCCACACCGGCCGAGATCAACACTCGCCCTCTCAAAATTCGCTGCACACATAACACCCGGCAGCGGATGAGTGAAACCATTCTCGTTTGCACTTTTGCACTGGGTTTCACTGACTTGCACCGGATCTGCCCAATGTCCCGGCCATCCCCATAAAACAGCAAATGGATTATCGCGTCTGAGAAGTTACGGTCCGGGAAAACCAGATAACAGCAATCAGTGGGCGTCTTGCTCCAGAGGAGGTTGAAGTTTCTCAGCTTGCCACCTTCGGTGAACTCTGCTCCTCTCCGGATCATGATCCAGTAAAAGGTATCCAGACTGGCGACATTGATCACATTCCAGGACTGACAGGCCACCACGAACCGAACCCCCAGGGATCACGACAGGACACTACCACCACCACCACACCTGTCATAAAACACCTGAAAACCTAGGTAATTACACCTTTTTTTTTGAGTGAAAACGTCCGGAAAAGCCGCCTTTTCAAACATACCGAAATGACTTTGAAAAACGGCCAAATTGTGCATCATTTTCAATATTGCAGAATTATTGGGGACCATATTGGGTGCGTCATTCACACCACATTTGAGAGGACGTATGGGTCGGGTCAGGGTGAGAAACACCCTCTCCGGCCGTCTGTGAGGATGCGTTTTTCCGGGGCAGAGGTCACCCCAAACCCAATTTAATCGCCAATTATGCGCCAATTAAGCTTTATTTGCCAAAACAGAGACATTCTCCGGAATACAGAGTATCGTATGTGTCACCACCTCCAAACAACAATGACCATACCTGCATACGCCATTATCACCTTCACCAAGGCCAACGCCAAAGCGAGCACCGTGTCTCACCAACCACCCCAACCACCCCAACCCCCATTCAGTAATTTTATATTTCTCACTGGAGAACTGAACCACTAACAATGAAGAATACGACATCACCAAACCGGGCACTCCGGGCACTCCTCGCACTCCTCCTCATCGCAGGACTCGCCATCATCTCCGCACACCCGGCCGCGGCCGCAGGCCCAACCGCGACCGGTCTCACCGCCGTTCCCGCCGAACTCAACATCACCAGGGCCACGGCAACAATGAACACCGCGTTCGATGAAGGCAACTGGCCGCGGGCCGCTGCATATGCAGAGCTGATCACCAAAAATGACGAGAATGCCCCCGCCGACGTATGGTGCAAATGGGGATATTCCCTCAGAAAGATGGGAAAGTATGACGAGGCACTGGCTGCCGCAACTGTTAGTATTGAGAAAAATCCGGATGATGCAGCAGCCCTCCTGAACCGCGGCTACACCTATCTCGCCCTCGGTGAATACCAGAATGCACGCCTTGACGCAGAAGAAGCACTCCAGATCGAACCGGATTCCGCCAGTGCATACAACATCATCGCCTCAGGCCTCCTCGGAGAAGGCGATGCGAAAAACGCCCTTGTTGCCGTTGACACCGCGCTTGCCCTCCAGCCGGATCATGTCAATTACCTCAACACCAAGGGCGTCATACTCATGGAACTGGGCAAATATTCGGATGCCGTAACCACCCTCACCCGTGCCGTTGAATTGCAGGACACCTACATCGCCCCCTACCCTGATGCCATCCCGCCGGAAGAAAACCTCAGGACTGCCCAAAAGCTCTATGACGAGAACCAAGCACCGGTCGGGCTCATCATCGCTGCCGCTGCCCTGATCCTCATCATCGGTGCGGGCGCCATCTTCCTGCAGAAACGGAAATAACATTACCATTCCCCCCACATCTCCCCTATTCCCTACGAATTTCAATTCACATTCCAATCCAATCCCGATTATATCCCAATCCAATCCCATTTCTGCATAAATCCAATTCTATCCTGATTCAGTCCACACAGAAAATTATCACAAAGGAAATCTGTTACAAAATGAACAAGAGCAGGGGGATGCTCGTCCATCACACCGCCGACACATTCAATACCCCCCACACCGAAAACAGGCATCAGAGATCACCAATGCTTCATTTCGAGAAAAAAGGAATCCGCATCTTAGGCATCGCCGAGAGCTACCGCGGACGCGAACAGTCTCTCATCTGCGGCATCGTCATGCGGCGGGACAGAATCATTGACGGATGCGCCTTCTCCCGTGCCACCGTGGGGGGAATGGACGCAACAGATGCTGTCCTTGCCATCTGGAGTTCCCTCGCACGCGACGACATACAGGCCATCATGCTGGGCGGCACCGTCATCTCCTGGTTCAATGTCATGAACATCAGCCGGGTGCACGAACACACCGGACTCCCGGTCATCTCCGTCACCTATGAAGACTCCCCCGGTCTTGAAGATGATATCCGCTACCACTTCCCCGGCGATACAGAACGACTCGCAGCATACATCGCCCTCGGGAAGAGAAAACCATGCGAACTTGAAACAGGAGAGACCGTATACCTCCGTGCAGAAGGCATCACTCTCACAGATGCCGTCCGTGCCTGCAATATCTTTACCGCCCAGGGAAAAATCCCTGAGCCAGTACGGGTGGCGCGTATCGTTGCACGGGGCCATCTCCCGGATCATCCGGAAGCAAAAGACAGAGATTGAAGAACACAGCTGGAAGACTCCTGCAAAAATCCGACAAAGAAAACCCAAACAGATTAGATTGAAACGCAACCGATTCTTTTTGAAATTCAATAGAAATGAGATTCATCTCCAAATTTCTGAACCAAATAAATTCCACGATATTTTATCGCATAAATATACAACAGGCACAAAAGAGGAGCAAGGGGGAATGCTCACCCATTCTCCCTGCGACCTATCATACCTTGGGGGACACACACCTTGCTCGTCATCTGAATCCAAAGAAATATTGATATTGACAGGACTTTCGTTCATGTGAATAGCGAATTCACTCTTTTTTGAGAATTCACCCCAAACAGCAATGAACCGTTAAAACTCAATCCCTTTGCGGGCCCGCACACCGGCGGCATAGTAATGCTTAATCTTCTTCATCTCGGTCACAAGATCGGCTTCCTCAACGAGTTCGGGGGAAGCATACCTGCCGGTGCAGATCACATCAACATTGGGCGCCCTGCCGGTGAGTGCCGCAATCACCTCTGATTCATCAAAGAGCCCATAGTGAAGCGCCACATTGACTTCATCCAGGACGACCAGATCATATTCCCCGGACCGGAGCACCTCTGCGCAGATTTCGAGCCCATTTCGGGCCGCAACAATATCACTCTCTTCCGGCTTCCCGTCAATAAACCGCCCCTCTCCATACTGAACAATCGTAAATTGGGGGAACGAATCTGCAAGAGAGAGTTCACCGGTCTGCACCCCCTTGATAAACTGAGCGAAATATACCCGGTGTCCGGCAACAAGAGATCTGATACTAACACCCAGAGCAGCCGTTGTCTTTCCTTTTCCGTCCCCTGTGTAAACCTGAATATATCCCTGTTTCATGCAATAATTCCTTCAAACCTGCCCTTGGGAAAAGGAGTCTTGGTATACTACCACCCCGGCCGCAGGGGCGGTCCAGTCGTTACCAAAAATTGGTTACAGTATATTATAAACGTGCTTTTCCAGAGCTTCCTTCTCACGTTCCAGATCCCGGAGCAGATCATCCCGGACATTTTCATAAATTGTCCCCTCTGCTGCCTTTTGTCTGATAATAAATTCTTCCCGCATAATAAGGGTCATTCTCAGGTAGTAATCCTCAATATCCTCAGCAAGCTCCCGATATTTCTCCGCCATCTGTTTTACGGCGATATTGCACTGGTCAATATGCCGGGAATATACATCCCGCACATTCGTAAGAATTTCATCGGGAACGGTGAAATCACGGGACATTTCCTCAATGCTCTGTAATGCCATGCCGGCACTCCCCGCTTCTGAAATAAGAGTCTGGTATTCAATACTCAGAGAAAATTTTCGGAGATTTTTTGCTGCCTTTGCATGCGGCGCCACACGATTGATTGCAGATATTATCCACTGGATAATAATCGTTTCCAGTGGTTTTTCGTTAATACTGAATACCGGCGTCTCCATCTTCCGGACACAGGCATACCGGACATTCAGAGAATGCGTCAGAATTTCAAGCACAAATTCTGAGATCAGGGATTTATCATACAGTTCAAGATATGCTTTCCTCTGAATGGCAAGCAGACGTGACCAGAACGCCTGTTCAATCATCTTTGGCGTCAGATTGAGCGACCTCTCAAACACCCGGAAATCCAGTTCGCACTGGCGAACGGCATTCTCATATTCCCTGTGTACCGATTCATAGATTCGCGGGTCAATATCCCGGGTTTCATGGATCTTTTCCAGAAGAACAAGTGCCCTCCGTTTTGCGGAAAGGCGTGTATCCAGATATTCCACCCATGCAAGGTTACTGGGACGGTTCAGATTCAGGCGATTGATCAGGGCCCGGATCGTCGAACCCTGCACCAGAATGGTAAAGAGGGCCACAATAATTGTCATTACAAGAATCTGATCCCGGAATGGCACAGAATCAGGAATACTCAGCGCCAGCGCCAGCGCCAGCGCCACCGCACCCCGCAGCCCTCCCCAGAACAGGACATGCTGGTAGCGGAGACTGATATTTTCGGAACCCGGAATCACATTGTATATCGCCGTTAATCCATAGACAACCACCATCCGCCCCACAAGCACCGCAAAAACGCCTGCCAAACCGAGAAGAATGATCATTGTTCCTGTTCCGAACATCTCGATGAGATTCACCGCAGTGATACCGACAAGGAGAAAGATCAGGCTATTGGAGATGAACCCTGCAAATTGCCAGAATTCATTCATGTGATCCCGTTCAGCCGGTTTCAGGGTCACCGATGCAATCCACCCGAGAGTCAGCCCTGCAAAAACAACGGAAATCACCCCCGATACACCAAACAATGCCTCCGCAACCAGATATGACGCATATGCAACAATGAGGGAGACCGTTTCTGCAAATGCCATATTATCCCGGGAAAAGAGGATCAGGTATCCAATAATGACGCCTGTCAGACAACCGCTTACAATCCCCCCCATAAAATCAACGGCGATCTCTACCACGCCGGATGTTACGTCAGTTGCAGAAATTATTCCGGATATCGCTATGACAATAACCACGTTGTAGAGAACAATTGCTGTTGCATCGTTGAAGAGGCTCTCTCCTTCCACAAGCGTTTTCAGCCGTTCAGAGACACCCAGCTCTTCGAAAAGCGCCAGTACCGAAACGGGATCGGTGGCTGAGATCAGTGCACCAAAAAGGAAGGCCGAAAACAGGGGAATAGGAGTTAAAACGGCGGAAATACCTCCTACAACCAGCATTGAAATAACAATACCCGGAATTGTCAATACCAGAACAGCGACAATATCCCGAAAAAAAAGACGACTCTTCATCCGATATGCAGATTCAAAGATCAGGGGCGGCAGGAAAAGAAACAGGATGATCTCCGGTGAAAGTGTGAACGAGATAAGCGGCCCGAGTGTCCCGGTCAGATCAGAAAAAAGAGCAATGGCTGCTCCAATAATAACAAGACCAATCGTATACGGAATTTTCAGCCGTTGAAAACAGACCACTGAAAGAAGAGCAACTATCAACAGAAAAACAATGAGAATCAGTATATCTTCAATAAGCAGTTCCACCACGAGTATCTCCGCACCGTTAAACTCTCTTGTGTAATCGATTGCATTAATGTCTTTTCAATAAACGGCCGGTGGAAAAAAGGACGCTATTTCGTTTCCCTGTGAATGTATCGGCGGTCCACAAAATCAAGTGCACCGTAACATACAACCAGAACAACGACCGTCACAAAGAGACCTGCTATCTGATCCCCAAAATAGTTCCGGGCAATATTCCCTCCAAAAATTCCGGCAAAAACAGAGACCAGAAGTTTCACAAACTCAATTCTGTCGAGCCTGACCATATCTATCCGTTCTCCCTGGTATCAGAAGTATATTCCTCTTTGAAAAAAGGAAAAAACCGGAAGAATCCCCTCTATCATCATACAAGCGGATGCCCGTTCTTATCCCCACGGCCAATCCCCTTATAGACAAACCCGGCAGCAATCCACGCATCCGGGTCAGCAATATTCCGACCGTCAACAACCACCGGATACGCCTGCCCTGTCATCCCGCAGCACCGCACCGGATCAAGCTCCCGATACTGTGAATGTCCGGTGAGAATCGCCACCACATCTGCACCGTCGAGCACCGCATCCGCATCCTGTAAGATGGGAACGCCCGGATAGGTGAGCACATATGGGTCATGCACAACCACATCAGCACCCTCGCCAAGACAGAGATCCCGGTACATCTCAGACGGCGTATTTCTCGCATCGCCCGAGTTGTTCAGAAACGCCCATCCCAAGACGGCAATCTTTGCTCCCAAAATATCCTTCCCCACGCGGGCCAGCGCATCCTTTGTAAGTTTCAGCATATGCGAGGGCATAAAGTCATTAATCCCACGGGCCAGCAGAAAGAGCGACTCACGCCCCTCCGGGTAGTCCGGAGGTTCGGCCGCGACTACCTGCACACCCCGTTCCAGATGGTAGGTGTCCTTTGTCAGGCAGTGCCCGCCCACACCGGCACCGGGCCAGAGGATGGCACGGGTAACACCCTCACCTTTCAGTGATGCAACACCGGTCCGCACATCATACACATTGATCCCCATCGCCTCACAATAGAGCGCAAGTTCATTGACCGCTGCAATCTGCAGATCACGGAAGGTGTTCTCCGCCGTCTTCGTCACCTCTGCTGCGGTCGCACTCATCAAAATGAGCTCGCCCTTCGTTAAGATCGGCCCGTAGAGTTCACCGGCCCGTGTCGTACACACGTCATCAATACCTCCTACAATCCGGTCATATTCCCGGATATTCTGTAAGAGCCGCCCGACCATCACACGCTCCGGGGCATGAGCAAGACCAAAATCAACACCTGCAACAAGGCCGGACTCCTCCTCGAGAATCTCACGGGCCATCCCCATCGTGGTCCCCGGTGTGATCGTTGACTCGAGGACGACAAGGGTGCCGGGTGTGAGATAGTGGCCAACATTCCGGATACCATCCGTGAGCGGGGTAAAATCAGGAATCAAATCTTTGGGGTCGGCAAATGGTGTCTGGATGGCAAGTGTCACCGCGTCACACTCACGAATCTTTGAGAAGTCCGCGGTGCACACAAACTTCTGTTCACGGACGACCTTCCAGATCAGGTCTTCCAGCCCCGGCTCCTCACCTTTCAGGGGACTCTCCCCCGCGTTGAGCATCCCAATCTTATACCCGGAATTCTTCGAGTCCCGCTGGAATCCATACACAAAATCAAATTCCGGTGCATCCGCAAAGAGCACCGCTGCGGGAATTCCCACATAGCCCATGCCAATGACACCGATAGTTTTCACCGGCCCGCGTTCCCTGAAGAGTCGCTGCAGGTTTTCGCTCATAACTGCATCGTTCCTGTTATTTTCTCGCATATCCGGACATTCGCCACACCCTGCTCCGGTGTCACGGGGAATGGTGTTCCCATCCGGGCACACCCAATAAATGTTAAGAGCTCTGTCCTCAGAGGCTCAACCTTACTCACCATCACTTTCTCGGTGATATTCTCCTGCACATAGCGTTCAGCTTCCTGATGATAATGCTCCGGTTTGCGGTAGACATAGACCTCCTGACTCATGAAGTCACCTTCAATCGTAAAGTCCTCTTCTTCAATCCGGATGAGCCGTATCTTCTTTGACGCCTTACGTGAGGCAGAGAGGTAGACGGGCGTCTCACCAAAGTTAAAGAGGGCTGCGCAGACATCAAACGAACCAAAGGCATTCATTCTGTAGCCACCGCCAAAGAGGGCATTGAACACCAGATCAATGTCATGGATCATCAGGTCTTCCACCACCGACGATCCTGTCACACGGGAGGACGCCGGATTATGGCGGTTTATTTCCACATAGAGGGGGTCTTTGACGATCCGCTTAATCTCCGCGATGATCGGGTTAAACCGCTCAATGTGCCCGACTCCCACGACACACCCATCCGGAATACTCTTCAGAAGTTCTGCACCTTCCGCTGCCGTCAGGCATATCGGTTTTTCAACAAGCATATGCACACCTGCAGCAAGCACCTCCTTTGCTATGGTGCAGTGATACGGTGTTGGCACACAGAGGCTAACCGCGTCCACCTTGTGGAGGAGCTCCTCCATTGATTTTGCATAGTTCACATTATTCTGCTCTGCGACATCGCGTGCCACGTCCGTGTCCAGGTCGTACACCCATACCGATTTTGCGGCCTTCATATCTGAGTAGACACGGACATGATTTCTGCCCATAACACCCGTTCCTATCACACCGACATCCATGTATTACCACTCCGCTCCGTTGATGGTCTCTACAATATAGGCACAGTCTTCTTCCGTCACACCGGGGTGCACCGGCAGGCTCAGCACCCGTCCGGAGAGTTCATCCGAAACCGGGCATACAACACCAGGATCACCCGCATAAAACGGCTGGTGGTGCACCGGCATCGGATAATGCACTGCAGTTCCAATCCCCTTTTCCAGCAGGTAGGCCATCAGTGTCTCGCGGTTTGTCGGGAAGGCATCGGTGCACTCGGTCACATACTGGTGGAATACATGGGTGCACCCCGCACAGATGAGAGGAGTGTTCAGCCCAAAAGCATCCAGATGTTTCGTATAATACGCGGCATTCGCCTGCCTTCTGCGATTCATTGCATCCAGCTTTCTGAGCTGCACCCGTCCTATCGCAGCGCCGATGGAGGTCATCCGGTAGTTGTATCCCAGTTCGGTGTGGAGATACTTATCACTCTGACCGTGGTTTGCAATCCTCCGGCAGCGTTCTGCAAGGAGGGGATCATTTGTCGTCACCATCCCGCCTTCCCCGGTGGTCATATTCTTGGTCGGGTAGAACGAGAAACACCCGGCAGCACCAAATCCCCCGACCTTCTCTCCCCTGTACATTGCCCCGTGCGCCTGTGCACAGTCCTCGACCAAAAGTACATCCGCATCCGCACATATCTCAGCGACAGGGTCCACGGCAAACGGCTGGCCAAAGAGGTGCACACCAATAACCGCCTTCGTCTTTGCATTCAGGTATTCAGACACCTCTTCGGGATCAATAGTATAGGAACGTTCGTCCACATCCACCATCACCGGTTTTGCCCCGCACATGCTCACGGCGGTTGCGGTGGCAATAAAGGTGAAGGCGGGCACGATTACCTCATCCCCATGCCCGATTCCAAGGGCCCGTAGCGCCGTATGGAGTGCCGCAGTCCCGGTATTCATCCCCACCGCATGCTCCACATTGCAGTAATCGGCAAACTCTTCTTCAAACGCGGTCACTTCAGGCCCTGTCGCAAGCATCCCGGTGCGTATTGCCGCAGCAACGGCAGCAATCTCCTCTTCCCCAACCGTGGGTTTTGCGATGGGAATCATTGTTTCGCACCCTCCGGCAGGTCATGGAACCGTGCAGGGTTACCGATGGCAAGCGTCCGGGGGGGTACATCACGGGTCACGACAGCGCCCGCTGCGACAAGGGCACCCTCACCTACCACCACCCCCGGCAGGATCGTTGCGTTCGCACCGATAGACGCACCTTTCCGTATCACCGGCCCCAGCAGATTGTCCCCACCGTGGGGTGGATAGGGGTCATTGGTGAGCACCGCATTCGGGCCGATGAAGACATCATCTTCAATCACAACCCCGGTGGGGATGTAGACAAGACTCTGGAGACTGACATTGTTCCCGATAGCGACATTGCCTTCGATGATAGTATTCGTCCCGACAGAAACACCGTCACCGATGGTCGTCTTCTCGCGGATCATCACATTGTGTCCGGTTGAAAAATTATTCCCGGCTACCACATCGGCATAGAGTACCGTTCCCGATCGGATGAACCCGTTCGGACCGATAGTCGTTCCCGGAAACGTTTCTCTGCCCATATACTCACGTGATGGAAATCCGAGAACAACCCCTTCAGCGATTACGACATTTTCCCCGACTGCATTCGTTCCGTAGATCATGAAACCCCCTCATGTCAAACACTCCCGACACGTCGTGTTAATGCACCGGAGATTTATATACATAACCGATGAAAACCAGCTGATCGTGCAGGGCAGCGAAAACCGGAAACCCGGACACAAAGAACAGGAACAGATATCAGACAAAACCGGAAAAAAGGGCGAAACCAATATATTCAGTCCCGCAAAACCAGATCCGCCCTGTCTCAGGCAGACGGTTCATTCTTTGCTGCAAGAGACCATGCAATCGTCTGTGAAAGACCATCAGCAATACTGCATTCCGCAACTCTGCCGATTGTCTCTTCAAGCCGGTGTGTATCTGCAAGTGAACGGTGGATGTCTCCTTCCCGTGGCACATCGAACCGGATGTCAGAGGAGTTCCCCGTGCACTCCATTATCACTGCTGCGAGTTCGTTGAGTGAGGTCTCACGCCCTCCTGCAACATTCACTACGCCACAATATTCAGAATTCATCGCACGCATATTCGCCCGGACGACATCACTCACATAGATGAAGTCCCGTGTCTGCGTCCCGTCACCATAGATGGTGATCGGGTCCCCGACAGAGATACGGTCGATGAATATGGATATCACACCTGAATACGGCGAAGACGGGTCCTGCCGCGGGCCGAAGACATTGAAGTAGCGCAGACAGGTTGTCTCCAGTCCATAGAGCTCTGTGAAGAGGCGGGCATAATATTCGTTCATCACCTTCTGTGCCGCATACGGGGATTGCGGCCGGGGAGGTTCGGTCTCTTTGAGAGGGAGGTTCGGGTTGTCACCGTAATTTGCGGCAGACGAGGCGAGCACCACCTTTCGGACGCCGGCATCCCGGGCCGCCACAAGCACATTCAGGGTGCCATCCACATTGACCGCGTTCGACCCCACCGGGTCTGCGACAGATCTGGGCACCGAGGCCACCGCCGCCTCATGAAAGACACCGTCCGCACCGGCACAAGCATCCCGCAAAAGAGAGATATCTGTGATGCTCCCTTCAACCACTCTCACAGAGGGCACTCCGTCTGCCCACCGGAGATTCTCTTTATTTCCGGTGGAGAAGTCGTCCACAATCACGACTGAATGTCCCTCATCTGCCAGTGCCTCTGCAATATGGGAACCGATAAAGCCGGCCCCCCCGGTGACAACATACCGCATATGACCTGTCGTTTGTCATTCATTATTGGAATAGATACCGGTGGACTCTCCCCCAGAAGATATCCACCCTTTTTTATCCGGAAGACATCCAATACTGTATATACCATGTCTAAAGTAGTCCGCATCCAGGAGGACGCTATTGATATCGCCCTCTCCTACGGCCCCTCGATATCCGAGGGAATCCGTGCGATGGAGGCACGGCTGAAACGGGCCGAACGAAATCAGACTGACACCGAGGCGATCCGGATGGTCATCCGTGAAGAGCTCGAATCGTTCGGCAGATATTAATTAAAAGAATGGTGGGAGATAGGGATGCCGTCACCAAACCACCATAAAATGACTGAAATGCGCAAAGAACGCTGAATACACCCAATGTTACAATAAGTAACAGAACGCCACACCCTCGTTACGAATTGTAACACACCCAGATCCATGCAAACGAACACACCGGAATATGCAATTGCCAACCCGCTCTTTGCCGGGTGGAAACTAAACGACGCCATCCGGGAATTCGGGGAGACGATGCATATCACGGGTACCATTCCCATCACAGGAATTCCCCTCCCTGATTCTTTCACGCATACTATCACACATGCCGTGACATCACCGGGGGATGAAACCCGCTATCTCCCGGTCACCATCACCGGCTGGAACCGTATCCGCCGGGGCTGCCGCTTCTCTTTTGAACTGAGAGCCACGTTGGAAGAACGCCCCCCCATATCCAGTCGCACCACCGGATCAGGTCCGGCTGCTTCAGTCTGTCTTCCCATCACTCCACCCGGAGGGTACCTTGCCACCCTCCTGAAGATGCACCGCCACAATATCCCTCTTACCGGAATGGATGCTCACATCGCAGGAGCCTTCGCAAAGGTCACCCACAGAGGAAAAACACAGAAACACCACCGCTGTCGTCCGCTCCTTCTCGCGACCGACGCAACCCGGATAATCCTGCCGGAGAACGATATATACGACCTCCCGCTCGGCCGATCTCTCACCGAGACAGAAGCGGCCTCAGAGACGGTCCTCCGGGAGTCCCACACCGCATACCGCAGGGCCCGCGGCTATGAATGCACGGGACCGTTTTGCACCGCCGCACCGGAGACCTTCCTCACCGCAGACCTCCATCTTGGTCACCGGGACGCCATCCGCTACTATTGCCGCCCGTTCCTCCCGGAGGATTCCACCACGATGGACCGTGTCCTCATATCCAACTGGAACCACACCGTCGGCCCGGAAGACCATGTCATCTTCGCGGGTGACTTCACCTACAAGGCAGACGGGGAACAAACAGATGCCTACCGCTCCATGCTGAATGGCACCATCACCTGGATTGAAGGAAATCATGACACCTGCCTTAGAGACACCGTTGCATCACACACCCTCACCGCAGACGGACACTCCTTCCTTGTCGTCCACAACCCGAAACATGTCCCCGCCACCTATCGGGGCTGGGTGATTCATGGCCATACCCACAATGCCCGCCTTAGTGACTATCCCTTCATCAGTTTTACAAACAGAACGGTTAACATCTCAACCGATGTCACCGGTTACCGTCCCGTCCCGCTTACCGAGATCCTCACACTCATACGGGAAGGGGAGAGAACCGGCCGTACCAGACCCATCCTCACCCGTGCAGTTTCCCCCCCGGGAACAGATACCCTGCTCTGATGCCATCCACAACAGCTATCATGACGGTGACTCTATCCTCATAGTATGACAGACGCCCCCCGGATGCTGAGTGAGCCGGAAAGTTATGCACTCCTGAACGATTATCGCATCCCCGTGCCCCGCCATGCGGTTGTACACTCCGCTGACGTTGCCATAACCGCAGCAGAAACGGTGGGCTACCCCTGTGTAGCAAAGGTACTCTCCCCCTCCATCACGCACAAGTCAGACGCGGGTGGCGTGCAGATTGGAATCCACAACCCGGCAGAATTGAGAGCCGCGATTGAAACCATCCAAAGCACGATCCACGAACGGGCACCGGATGCAGAAATAACCGGATTTGTCATCGAAGAGCAGGCACCACCGGGCCTTGAACTCTATATCGGCGGGAAACGCGATCCGGCATTCGGCCCGGTCATTACCTTCGGCACCGGAGGCACACTCGTCGAACTGGAACACGACATCACGATGCGGGTCGCACCCGTTACCCCTGAGGAGGCAACGGCAATGGTTCGTTCCATCCGCCACTACCCGCAGATTGCAGGATACCGCGGCACTGAACCGCTCGACGAATCGGCACTCGCGGATACCATACACAAAATCTCCACCCTGTTCATCAACCGCCCGGAGGTGGCAGAACTCGATATCAACCCCCTCATCCTCTATCCGGACGGGCTCTGTGCGGTGGACGCCCGAATCCTCATCCGCCCGTATGCACCTGCACCCGTAACGTCCCGTCCACCGCTGCCGCAGGACCTCTTTTGGGTGTCACGCATCGCTCTCGTCGGCGCCTCGGCGAATCCGGAGAAGATCGGTTACATTGTCCTCAGGAACCTCCTCTCCTTTACCGGCACCGTCTACCCGGTGAACCCGAAAGGCGGGGAGATCCTTGGAAAGTCGGTCTACCCGTCCCTTGCGGACATCCCTGAGAGGCCGGACGCCGTGATCATCACCGTTCCCAGCACCATCGTCCCCCAGGTGATGCGGGATGCGGGGGAACGTGGCATCCCGCTTGCGGTCATCATCACCTCAGGTTTCCGGGAAACCGGAGAAGATGGAGCCCGTCTGGAAGAGGAGATTGAAGGAATTGCACTGGAATATGGCATCCGCTACACCGGCCCCAACTGCCTTGGGATGCAGGTACCCCGTCTCTCCCTGAACGCCACCTTTGATCCGAAATCACCCCGTGTCGGCCATACCGCGTTCATCTCACAGAGCGGCGCCATCATCACCACGCTCGTTGACTGGAGCCTGACAGAGGGCATCGGCTTTTCTGCGGTTTTTTCGGTTGGCAACCAGACGAACATCGACTTCGTCGACTACATCCGCCTTGCCGCAGCAGATGATTACACCCGCACCATTGTCCTCTATATAGAAGAGATCCGTGACGGCAGGCGCTTCTTTGAAGAGGCGGCAAAGGTCACCCCGGTAAAGCCGGTGATCGCAATCAAGGCGGGCCGCTCAGAAGTTGGCCAGAAGGCAGCCGCCTCCCACACCGGCTCCCTTGCCGGGAGTTATGAGGTCTACGAAGCCGCCTTCCGTCAGGCGGGGATCATCAATGCACAGAACCTCTCGGACGCCTTCAGCCTTGCGATGCTCCTCGGATCAGAGGGATACCCAAAGGGGAACCGTGCCGTTGTGATCTCCAGTGCCGGGGGATTCTGTGTCCTTGCATCTGATTATGCAGAGCAGCACGGTATCCGGATAGCTCCCCTCTCAGACACACTCCTGGAGGAGATGAACGCCTTCATGCCACATGGCTGGAGCCGTCAGAACCCGATAGACATGGTCGGGGATGCCGGCGTCCACCGGTTTGCACTGACATTTGACGCGCTCATCCGTCACCAGGATGAATGGGACATCGCGTTTGTAATATCGGTTCCTACGGCAACCCTTGACCCGGTACACCTTGCAACCGAGATGGCACGGTTCTCCCGCCATACCGAAAAGATGGTCGTCGGATGCCTCTTAGGCGGAGAGAGCATGGCAGCAGGTGTACGTATTCTCCGTGACGCAGACATCCCTAATTTTGCAGAGCCGGAAGATGCCTTCCGGGCTGCGGGGACCGCCGTCAAACGGGAAGATGAACTGGAAAAAGAGAAAAAATAACAGCCCGTTCACCCGGAGGTGGACACTGCCTCTGCTGCGGCATCACGGAACGCCCGTGAGACATTCCCCGGCCCGAGTTTGATACCACCAAAGATCCGTGAGACGACGATCATATGCTCTGCAAGGTCCTCACGCTGGAGAAGATGCAGGAGTACCATCCCCGGCCGTCCCACCTCGCCGTCACTCCCGAACGGTTCGATGATACCGTCCGGTCGGTCCAGCCGGGCGGCATAACAATGGTGAGCCGCCTTGCGGTATTTTTTCCGGTGCATTTCCCGGACGTCCGCAATATCCTCAACAGATGAAATACGGTAGAGATGAGCGTAAAACCGTGACTTCTTCACCACGAGGAGCGCCGCACCCTCTTCTTCCCACATCCTACTCTCCCATCTGTCTGGCCCGCAGGGTGCGCAGGCGGTTAATGGCCTGCAGGAGTTCAAGGGATCGAAACGCCGCATAATCCCCCCGCTTCCGTTTCGACAGCACATCAAGCCCTTCCCGCTCAATATCATGCATCACCCGCTCCGCCACCTCTGCTGCTGTGGCAGAACCATCCATATAGCGAACGGCATACCAGATGGCATCTGCGATGGCACGGGTCTGGCTCTCAGACGCGATCTGTTCAACCGATGTGCAGTCGATATCGTTCACCCCGAAGACAATAGTCCCTTTGCCGCGGGCCATAATCCGCACCGCCTTCTTCCCCTTCGCAGGGGAGAACGACCGGCCGTCATACACCCGTCCGGGTGAGCGGGGAAACGGCGTACTTGTTTCCCGTTCCCGTCCAGTTGGATTATCCGCTGCGACCTCACGGGCCCGGTCCGTGACCAGATACGGGTGGTAGGCATCCATGCAGATGACCGTGTCTGCCACATCGAGATAGTCCCCCGACCCGCCGATCACGATCACCGAGGAGACCCCATGGTCCGTGAAGAGGTCCCGCACCCGGTCGATATACGGCGTGATCGGTTCATGCTCCTTTGCGATTAAGGCCTGCATCCTCCGGTCGCGGATCATGAAGTTCGTTGCACTCGTGTCCTCATCAATACAGAAGAGAGAGGCCCCGCCCTCCAGTGCCTCCATGATATTCGCCGCCTGCGATGTGCTGCCGCTCGCATCCTCTGAAGAGAAGGAACGGGTGTCCTTTCCGCCCGGAATGCCGGAGATGAACGGGGAGATGTCCACCGCTTCCACCCTGCGTCCGTCCTCGGCACGGATCTTCACCGCCGTCGGATCACTCACCACATACTCCCGCCCGTCGCCGGGGATATGGGTATACACCCCGGCTGTGATTGCGGCAAGAAGCGTGGACTTGCCGTGATACCCGCCGCCCACGATCAACGTCACGCCGCGAGGGATGCCCATTCCCGTAAGGGCTCCTGCATTCGGAACATTGATTGTCACCCGCAGGTCGGGCGGGGAGGAGAACGCCACCACATCGCCCCCCTTCATCGGCCGGTCAGAGGCCCCGCTCTCCCGCGGCAGGATGGCGCCGTCCGCGACAAATGCAACAAGGCCACGTTCCCGAAGTGCACCACGGAGCACGTCTGCGTCCTCCGCCACATTGATGTGATGATACAGCCGCGTGACATCATGGGCACGCAGCAGAAGGGACGCCGCAACACATTCCGCCAGGCGATCAAAGATGATCTTCTCTGCCTCGCGGGCGGCAATCCTCCTGCCCCGTGCAGGCAGTCCCACCACAAACCGCCCCTCAACCCCTGCATCGCTGATGCCGACCGATGTCCGCTCAAAAATCTCCTGTCCGGGAAGATCCATTTCAATCAGACCGCTCTTCCCGCTGCCGGACCGCCCGCTCTGTTTTCCCGCCACACTACAGAACGCACGGGTGAGATAGTCACAGAGTCCCCTGCGGCGGGACGGGGTGTTCCACATATCGGGGGGGAAACCCGCCGCTGCCGCGTCAACAATGACCCGCACACGGGAGGGGGATGCAAACGGATCTTTTTGCACATGGTCGATGTGGAGCACAAATGTGTCAAAACGGTACCGGCCCCTGATGTCCCCATAGTACCCGTAGCCCTTCCCGTCAATCCGGCGAAGCTTGTTCCGGAGTGTCTCTGCGGGCTCGCTTGCTGTCATACAAAAAAGAGTCGGCCGGAGGGACAATAAGTACTCCCGTCACCGTTTTGTCAGCGGGGCATTACGTGAACGGCTTCCGGGTTAAACGAGACCCATACCCAATCCCCGGTCTTCACACCCACCCGGTCGGCAAACCGCCACCCGACGACCACCTCCAGGGGAATGCCGCAGTCAGCCATCACATGATTCTTCGGGCCGACAAGAGCGATATCCTTCACCCTGCCCCGGAGATGGTTGCGTATTTTATCCGTGTGTCCATTCAGACGCTCTTTCATATGCAGGTGCATATCCTCGGTGCGGATGCACCAGGTGACCGCTGTCCCTGCGGGGAGGGGAGTTTCCCCATAAATATTCGTATTTCCGGACTGTATCACCGCGGTCCTGCCATCTGTACGCTGAATTTTGCCTTCAAAGACATTGTCATACCCGATAAACCGAGCGACATCCCCGTTTGCAGGCAGGGTAAAGACCTCCTTCGGGGTGCCTGACTGAACGATTCTTCCGTTCATCATCACGCCAATGCGATCTCCCATCCGCTGTCCCTGCAGCATGTCATGGGTGTTCATGATCATAGTGGTGTTGTAGGTTTTCCGGGTATACCGGATGATTTCCTCAATTTTTTCTGTCGTAATGGGGTCTACATTCGAAGTCGGCTCATCAAGGAGAATGATCTCAGGTCGGGTCACCATCGTGCGGGCAAAGGCAATCCGCTGTTTTTCCCCACCGGAAAGGCTGTGTGCATCCCTCTTCTCGTATCCTTCCAACCCCACCTCACGGAGTGTCTGTGACACCCGTTCATGCATTTCAGAGGAAGAAATTTTCCTGTACCGCAGGCCATATGCAACATTATCAAAGACTGTTCCCTGGAAGATTGCCGGGTTCTGGAAGACCATGCCGATCTTCCTGCGCATCTTATGATGGTTGCCATCGCCGTGGGTGTAGAGGGACTCATTTTTGATTCGTACATCCCCGGATGTCGGCACTTCAAGCGTGTCAATTATCCGCAGGAGAGTGGACTTCCCCTGTCCGGACGGGCCGATGATCACAAAGATCTCCCCGTCCGCAACAGACAGGTCCACTCCTTTGAGCACCGGATTATTCCCGAATGATTTCGTCAGGTTCTCTACCTGGATCATCTCAGCCCCCCCTCCGGATTGCGGTCATGACAAAGTTCACAATCAGCGCAATGAACAGGAGAATAATACCCAGCGCCATGGAAAACTCGATATTTCCCATCGAGGTCTCCAGTGATATGGCAGTCGTGAGGACACGGGTGGATCCCTTGATATTTCCACCGATGATGATCGCCGCTCCGACTTCCGATATGGCCCGCCCGAATGCCATTGCTATTGCCGCATATATCACAAACCGGACTTCCCGGAGAATTGACATGACAAACTGCAGATAATCCGCCCCAAGCGAGATGATGGTGTCCTTTACCACTGGATCAAGGGAGGTGAGCGCGGAGTAGGTGAGCCCCACCAGAATCGGTATGATCAAAATGACCTGCCCGATGATCATCGCACCCGGCGTAAAGAGCAGTCCGAAAAACCCGAGCGGACCTTTCCGGGAGAGCAGGAGAAACACAAGAAGGCCGATGAGGACCGTCGGCAGGGCATACAGGGTGTGAATGAGATTGACGAGACTCATCTTCCCCCGGAAATCATGAAACGCGAGGTACATCGCAATCGGAATCGAGATGACCGATGCAATGATGGTTGCGGTAAGCGTGATGTATATGCTCCGGAATGCAATCTCGTACACTTCCGGATCCAGTGTCACAATCAGGATGACTGCTGTAATAAACCCGTCAATAATCTCATTCACCGTGACACACCTGATGCTTCATAGATTAGCGAAGAACATTAAAGAATTCGGTAAAAATTGGTTACGCAGAAATGGGTACCTCTGCTTCCGCCTGGGTGATACCCATCACTTCAAAGTTGCCGCGTGACTCAAAGAAGAGTGGCTGGCCATACTCATCCACGCCAAATCCGCCGATGAACTCCTGCGTTTCCGGGGTGATGAGGAAGTTGATCCATTCGCGTGCCATCTCACTGTTCACGTAATCAAACATCTCCGGGTTGATCTGCATCGCACTGTAGACATTCAGGAGGGAATCCCCCTCATCCACGAGCGGCACCAGATCAAGCTCTGTTTTGTAGGAGAGGTATGTTCCCGAGTCGGAGAGTGTGTATGCAAATTTCTCATTTGCATGGTTCAGGGTTGCACCCATTCCCTGACCGCCTTCGACATACCAGTCACCGGCGCCTTCCACTTCAGTCTCATAGTCATATCCGGCACTCGTCCAGATCGCCTGCTCCTTGGCATGCGTACCGGAACTGTCCCCCCGTGAAATGAAGACCACATCGGGATTCGTCTCTGCCGTTGTATAAATCGCGGTCAGTGCATCTTCCGGTGTCATTCCGGCAATACCTGCGGGGTCAGACTCGGGCCCGACGATCATGAAGTAGTTATAGGCAATACCACGGCGGTTGATCCCGTATCCATCGTCGATGAAGGTGTCTTCACGGGAACGGTCATGGACCATCAGGACGTCAACGTCTCCGCGCTGTCCGTATTCAAGTGCCTTGCCTGTCCCTGCTGCGATGATCTGCAGGGTTACATCGTGGTCCTTTTCAAACCGCTCCTGAAGTGCTTCCAGGAGGCCGGTGTTGTCAAGACTTGTTGTTGTCGCAATCCTTAACAGTTCAGGGTTTGCTGCGGTGTTTGTCCCTTCCGGTGCTGCAGTAGCAGTAGCCGTTGGGGTCCCGACATCAGAATCCGTCCCGGTGCAACCGGCAATGAAGATTACACTCAATAGGAGGAGTAAAACCAATGCAATTTTTTTTACATCCATGTTAACCAGAATCTGGTATAACCAATTTATGCTATAAAGATTTTTAAAAAGAAATGTATATATAGAACATATGAGTACTAAAGGTTCTTCAACGCCACAATATCGGTCACACCAGTCAGTTTCCAGATGTTTGAGCGCTCTTCTTCGAGAAGGGACTCAATAGGTTCAGAAGGATCATGGCCCAGTGCCGCAAGGATGTTATGGGAGAGTTTATGCTCACGAATCAGATTCAAAAACATCTTCCGCACTTTTTTCTTATTGATGGCATCCTCTTCCTGCACCAGACGCCCCTGCATGGTCACAAAGGTGTAACAGGACATATCCGGAGAGTAACGTTCCACCTCAACGGAGACATACGGGCTCTTTTTGAATAGATCGTTTTTTCTCCCGTACTTCGTCGACAGGAAATATAGAAACGACCCGTCAAAGACATACATAAACGGTGCAATGTAGGGATACTTCTCTCCCTGAAAGGCGATTCTTGAAACGCATCCATCGCGGATTAGTTCGTCATATTCCTCTTTTTCCATCTGCGGAATCTTGATGATGTCCATCTCACACCTCAATAGGTTATACTTCGGGTTTAAGCATTCATAGTAATAAAAGAGTTGTATTTAAACCGGAGCGGACATAAAGGATTTTCCCATTTCTTTCTGCAGAACCCTGCATAATACATATCTTTCTGCGGGGTAAATTACATGCAGTGAACTTCATCAGGGAGATACCGGCATGAATCAGGTATATATCATCGGGCACAAAAAACCGGATACAGACAGTATCTGCAGCGCACTTGCATATGCACAGTTCCTGAACCGAAAAGAACCCGGCAAGTACATTGCTGCACGCTGCGGGCCGGTGAACCCGGAGACGGTCTTTGCACTGAAGACATTCGGTTACAAATCCCCCGAGTATATTGAGAGTGTCGTCCCGAGCGTTTCAGATATGCCCTTCACCTATACGATGAGTGCTCCGGCGGATCTCCCGACAATCGATATCGCAGACCTGATGACCACCCATGATGTGCGTAACTATCCCCTCACCGATGAAAACGGAAGGTTCCAGGGCATTCTCAGTGAGTATGTGCTGGCCCGCACCTACGTTACCCGCCAGAAGATTGAACAGCTCTCGTTTGCCCCGATAACCCTTGAGAATCTCTCGAGAATTGTTAAAGGCACGATCATCGTCCCATCTGATGATCTCATCGAGGGAAAGGTCTACATAGCAATTGATGCCCTGCATGTCACCCTCTCGCGGCTCACGGAAAATGATATCGCAATCGTCGGTGACAACGAACCCGTCCAGCTTGCCCTGATTGCAGCGGGCATTGCCGCGATCATCGTTGCTGATAGTGCACCGGTCGGGGAACGGGCCATCCGGGATGCAAGAGAGAAGGGTGTTGCGGTCATCTCAACATGCCTTGATGCCTTCGGTGTGGGGAAGATGATCAATCTCTCCCTTCCCGCACGAAACATCATGGCCACCGACTGCCCGGTCATAACCGGAGACACCACGATTGAATATGCAAAACACCTCGTCTCTGATTCCCGGTACCGTACAGCCATCATCGTGGGCGAGGACAACCAGTATCTCGGCATGCTCTCGCGAAACACCTTCCTGCAGGACGTGGCAAAACAGGTGATTCTCCTCGACCACAACGAGTATGCACAGGCGGTGGACGGGATTGAGACCGCAGAGATTCTTGAGATCATCGACCATCACCGGATCGGCGCCATCACCACCCTCCGGCCGATACGCTTCTTCAATGACCCGGTCGGGTCAACCTGCACGATCATTGCCGGGAAATATATGGATTCAGGCACTGACCCCGATATCCAAACGGCAGGCCTTCTCCTCTCCGGCATTCTCTCAGACACGCTCGTCCTGCGTCTTTCAACGACAACCGATCAGGACCGTGCCGCTGTCCGCTACCTGGCAGAGGTCACCGACACCGATCCCGAGGAATACGGGACTGAGTTAATACGCAAAGCGATGGACTTTGGCGATGCTCCTATCCGGGATCTCCTGACGGCTGATATGAAGGGATACGAACTCTTCGGGAAATCCATTGCCATCTCGCAGGTGATGGTGCCCACCTATGAGTTTGCGCAGATGCATGCAGAAGAGATTAAAACCGATGCGGAATCCATACGTTCAGCGCAGAACCTCGACATCTTCCTTGCACTCTTCACGAGTGTCTTTGAGGATGGAAGTGTGGTCTTTGCCTCCGCACCATCTGCACTTCTTGAGACGATGGAACTGACAGACAGCCCGGTGACGATGAAAGGGGTGATGTCACGCAAGAACGACTTCATTCCGTATCTGGGGAATCTGCTGAAGAACAGTTGAGCAGTCATGGGCTGTGGAAACCATTTTTCCCACCCTGCCCGTGTGACAGAGTTTCATTGCAGCAGACATCAGGTATTTTGGCCCGGTTAAATTCATCCAATTTTATATTAAAAAGATTGAACCGCTTTCGTAAGATTATGGAGGATAATTTTGATCTTGATTCCTTTAATCTGACACCGATATTTCATGCCTTCAAATCTTTTCAAAATCTTCTTTCAAGGACTGAAAATGTTGTTTCGATGATATTTTTTTACGAAAATGCTCATCATCAAAGTTCGAATGCATCTCTGCTCTGTATTTTTCAGAATGGATTTTTCCCTTTCCATTTTATAACGTGTATGACCGAATTTGCAGGAATAAATTGGTAAATAGGGTGATCGAAGTACCGGGACGATACCACTGATATTATTGACATAGCTATTTGTTTGCAGAATCTCTGCTCCTTGTGTTTTGTTTGGCCCCTCACATGAGGAGCAGCGATTAAATATGGTATTCCCGTTGAAAATCAACATTCAAAAAAATAGGATTCAACAATGCCAGAATTATATTCCTTATTATCGAATCCATTTGTTTTTCACCGCAAATCCATCCGCATAAACCTGACATAGGCAATGCCGAAAAAGATCACCGGGTATGCAATCAGGAAGAGAATATACCCCCATAACCTGCCCAGCATATCGAATAGTTCCGGCTCAGGATAGTCAGTGCTCATATCATCTGACTGGCTTTTAAGGTAATATTCAGGTTTGGTGAGGGCTATGGCAACTTTTCGATAATTGTTGTCAATAGAAACATAAAACACCAGATTGGTAAGTTCCATCTGTCTTTGATAGTAGGCACTGGATTGTTCATAATATTCATCGATCTCTGACATATCCATATTCTCAGTATTCATTGATGGTTTTGGCCCCATTACAACATCAACAGCAAAATTGCCTGTTGAATAGATGACACTTGTCAAAAGCAGAAACAGCAGCAGTGAGTAGATAAACGACATCCCGCTTGTCTTCACAAAGGACGAAACCATAACAGACATCACAAAGATTCCTGAGAGATAAAGAATTGTTACAAGCCAGAATACACATATGAAACCCAGTTCATCCAGTCCCGGAACGATGCTGTATACCAACATAATGCCAAGTGTCAGTACGAAAACAACCGTTACGGCAAACACAATTGCAATTATTCCTCCCAGTGCCTTGCCGTTTATAACCTCGTCGCGGTAAAGCGGAACGGACAGCAACGCTTTGATTGAACCGGTTTCCCTCTCTTTTGTTATCAGGTCAAACCCCAGTGCAATCGCAATTATTGATCCGAATACAGAACCACCTGCA
Source organism: Methanogenium organophilum (assembly GCF_026684035.1). NCBI lineage: Archaea > Methanobacteriati > Methanobacteriota > Methanomicrobia > Methanomicrobiales > Methanomicrobiaceae > Methanogenium > Methanogenium organophilum. The sequence continues at coordinate 103,260 of NZ_CP113361.1, forward strand.
ATTCCGGATTTTATCCCCTCAAAAATGTTCATCGCCTTAGGGAGTCCGAATATTGAATATGCAAGAGGGTCATTGTATCTTTCCAGGGCCTCAAAATAAGACCCGATATCTTTAAAGACATATACTCCTGTTATTGTCAACATCAGAAACAGAAGGGCTAAAAAACGCCGGCTTGTCAGATGGTCCTGAAATTCCTTATATCCAATGAGAATAATCCGTTTAACATTCATGTCACACCCCCCAAAATCATCTCAAATCCATCCGCATAAACCGCACATATGCAATTCCAAAGAAAAGAACCGGCCACATGATGAAGACGATAATTTTCATCCATTTATCGCCCAGAATTTCCCATAACGACGGTTTTTCAATTCCTTCTGCAATGTCAGGATTGATGGAAAATTCTGAGAAACCGATCCGGCTTATTACATACTTGGAAGGCATCGTTATCGGGCTGGTTATATCGTTATATACCCGTTGTATTGAAAACAGACTGAAAAAATCATATAATACTGTTCTTTTCTGATTGTATTCATACTGAATATTCTCAAATGATTCAACCTGAGATTGCGACCCGAAATCATACTCTTCATCCAACGGTTCCGGCCCGAGCAGGACGGATATGCCAAATTCCCCTCCCCCAACAGGTATGATGTACATCAGTGTGAAAAGAATAATGAGAGACATAATCAGGGCGCCGCTGCTTGTTTTTGCAAGAACGGAAGACATCAGGGCCAGAGAGAACGCTGAGATCATAAATAACAGGGTAATCAGCCAGATGACACCTATCAGGAAAAACTCGTCAACTGAAGGAACAATCCCGATAATTAAAAAGATTGCAAGTACGGTCAGAAATCCTGCGAGAGTTATTATGGAAAGACTGATTATTCCACCGATTGCCTTGCCGTTTATTAGTTCATCGCGATATACGGGTTGTGAGAGTATTGTCTTTAAGGATTTCCCTTCTTTTTCTCCTGACACGAGATCAAATCCGATTGCAATCCCTATCACCGCACCCAGTCCGTCATGACCAATCGAGTTGGTAATCTGATTAAATGCCAGAAGGATAGAGGGAAAAAATAAATATCCCACATTTTCGTTTTTATACTTTTCAAGTGCGTCGTTGTAGTTCGTCACACCGTTAGCGGCTGCAACCCCAAGGACCAGACAGATAATGAAAAGAATCAGGAGAAATCGTCTGCTGGTTATATGATCCGAAAACTCCTTTTTAGAGATTGATATCAGGCGGTTCATGTTCAATCTCTATTCCCTCCTGTAGACCTTCAGGAACAGATCTTCAAGACCTGGCCTCTCAAGGTACATCTCTGTTATGCCGGAGCAGTTTCCTTTGAGTATTTCTGCAAGTTCGTCTCTTATGTCTCTTTTAACCTGAACCTCAACACCGTTTTTGAGCCTGTTTACTTCCAGAATATCGGGGTTTGATATGGATTCAATAAAATCATAAACATCCGGGTTTATCGATCTGATGACTATTTTTTGTGAGGTGTTGCTCTGTAAAATCAGTTCGTTCTCTACTTCTTCAACAGACCCCCGTGCAACAAGTCTGCCCTGTGAGATTATTCCAAGTGTTGTGCAGACCGCCTTTACTTCTGAGAGAATATGAGAACAGATGAGGACGGTTTTTTCTTCTTTTGCCAGCTGGTTTACGATTTCCCTGTATCTGAGGACACCTTCGGGATCAAGATTTGCGGTGGGTTCGTCAAGAATGACCACTTCAGGGTCGTTTAGAAGAGCAAGAGCAAGGCCGAGTCTCTGGTTCATTCCCCTTGAATATTCGCCGACTTTCTGCGGGACATCCTGGAGCCTGACACTTTTAAGGAGTGTTTCAATTCTCTCTTCCCTGTCACTGCTGCTCATGGGATAGAATTTTCCGAGGTAGTCGAGGTTTTCACGCCCGGTGAGATTTTTGTAAAATCCGACATCTTCAGGCAGATAACCAAGAATTTCTTTTCCTTTAAGAGGGTTTAATGCAACGTTTACCCCATTGATGGTGCAGCTCCCCGATGTAGGCTCAATCATCCCGGTGAGCATGAGAATGGTTGTACTTTTACCTGCCCCGTTTGGGCCTAAAAAGCCGAATACTTCCCCGTCCCCGACTTCTAAATTGAGATTGTCAACAGCTTTTTTTCCGTTGTATTTTTTGGTGAGGTTTTCTGTGATTATCATTTGTTCCCCGCGTATTGATTCTGCAAATGTTCTCTGCAAAAATCCCGTATTTTTTTATTGCTCCTCCATTAATATGGCGTTTATGGGACAAACACCGAACTGATTTGGATTTTGGAGTCAATCAGATCGGTTCTTCCGGCGAATAATAAGCGCAAAAAATAATTACTCCAGGATGTTTAGGCTCAGTACAATTGGAATAAAATGGCATACACACCATGGGAAAAAGTATGAATATGTTCACATATTTATTCAGAATTGCCCAAAAAAGGTTTATTGGGGTTATATGGTTCCTTCAAATTATTGCGATGTCCCGGTATCTAAGGGAAATAATTTCCCCCGTATGGGCATCAATAATTGCGGTAGTTGTTAATCGGGAATCTTCATTGCGCATCTTTTCGTCATTGAACGATATGTACCAGATGAGTCTGATCGGCTCTGGCTGCTGAGAGTAAACCAATTCCTCCTTATCATACCAAAGAACATTATTCTCGAAGTCGTTCCAGACATGATACTGTATCTGTAGATCTTCACCAGGGTAGCTTTCGCTCAGTTTTTCTTCCAGAATCTGTTTCGCTTTTCTTTTTGAAATCGTTGGTTCAGGTGAGAGGGTGGTGAGTTTTGTCATCAGTTCAGGGTCTTTTAACTTGTCCCAATATCTAATTACCCTGTCAAGAATCAAATCATATTGCATATACAGTTGGTCATACATGTATTGAACACCATTACAGGTGTTAAATGGAATTATGAAAGCAAGGCCATTTTCCGAATTTGCATCGGTGTCTATGTTACAAAAAGAAAAATCATTAATCTTCCCATCAACGAAATCATTTCCTTTTACCTTCCGTAAAAATTCCAGACATTTATCTTCGCTATCTTCAAATGAAACGGTTCGTATCTCCTCCTTTAAAGGCCAGCTCATCGATTCACCGCCATAAAATACAATATTTCCGGATTCCGGATCGACTCTAATCATTACGATATTAGGGCGTACATTCGCTTCAATTCCTCTTGACCGTAATTTCTGTAACTCCATATATTTTTCAGATGTATCATCCACATTTTCAAATATGATCCTAGGGGGACCATACGCTGTTGGAACTACTTTTGTCCCATACCCGGAATCATGATCCACCCAGTATCCGTCAAGTGTTGACCGATCTACATCGGGATATATTCGTACGATTTCATCCTTTGCTTCTTCAATCAGTCTCTGTTTGGTCTGTTCATCGTATTCAGGATAGATATCCGACCATGAGAGCACCGGGTCGGTATTATCTGATTGGGCTGATTGCGGCGTTGCCGGGGCGGGAGTTTCAGCTGCTGTGGTTGCTGTTGCAGCAGGAGCGTTTTCAATATTCCCAGCATTAAGCATGGTGCAACCAGAAATCAGGATGACACATATGATACATGACAAAACAGTTCCCGTTAGAATTCTTTTTTTCCCTGACATAGTGTTCCTCACATTTTTGAATGAAAAAATTACATCCATTTTCAACCGGTCGATAACCGGATTTCTTCATGTGTTCTTCACCGTTGTTTGTTCAGTCGTTTTGAAGGGGTTTTATCAGGATTGGTATATACAGGTTGCACATGATTTTTGTGTGATTTCATGACGAAATGGTGTGTATTAAACCCCTTCATTACGGAGCCGAACAGGCGGGAAAGGATAATAAAAACTGCAGGTGAATGGTGAACTAACCCTTCCCTTTGCAAATGAATTGTCCTTTCCGGAAAAGTGAGAGGTGAATGTTCTCCACTGTTTCTCCGATAAAGAATTGGAAAACGTCATATTTATGCTTTCTAGGACAAACGCCGAACTGATTTCAAACCGTTCGGTGTTTGTCCCATAAACTATATCTTTCTAAAAAGGGCGAATTGGAGAGTGATTTCTGTATGCGCCGGTGTCGCGACATTGTTAAAGACGCTTTTTACAGTTCACCGCAAATCCATCCGCATAAACCTGACATAGGCAATGCCGAAAAAGACTGCCGGGTACGCAATCAGGAAGAGAATATATCCCCACATAGGTGCAAGTGCCTCCCTTACCGGAGGCAATGTTCTGTCAAAATTTCCCGGATCTTCATCTGGTGAGATGCTCTGAGACCGTAACAGGACATCGGAGATCTTGTGATAATTTCTTCTATATGACAGGTATGAAGCAATCTGAATGATATTCTCCTTCTTCTCATTATATGCTAAAGACATTTCATATAAGACAGGATCATTATCATCAAGACCTTTATACTCTTTTACAGGGTCAGAAATGACGTAGTTTGCTGCAAAACTCCCTATTGTAAAAACCATTGTTGTTAAAACAAGAAGAGTAAGTAATGAAATGATAAGTGACATTCCACTTGATTTTGCAATGGTTGAAATCATTACAGACATAATAAAAATTCCGGATAAATACAGATTGGTAATCGCCCAGAATGCAAAAAAATAGCTTAACTCACTTGTGTCCGGAACAATTGAATTTAAGAGCAGAATGGCAAATTCAAGTGCAAAAAGAATTGTTGTTGCAAGTATGATCACAATTATGCCGCCAAGCACTTTTCCGTTTATAACTTCATCCCTGTAAACAGGAACAGAGAGCATAGTTTTTAACGTTCCGGCCTCTCTCTCTTTTGTCACGAGATCAAAACCAAATGCGATTGCAATTATTGGCCCATATATTCCTATCTCAATAGATCCCCTGATTCCTTCAAAGATACTCAGTGAGTACGGTATATTAGAGAGAGCATAAACGAGATCAGCGGGGGCAAACGGGGCATTAGCATAATAATCAACAAGAGAAAAATAATTCCCGATCTCAGAAAACACCTGAATTGTGCATAGTGCAATGAGTAGGAATAGGAGTCCAAGAAAACGAAGGCTTGTGACGTGATCATGTGTCTCTTTTATAGCAATTAGTTTAATTCTTGTAAGATTCATTTCTTTGTCACCTCAGATCAGCCTTCATAAATCTCACATATGCAATTCCAAAGAAGATAACAGGCCACAAAATAAACACAACAACTTTTCCCAACTGATCATCAATAAGAGACCAGAATCCTGGCTTTTCACGTTCTTCAGGACTATCTGGATCTGTTGATTTACCAAAATCCTTTCTTGCCTGATATGTAGAAGGTGCAATTATCGGGAGCGTAATATCATCATATATCTGTTTTATTGAAATTGAATGGAAAAAATCGTTTATGGCCCTTTTTTTATTCTGGTACTCATTGTTTTTTTCCTGAAATTCGTACATCTCTGAACCGGAATTAAACGATTGTGATGATGGTACCGGCGGCTGGCCCAGCAGTATATGGTTTGTCAGAGCTGCAAGACCAAAAGGGAGAACAAACAATATCAGGAAAATTATAGCAAGGGAAAGAATCAGAGAAGCACTACTGGTTTTTGTAATTACCGATGTCATTAACGCAAGTGAGAATGATGTAATCATGAACAGAAGGGTGATAATCCAGATTATCCCAATTCCAAGCAATTCATCCAGATTAGGCACAATTCCAAGAATAAGCATGACTGCAATGACAAAGATAAAACCCGTAACTGAAATTACCGTAAGGGTTGCTACTCCACCGATTGCTTTTCCGTTTATCAGTTCATCACGGTAAACGGGCTGGGAGAGTATTGTCTTTAATGTTCTTCGTTCTCTTTCACCTGAAATCAGATCAAAACCAAGTGCCAGACCAATGATTATGCCAAGACCTTCTGTACCAATTCCGGTTACAATTCCTGAAAAGACCTCAACAGGTGACGGGAGGAAAATTATATGCGAATATCCGGCCCCGTAGGCTTCAAGTAATTCATTGTATTTAACGACCCCGTTTGCCGCTTTTACGCTTAGAAACAGACAAAATAGTGCCAGGATAAATATGAGCCTTTTACTTCCGATATGATCAGAAAACTCTTTTTTTGAGATAGTAGACAGTCTTGAGAGATTCAATTTATCCCTCCCTCCTGTAGACGTTTAAAAATAAGTCTTCAAGGCCGGGTCTGTCGAGATACATCTCTGTTATGCCTGAACAGGTTCCTTTGAGTTCTTCTGCAAGTCCGGGTCTTATATCTTTTTCAACCGAGATTTCAACACCATCTTTGGTTCTTGCGATTTCTAAAATATCAGGGTTTTTAATGGATTCAATTTTGGTGTAAAGCTCAGGGTTGATAGATTTGATAACAATTTTCTGATGAGTGTTGCTCTGTCTGATGAGTTCATCTTCAACCTCTTTGACGGATCCTTTTGCTACAAGTTTCCCCTGTGAGATTATACCAAGTGTCGTACATACGGCTTTCACTTCGGATAGAATATGAGAGCAGATGAGGATGGTTTTCCCGGCTTCTCTTAGTTCATTAACGATTTCCCTGTATCTTAAGACACCTTCAGGATCAAGGTTTGCAGTCGGTTCGTCAAGGATTACTACCTTTGGATCATTTAGGAGTGCCAGTGCGAGACCAAGTCTTTGGTTCATTCCTCTTGAGTATTCTCCGACTTTTTGTGTGACGCCATTTAGTCTGACACTCTTTAACAGAGTTTCAATTCTATCTTCCCTCTCCCGATCATTGATGGGATAGAATTTTCCCAGATAATCAAGATTTTCATATCCGGTTAAATTGGCATAAAATCCTACATCTTCAGGGAGGTAGCCGAGAATCTCTTTTCCTTTGAGTGGATCAAGTGCTACATTTACACCATCAATTGTACAGGTACCGGATGTCGGTTCTATCATTCCGGCGATCATAAGGATTGTTGTACTCTTTCCTGCGCCGTTTGGGCCAAGAAATCCAAATACTTCCCCTTTTCCTATCTGAAGGTTGAGATTGTTTACCGCTGGCTTTCCGTTATACTCCTTTGTGAGGTTTTGTGTTTTTATCATGTATCCTGCCCTTTTCTTTGATTTTGAGTGTCAGTCATAATTTTTTCCAAAAATCTTGATCTTGCTATTATGCAGGGAAAGGATCTCTCCGCTGTTGGCATCGATGGCGGCCCATACATTACGATCTCCCCAACTACGGGATTCTTCTGTTTTGAATGAGATTCCCCATGCCAGAGGAACAGGGCTTAAAAGATAGCCGTCTTCTATGTCCATATACGGACTCGAATCAAGCCAAAACAGACAGTTTGTAAATTCCTTTTCCGGATTGTACTCAATTTTCTGTGGATCGTCAGGATACAGTTCATCCAGTTTTGCTTCAAGAATTGCTCTTGCTTCTTCCAGAGATATTTCAGGAACAGGAGATAATGTTACAGATTTTTTAAAGAATTCTTCATCGTTAAATTCATCGCCATATGCGAGTATCTCGCCAGTTGCCCTGTTGAAATAGATCTGTGTCTTACCCATATATGATTTAACGCCATTACGGGTTTCGCGTATATGTGCAACTGTTGTCAGGGGCATATTGCCACTGTCTACCAAGTAGATGAAGTAGTTGTTTTTATTCTTCTCATACTCTTCATCACCGATCATTCTCTTTAAGATGGGAATTATGTCCCTCTCTATATCGACATCCTCGTGGCGGATTATTTCACCACTACTTTTATCACGGATTGGTGAATCAGGGGTATAATACCACCAGACAATTCGTCTTTTTTCAGCATTATAAGCAACTAATTTACAAACATTATCCGGCTCGTCCGTATCCACAATCACACCTTCAAAGACGATTATAGGTACAAAGAATGTGCCGGCCCGTTTTGCCTCCCAGTGATAATTATTCAGTGAAGAAGTGCTTAATTTGGGGAATACTCGCAAAATTTCAGTTTTTGCGTCGTTGAGAAGGTTTTTTTCTTTTTCAGAGTCGTATTCAGGTATTGCTTTATTTTTTTCTTTGGCAGATACCACTCCTGGCAGTTTTACAGGTTCAGGAAGTTTTACATCTGCGGATTTAGCAGCACTCTCTGCTGCCGGATTCCCGGCAGTTCCTTCTTGCTGAATTGCCTCGATATTCGCATCTTTTGGTGCATCGGCAGCTTTGGTTGTGACTGTGCCTGCTCCTGAATTCTCGGTGCATCCTGAGAAGAGTACAGCCGACAAGGTGATTCCCACCAGAATTACTGATATGACCAATTTTCTCATCGTCATTTTTCATGAACTCCGTTTATCTTGTAAAGAGGGGAAAATCTGCCAGATGAGCCAAAGATTTCCCCTTTTCCAACATGGAGTTTGAACTCATTTCCGCCCGATTCGCCACCATGTTTTTTCGTGAAATTTGCAGATTCTGCCATGTATTTTGCCCTTTTCTTTGATTTTGAGTGTCAATCATAATTTTTTCCAAAAATCTTGATTTTGCTATTATACAGGGAAAGGATCTCGCCGCTGTTGGCATCGATGGCGGCCCATATATCACGATCTCCATAACTGCGGGATTCTTCTGTTTTGAATAAGATTCCCCATGCCAAGGGTATGGGACTCATAATATAATTCGGCGAAGTATTGTAGTCTCCCTTAAGATTCAGGAATTGTGTCCTGTCCATCCAGAACAGACAGTTTGTGCATTCCCCTTCCGAACTGTATTCAATATTCTGCGGATCGTCAGGATACAGTTCATCCAGTTTTGCTTCAAGAATTGCTTTCGCTTCTTCAAAAGAGATTTCAGGAACGGGGGACAATGTTACAGATTTTTTAAAGAATTCTTCATCGTTAAACCTGTCTCCATATACCACTACCTCCCCAGTTGCCCTGCTAAAATAGATCTGTGTATTACCCATATATGATTTAACGCCATTACGGGTTTCGCGTATATGTGCAACTGTTGTCAGGGGCATATTGCCATTATCTGCCAAGTAGATGAAGTAGTTGTTTTTATTCTTCTCGTACTCTTCAGCGCCGATCATTTTCTTAAAGATGGGAATTATGTCCCTCTCTATATCGACATCCTCGTGGCGGATTATTTCACCACTGCTGGTATCACGGATTGGTGCATCCGTGGAATAATCCCAATGGACAATCCGCCCTTTTTTCGGGTCATAATAAACTCTCTTACAAACATTATCCGGCTCGTCCGTATCCACAATCACACCTTCAAAGACGATTACAGGTACGAAGAATGTGCCGGCCAGATTTGCTCCCCAATGATAATTATTCAGTGAAGAAGTGCTTAATTTTGGGAATACTCGCAAAATTTCAGTTTTTGCGTCGTTGAGAAGGTTTTCTTCTGTTTCAGAGTCATATTCGGGCATTACAGCTGTATCTTCCGTAATAGAACCTGGAAGTTTTACAGGTTCGGGAAGTATTACATATGCGGATTTAGCAGCATTCTCTGCTGCCGGATTCACTTCAGTTTCATTCTGTTGATTTGCCGGGACATTTGCATCTTTTGGTGCATCGGCAGTCAAGGTTGTGACTGTGCCTGCTCCTGAATTTTCGGTGCATCCCAACGTCATTGCGACAGAGATGGTAATGACTACCAGGGCAATTAGTATAACCGGTTTTTTATTATTCATTTTCCCCTCCGTTTTTATAACAAAAAATGGTGATTTTGGTTGATTTGAACTCCCTTGCCTACGGAGACGCATATACTGTGCTACCCGCAGAACCCACATTACAGTAATTCCGTGTCATTGGATTATAAGGGGATTCATAAAGGTTAACATCCTGGTTGGTGCTGTAGTACCCTAAGAGCGGAGTTGTCAACGATGTGGTGACGCTACCTGTCGAATATGTTACAGTACCCGGGGCAGCATCTGTTCCAAGAACCTCGAGATTGATATTGATCTGCTCAGGACCGGTGTAACTCTCACCGGAGCCTTTGTATAAATAGCCATATTGATAGCTTGAAGCCTGTCCGTAAGCTCCTACCCGATAGTCGTCGTCTGTGTAATAATGCCAACCCGCACTAACCGGCCCGACAAGTATTGCACTTGCAACAAGCATCATGACAAGCAGAATGCCTGTTTTCTTTAAATTGAAAGTTTTCATTTTCTTCACCTTTGTGTTCGGTTTTTTGTTTGGTTTTTGAAGGGGCTGATAAGATCCGGATTGGTGTATACGCATGGTGCATGGAATCTTCCTGAAGATTCCTTCATGCGCAGGTATGCTACAGGGAAACCCCTTCAAACGGGGCTTTGAATCCCGGAAAGGATACAATCCTGCACCTTTGATGAAAACAGGTACATTTTTCTTCCCGTACAGTGGGTAAGAGCAACTCCTCCACTGTCCTTAGATAAACATAAAAAAATGTCATATTTATGCTTTCTAGGACAAATGCCGAACTGATTTCAAACCGTTCGGTTTTTGTCCCATAAACTATATCTGTCCAAAAAGGCGGAGATGGTTATCAAATCTTGCTGAAAATATGAAAATCAACATTTCGCGGGTAATTTTTAAAAACAGTTGCATATATCCATTCAAACAGTGAAAACAAGAGAGTGATTTCTGTATGCGCCGCTGTCGGGAGATAGTTGACGACGCTTTTTACAAATCATTTTAGAATGAATATAGAAATCCTGAGGTAATTAACAAATTTTTTGCTGAGATTATTTGCCGGAACTGACAGAAAGATGGGATGATTTTCAGCCTTTCCAAACATGTATCGGAAAAAATCACAATTTCCCAAAAACAAAGATAGACCTCATAAAAATCCAACCATATATCCCCGGCCCATACGTTTGTAGAATGAAGTCCCACAAATCGATTCATTTTAGAATAGCAATTCTTTCCGGCACAAAATACCATTCAAAAAGAGGATGAGAGGTAAAAATTCTAAGAAAAGAATCGTATTTTTGGAAAAGGCATCCGGAATGAATCATCATGAACCGGACAACAAAAATAATATTCAGATTTTGGTATAAACCGGTTTTTCCCGGTTATGGTTTCAGTATGAGAAACACAGTACTACCCTTTGATTTTACGCAATTTCAGACCAAAATAAATGAATGACAGCGTCACAACCGAGGCATACACTGCTCCAATTAAAAGCCTTGGATCGGGTTCAATCCAGATTTTTACTGAAGAAATAACCAGCCACAGTGGTAAAAAAGCAATCGCTATTACCGGTACCGATGCCGCTCTTAGAATTTCATCCGTTTTTTCATATTCCATAAATGTTTTACCTGGTAAATAACCCGCTTTGGTAGCATTTAAGCTAAGATCATGAGTATAACCTGATCCCGGAATAAGCATCATGATAAGCAAAATACCTGTTTTCTTTACACGGATTTTTCATATCTTCTTTCCCTTTTTAGTTGTTTTACCTTTTTTCCAAAAGGGTCGTTTCAATCTGGATTTCTGTCTTCAAAGACTACACAGAATCTTCCATAATATACTTTCATGCAGGGATTTTGCAATGAAGCCCCTTTCAATATGGGGCCTAAACAGGCCGAAAAGAAAATAACAGCAGGTGAAAAGTGAACTGGTTCCCCCCTGCAAATGAATTTCCCTTTCGAACAGTGAGAAATGGAATGCCCTCAACTGTCCCTAACTATACTTGAAAATAGTCCTATTTATGTTTTCCAGGACAAACACTGAACTGATTTCTGTGTTTGTCCCATAGACCATATGTACGTAAAAATTCGGCTCTGGAGAAATGCTGCGAAGCAAAAGAATGCGTACATGTGCAACCCGCCCGGATAAATGACGGAAACAGGTGGTCCTGTTTCCCCCGTTTTATACCCTCTTTGAACCCTTGTTTTGGGGGATTTGGGGGATAAAATGGACGTATTTTGTGATCTATTTTACTGCCAAAATAATACGGCTGTAATCCCTTCCTTTCCTAAAAATACGGGATATTGCGAACAAATGAACGGTTGCTATTAACAGACATTCTGGGAGGATGTATGGGTTGTCTCCGGTTGAGATCGGCCTGCTCCGGGCTTCTGTGTGGATCGGTTTTTTCCAAGGCGCAGGCTATTTTGAGGGTTATTTATGTCTTACTTAACCAGAACCAAGGATCTTGCCCAAAAAACGGAAATCGTACATCACAGCGTATAGGATGAACAAACAGCATGTCCTATTCCCATCGTCCGGATAATGATACCTGATACCAATGTTGAGAAAATAAGATGAGTACAATCAATGAGGCAGTAAATATGAAGCAAAATTACCATTCTGCCGGGTAAAGAAGTTATCTTCAGGTATAGCTTGTCTTCTTCTCTTTTATGGTCTGGTTTATCTCTGAGGATTTCCACAGGGCCAAAAACAATTATTTCCCGTCCTGATTATTTGGGAAACACCATCAATAAAATTCATAAAATGGGTTGCGCTTCTGTTAACATACATAATTGTGATATGATAAATCGATACGGAAATCGGCAAGTATTCATGAAAGCAGGTGATTCTACCAAAGATTGCGACTATAATTTGGAATAAGCTAATAAGGAAATATATACACTATTCACAGAAATTTATGTGTTTATTAGACCAAATCCGGATCAGTTCGGCGTTTGTCCCAAAAATATTATATCAAATTAAATTATAAAATGAACAAATGATAATATCCGGGATCAGATTATGCGCAATCCCAGCAATCTTGCTGATTTCAGTTATTCTGGTTCAAACTGTTTCGGCAAAAAAGGATGCCGCCAATTCCATCAGCCCATTAGTCTACGGAGAACAGGTTGCCTCATCCAGGACATACCAATTTACTGTTTAAGAATATTAGAGGGACCTGATCTTGAAATTACCCGTGATTATCATCATCTTTTTGCTTTTTTTTGTCACAATAGCAGATGCGACTGAATATACCATAACACCTTCAAGAAATGTGGGCAAACCCCCGGGGACTTCATTTGATGGTGAAATAGTCCGTGAACTGCAACCGATTCCTGTATGGTTTGCAGTACTTCTGACAATATTTCCACAGCTGGCTGTTATAAATCTTGAATCATTTATCGTTTTCAAATCATCAGTATACATTTGTTATGTAAAAATAAAACAAGCAAGATCCCGTTCCAGAGAAAAAAAAGAGGCAATATACGACCTGATAAAAATGAATCCCGGGATGCACTTCAGGGAACTTCAGCGAAAAACCGGTCTGAAAAAAGGGACATTTGAATACCACATAAAAAATATGGAGCATGAAGGACAGGTAAAAGCAGTACAAAATAATAGAAAGGTCCATTATTTCATAAATAATTCAACGTATTCTCCGGAGGAAATGAAGATCATTTCTGTCATGAATAATGAATCCCTGAAAAATATTCTTTTAGAAGCCTCTACGAAACCCCTCATCACCAATAAAGAGATTGCTGAGAATTTAGAACTATCAAAGTCATCAGTAAGTGAAAAACTGAATTATTTAAACGATATTGGGATTCTGAATGCAAAAAAAGAAGGCTGGTACACGTTTTATGAAATATCAAAGGAATACGATGATGCAATTCCGAATTATATCGCCAACGATATGTATACTGAGCAAAACAGAATTGTACAGAAAGAAAGAATATCCTCATTGTAACAGATACTGGCCAAAACAGGGGCAATGAAGAACCTGTTAGGATAAACTGTTTCCATTTTGCAATGTTATTTTATTCCAAATTTTATTTGAATCTCAACATACATTCGCCATCAGTTCGGTGTTTGTCCCATAAAATATATGTTGTATCAAAATATAATTCAAATGAATGATATTGTCCGGAAATCTATCTTTGATGTTTCCGGAGAGCAGGTTGTTTAATTCAGGTGATACCAGTTTCCTGTTGAAAATCCCCAGAGAGTCATGAATTTGAAATTGCCGGTAATCATCATCATCTTTTTGCTTTTTTTTGTCACAATAGCGGATGCGACTGAATATACCATAACACCTTCAAGAAATGTGGGCAAACCTCCCGGTTCAGCAATTGATGGTAAAATAGGCCATGAAGCACAACCAATCCCTGTATGGTTTGCAGTACTTCTGACAATATTTCCACAACTGGCTGTTATAAATCTTGAATCATTTATCGTTTTCAAATCATCAATATACATTTGTTATGTAAAAATAAAACAAGCAAGATCCCGTTCCAGAGAAAAAAAAGAGGCAATATACGACCTGATAAAAATGAATCCCGGGATGCACTTCAGGGAACTTCAGCGAAAAACCGGTCTGAAAAAAGGGACATTTGAATACCACATAAAAAATATGGAGCATGAAGGACAGGTAAAAGCAGTGCAAAATAATGGAAAGGTCCATTATTTCATAAATAATTCAACGTATTCTCCGGAGGAAATGAAGATCATTTCTGTCATGAATAATGAATCCCTGAAAAATATTCTTTTAGAAGCCTCTACGAAACCCCTCATCACCAATAAAGAGATTGCTGAGAATTTAGAACTATCAAAGTCATCAGTAAGTGAAAAACTGAATTATTTAAACGATATTGGGATTCTGAATGCAAAAAAAGAAGGCTGGTACACGTTTTATGAAATATCAAAGGAATACGATGATGCAATTCCGAATTATATCGCCAACGATATGTATACTGAGCAAAACAGAATTGTACAGAAAGAAAGAATATCCTCATTGTAACAGATACTGACCAAAACAGGGGCAATGAAGAACCTGTTGGGATAAACTGTTTTCATTTTCGAACGTTTTTCGATTTTTAAATATTTATTATTATTTGAACTATTGCATGTACTTGTAATCAGTTCGGTGTTTGTCCCAGAAACATCATCAATCAAAAAACCAATACAATATTTGTGGCATTATAATCCGCGGGAGTGGATTATAAAAATAAATATGAATGGATGGATTATATGAATAAAATCAACAAAATTATGAAAATTCTCCTTGTAACCACAGTTATAATGATGTTTTTTGGGGGGATTGTAAATCCCGTCATGGGGGAGACACAGGATGCATCAAACATAAAGGTCTCATGTAAATACCCTGGAAAAGTTATAGAGGCTGGTGAAACCGTCATTTTTGATCTTGTCATTAAAAATTCGGCAACCACCAATTATCCAAAAATGCTGCGTGTTGATACATTCAAAGGTGAGGAAGACTGGAAATTCAGGTTTTTAACAGAGGGTGGGGAAATTGACCGCATTGCCTATTCAGGAGGAGAAACAGACACCATTCAGCTTGAAGTAAAAACCACAGGAGATACTCCTAAAGATACCTACCCATTTCGATTCAGCGTTGACAGTGGAAAACTCTGGCTATATATAACAATAAAAGAGTCACACGCTGGCGAAAATGGTATCTTAAAACTCGAAGTTGTTAACGAGCAGGGTGAAAAGATAGATGGTGCTACGGTATCCGTATTCCGGGGAAAAAGCACATCTGCAGATATGGTTGTTTACTCTATGGCAGACGGAAAAATCCGAACGGATCTTGATCAGGGAGAATACCGGATTTTAATTGAGAAAAACGGCTATTTAAGTAGGGAGATTGAGGATCTAAATATTCAGAGCGGATACACAGAAGACATTGATACGGTAATGCTTGAAAGAAAAAATTTTGGCCTTGATGTCGATGTAAAAACTCCGGTAACAACCTCATTGATTGGACAAAAACCCGTTTATGAGATAGATCTCATGAATGTAGGGAAAAGTGATGATCTTTTCTGTCTCTCCTCAAACAATATGCCTGAAGGATGGTATGGACGATACAAAGAGACGATTGATTCTAAAAGTGAATTGTCAGAAATTTTCATAAAAACGGGTGAAGAAAAAACCGTATTTTTTGAAATAATTCCACCGTATTCAGTAATGAAAGGAGATTATAGTTTTAATTCAGTTATCAACTCAACGGACGGTATGGAGTACATTACAGAACTTAAGGCAATAATAAAGGGGAGTTCTGATCTGCAGGTATTCTCTGAAAAATATCTCTATGAGATTACAAAAGGCAAAACTGCAGAGGTACCGGTTACAATTTTAAATGACGGAAATGGTGTGGCCCTCACAAATATAATAGTCGAAGTCTCTGCGCCTGAGGGGTGGAAAATTACCACATCTCCAGAAACAATACCAAGTATTGAACCGGGAGAGAGAAAAACGGTATTCCTTACGGTTGTACCCCCTTCAGATATCGCAGCTTCCGAGTACAAGATTACCACAAATGTGATCTCCGATCAGGAAGAAGTAACAGATAGTCTCAGGATTGTCGTAAATGAAAGCTCAATGATTGGTGTATTTGGAATTATTCTTATGATTACTGCCGCAGGGAGTGTGATTTATATGTACAGAAAATATGAACGGCGATGACTTGTTTTTACAGAAATATTCCATTCATTTTTTGAAATTCTGTCTGAATTATGACTTTAACAAAATTGTCTGCGCAGCCCTGCCCTAAAAACTGTATACCCGACAATAAACCTGGCAGGATCATATGGCATAACCACACATACACATACATATATATACACACACAAGATAAAATGTGGATCATATGACGGGGGAAAACAGCATTTTAAAACTCATCTTATTTTCAATATTGCTAATTACAGCCGCATTCATCTGTGGCTGCACTGCACCCGGTGGTTCTGATGAACAAGAGGAATGGATCATTCTTCCGGAATGGGATTATCCTGAAGGATCAACATCTGTTTTACGAAGTTCTGATTTTGCCGAAGGGGATTACAACGGACTGGCGGTTTATGCTGTTTCCCAATCTTCCGGGATGGTGCAGGGAGACAATGGTACAATAACGGTAATATTTGCAAACATTGGAAATTCACCGGTAAGTATTGAAAATTACCCTCCGAAATTTCTCATAAAAAATCCGGCGGATCTTTCTCAACCATCTATGACCGTTCAAAGATACCCACGTGGGGATGATGACATCACAATTCTTCCGGGTGAAAATATCAGTTACGATATCAAATGGGATTCGTCATTAAATGGCAACGGTGTGGGAGTCCCACCTGGTTTGTATATTCTTGAAATTACGGATGTAATGACATGGGACGGCAAAACAGAAATGGTCTATAGGGGTGAGTCCGGCAAAAAGATAGCAGAAATCGGGATACGACCTGAGGGTGAGATTCTTAGGAAAACAATTCCTGTCAATATGTCTGAAAAACGTGAAGGAGTAACAATAACGATTGACAGGATTGAAGCAACAGAAAACAGCACTGAACTCTTTTTCTCGGTTTACGTGCCCGAACCTGTTTATAATACAGAAATGGATGATGGAACCATCTGGTCATATACCCTCTCATCGGAAGACAGGCCCGGAGGCTATTACCGTATAGACAACGGAGAACAGAAATATCTCTGGGATATGAATCTTATCGGCAGCAGTAACTATACCTATACATACCGGTCCCGGATTGAACCCCTTTCATCCGGAATAGGAGAAATTTCTGTTGAAATCAATAATTTTGGACCTCTTGCAGGACAATGGGAGTTTGATGTTTCACTGTGATACCAAACCCTTTTTTTAATTTCCCCCACTACGGATCAAATCTACAGATCCGGGTAATTCCCGTATTTGACATATTTTATCTTTCTTGATACCTGGTGCTCTGTAATCTCAGCTTCCAATTGTCCTCATCTGATGGCGATTTATTGCAGAACGCACTACTCATCTGAAATATTCCATATATTTTCATTCAGTTTTCTGCCATGTGGATCAATGAGGACATACATTATCGAAAATTTCGATAAACCTCCAAATAAGGCACTACCTGATGTAAACCATATATATGGTGATGAGATTTTTATGGAGCGTATTGAGATCCAATATATGTACCTCAGCAGATCATCCATTAATAGACACAGATTTCAATGTTTTTTTAAACAGGTGTGAAATATAGGAATCAGGGCACGGGGGAGACTTGCATGGAAGGGAGCACACCATCTCCTGATCTTTGTTAAACACAAAAGACGATACCATTCCGAAGAGAGAGGGTGACTGACCTGAAAATCTCTGAAAAATAGATTCACTTGGGGGAAAACCCCATAAGAACGATGGACCTTCTGTATCCCGTGAGAACTCTCTTCTTATTCACCGGTTCTGATACACAGAGGAATTTGACCAATAACAATAGCAGGTTCCAAGAAGGGGGGGGAGAAAAACTCCCGGTTCGGGAACACCGGAACGATGTTCATTCATCCGTACGCCGCAGCAGAAAAACAGCAGCGATGAAAAGCCCTCCCAAAACCGGCAGGAATCCCACAGGAACAGGTGTGGATACAGGTGTCGCGGCAGTCATCTGTGCGACGACATTGACCGTGTCCTCCGGAAGGAGGTTAATGGTCGTTGTCCAGTCGTTATAGCCGTCAAGGCGCATGAGAACCTCATACTGTCCCGGCGGCAGCGGCAGGGTCACCGGTGTTATGCCCTTCACTTCATTATCAAGATAGACGGTCGCACCCGATGGTGCTGATGAAAACGAGAGAATACCCTCTCCATCAGGAGCGATCACCGGGGTGTCTGACGGGCAGGGTGTGGCGGTTTCAACCGGCACTTCTTCCACCGGGAGGGAATAGAGGTACAGTCTGCCGTCAGAAGAGGCCACCGCACAGAAACCGCCTGATGGCGAAAGGGAAACGTCATTTACCCCGGCAGCAGCAGACATCTGCGTGATTGGCATTCCATCCACATCATAGATCATTGTTTCACGGTCCCCGCGGCCCAGTGCAAAATATTCTCCGTTCAGCGCAGCCGAAACACCGTTGACCTGAGTTACCGTGCGCAGCTGGGTTGCAATCTTACCCGCATCATCGAAGATATAGACATACGCATCGTTGCCTCCTGCAATCAGGTAAGCCCCGTCAGGGGAGAGGTCCAGGCCAAATACCTGCCCGTTGATCTGGTAACTCCAGACCTTCTGTCCCTCACTGTCCAGAACCCGTATCAGAAATCCCTTGGTCCCTGCCCCGATGAGACTCCCGTCCGCAGTAACGGAAACAGACAGCACCGCTGAGCTCATACTCTGCCCCCAGACCTCTGAACCCAGGTTTGTGTACCGGTACACTTTTCCGTCTGCACAGGCGACAGCGATCACCGACCCGTCTGCAGAGATATCCACATCATGTATGATGCCCTTAAACCGTTTGGACCAGAGCAGATCACCTTCCTTGTCATATACCAGAAGGTCTCCGATATCGGTTCCGGCGACCACATATCCTCCCCCACGGGATACGGCCACGCCCCACACCGGAGAATACGTCTCAGCAGTCCAGAGGAGTTCTCCTTCGATGGTCAGGAGGAACACTTTCCCGTTATAGGTCCCGCCCGCCACATATGCGACATCAGGGGATATGTCACAGCCGTACATGTTTGTCGCCTGATAATAGTTCCACATCTCCGTTGCTTTCGGCGTTGCCGCCACCGCACTCCCAACCGTCATTGCACATCCAATGATGACGATAAAAAGAATCATCAATACCGGTGAATACCGGAGAGAAGGTTTCCACGCACAAGATTGTTTCATTCATACACCACCTGATACATCACTCGTATCATATACCTGAGGCTTCGTGATACGACTATTTAAGATGTATGTGGCACCCGGTGAGCTCTATGCAATCCTCAGGCGCCCCGATTCATCCGTCAGAAGAGATTCATCCATCATTTTTCGAATGATCTTTTCCGTCCGGTCGATATCATCACCACAGGCGGCAGCCACAATATCCCGCCGGGTTGGCCCCTCCTCTAAGAGATAGCGCAGGACACGCCCCCGGATTTCCCGATCAGAACCGGCAAAGGAGGGCTGCACGGTATATCCATGGCTTCTCCGGTTCGGATTTACCACAATATTCTTCAGCATCGCACCGTAGTCCATCAGGGCATAGTACCATTCCCGGGGATTTTCCCGGTACAGCGTCTGCCGGACCAGAGGACGGATACGGTCGTCATGCACCTTCTCCTCATGGGGAAAGAAGAAATGAATGAAGACCCGCCGGATATTGGTCTCAATGAAGACAACCGGTGTGTTGTATGCAAACGCAACGATGGATGCAGCTGTTGCAGGGCCGATGCCGGGGAGAGTGACAAGCTCTTCGGGAGTTTCAGGAAGTCTGCCGCCGAATGTTTCCATGACGATACGGGCGGCATCCCTAAGCATCTTTGCCCGCCTGTTATACCCCATCCCCTGCCAGACACGCAGCACCTCTTCAAGCGGTGCTTCGGCGAGAGTGGCGAAATCAGGGAAGGCGGCCAAAAATTCCGGGTATTTTGTATGCACCCGTGCCACCTGCGTCTGCTGGAGCATCACCTCTGCGACGAAGATGGCATAGGGATCTCTCGTCTCCCGCCATGCCATCTCCCGCCGGTTCGCATGGTAATACTGCCGGATAATGTCACGAAACTCTGTGACAGCCTCGGAAGAGAGAAGATTTCCGTCAGATTCTGCAGTAAACGGTGTTTTATTGTGAGCAAAAAAAGGGGATGTCAGTTTGGTTTCGGGATCAGCCATGATAATGGGATAACGGCTCAATCGTGATAACATCCGTCTTCAGGCTGCGGATGGCCTGTGCTGCGGCGTTCGCTGCCTGAATGGTGGTGATATAGGGAATATTGTAGTCCAGCGCCGCCCGCATGATACGGACATGGTCCTGCCGGGAGTATTTTCCGGAGGGTGCATTGATGATAAGCCGCAGGTCGCCCCGGCGCATCACATCGATGACATTGGGGGAACCCTCCTGCACTTTCCGGACAAGGCTCGCGGAGATGCCATTTGATTCGAGGAATTCCACGGTACCTTTTGTCCCGAAGATCTTCAGGCCCAGTTCATGCAGATTCTGGGCAGCGGGAAGGACGCCTTCCTTGTTCTCAGTCCCGACCGATATGAATACATTCCCATCAAGCGGCAGTTCATTGTCTGCAGAGAGACAGGCCTTGTAATAAGCACGGCCAAAGTCGTAATCAATACCCATCACTTCACCGGTGGACTTCATCTCCGGACCGAGGACAGTATCAACACCGGGGAGTTTGTTGAAGGGCAGGAGAACTTCCTTTACGGCGACATGTGACATCTCTGGTTCTGAAACCCCCAGATCTGCAAGTTTCTGCCCGAACATTACCTTTGCGGCAATCTTTGCAAGCGGCAGACCGGTGGCCTTTGATACAAAGGGCACCGTCCGGCTGGCACGCGGATTGGCCTCAAGGATATACACAATCTCATCTTTGACGGCAAACTGGATGTTGATGAGCCCGACCACGCCGATGCCGACGGCAAGGCTTTTGGTATACTTCCGCACCGTCTCAATCACGTCAGCCGTAAGAGACTGGGGCGGAATGACACAGGCCGAGTCACCGGAGTGTACACCGGCTTCCTCGATGTGCTCCATGATACCGCCTATCAGGACATCCGTTCCGTCACATACTGCATCAACATCGATCTCGATTGCATTCTGCAGGAATGAATCGAGGAGCACCGGGTGCTGACGGCTGACCCGCACCGCCTCGCGGATATAGGTCTGGAGTTCAATCTCGTCATGCACGAGCTCCATCGCACGCCCGCCAAGGACATACGAAGGCCGCACGAGAAGCGGGAACCCAATCTTCTCTGCGATGGCAAATGCCTCCTCTTCCGAGTAGGCAGAACCATTGGCAGGGGACGGGATCTCAAGCTCTTCTAAGAGCTGGCTGAAGCGGTCCCGGTCCTCTGCCATGTCCATTGCGTCAGGAGCAGTGCCGAAGATTTTGGTATTCAGGTTTCCGGACGCGACCGCACGCTCCAGCGGGAGGGCGAGATTGACCGAATTCTGTCCACCGAACTGCACCATCACACCGGCGTAGGTATCGGACTTCAGGATATTGGTCACGTCCTCAAGGGTCATCGGCTCAAAGAAGAGCCTGTCTGACGTATCGTAGTCCGTTGAGACAGTCTCCGGGTTGTTGTTGACAATATGCACCTCAACCCCCTCTTCCCGGAGAGCCATCACGGCATGAACCGTACAGTAATCAAACTCAATGCCCTGACCGATACGGATGGGGCCGGACCCGAGGATGAGGACCTTCTCCTTTTCGTCATGGACAATCTCGTTCTCATCCTCCCAGGTGGAGTAGAAGTACGGGGTGGTCGCCGGAAACTCAGCGGCACAGGTGTCGACCATCTTGTAGGTGGGCATGCCGCCCACGTCTCCCACCATCTGTTCCGAGATGCCGGAGAGGGTGGCAATCTCCTCAGAGGAGAAACCGGCCCGGCGCGCTTCCTTAATGGTCTCAGGTGTAGGGTTTCCTGCCGCAAGGGTTTCTTCCATCTGCACGATATTACGTATCTTTTCGAGGAAGAACGGTGCGATTAAAGTGAGCTCTGCTACTTCCTCAACAGAGAAACCGGCCCGGAACGCATCAAAGATACACCCGAAGCGTTCATCGGTCGGGTTTGCGAGGAGCATACGAATCTCCGACTCAGAGGTGTGGGAATAAATATCCGTGTCAAGAGAGCGCATCGCCTTCTTGAACGCCTCCTCGAGCGTGCGCCCGATGGACATCACTTCACCGGTGGACTTCATCGCTGTCGTCAGTGTACGGTCCGCATTCGGGAATTTATCAAACGGCCACCGCGGCACCTTCACGACCACATAGTCTATTGCCGGTTCAAACGATGCCGGGGTACATCCGGTGACGGTGTTCGTGATCTCATCAAGGTTCAGGCCAATGGCAATCTTCGACGCCACACGGGCAATCGGGTATCCGGTTGCCTTGGATGCGAGCGCTGAAGAACGTGACACACGCGGGTTCACCTCGATGACACGGTAGTCTCCGTCCTGGTATGCGAGCTGTACATTACAGCCGCCCTGGACGTCCAGTGCCCGGATGATCTTGATGGACGCCGTCCGCAGTTTCTGGAACTCATCGTCCCTGAGAGTGAGAATGGGTGCGACGACCACACTTTCACCGGTATGGATACCCATCGCATCGACGTTCTCCATCCCACAGATGATAATGCAGGTGTCAGCAGAGTCACGCATCACCTCAAACTCTATTTCTTTCCAGCCGATGACACTCTCTTCGATGAGCACCTGGTGGATACGGGAGCGCTGCAGACCCAGTTCAACGATCCGCCTGAGGTCATCTGCGGTGTATGCGACACCACCGCCCGCACCACCAAGAGTGTAGGCAGGCCGGATGATTGCCGGAAGACCAACCATCTCCAGCGCCTCGTCGAGCTGCCCCATATCGTTGAGGATCATGCTCCGGGGCACCGGTTCCCCGATTTCTTCCATCAGGTCACGGAACTGTTCACGGTCCTCACCACGATAGATGGCTTCGAGGGGCGTGCCGAGGATTTCAACTCCCTCAAGAGCGCCCATCTCAGCCAGCTCAGCGGTCATATTGAGGCCGGTCTGACCGCCCATGCCGGAGAGAATACCGTCCGGCTTCTCTTTTTTAATGATTTCTGCGATGATTTCAGCCCGGATTGGCTCCACATAGATGACATCCGCCATCCCCGGATCGGTCTGAATGGTTGCCGGATTGGAATTCACCAAAACGACCTCAATCCCTTCTTCACGGAGGGCACGGCATGCCTGTGACCCGGAGAAGTCAAACTCTGCGGCCTGTCCGATCTGAATCGGGCCGGAGCCTATCAGAAGCACTTTTTTAATTTCAGGTT
Organism: Methanogenium organophilum; assembly: GCF_026684035.1. Taxonomy (NCBI): domain Archaea; kingdom Methanobacteriati; phylum Methanobacteriota; class Methanomicrobia; order Methanomicrobiales; family Methanomicrobiaceae; genus Methanogenium; species Methanogenium organophilum. Next base: position 126,880 of record NZ_CP113361.1, read on the forward strand.
TCAGCGGCATCAGGGTATCCTCCGGTACATCATATCAAAGATCAACGCTTCCGTGTCGTAGGGACCGGCATGGGCCTCCGGGTGGAACTGGACCGTGAACACATTAAGATCCTCAGAATAGAATCCCTCCACGGTCCCGTCATTGACATTGGTGAAGAGCATCTCACAGCCTTCCGGAAGGGAATCGCCGTCCACCGCAAATCCGTGATTCTGGGTGGTGATGAAAATTCTCCCATCATAGTAGCGCACCGGCTGATTTGCCCCCCGGTGTCCGAACTTCATCTTATAGGTCTTCGCCCCCAGAGCAAGAGCGGTCACCTGATTACCCATGCATATGCCAAAGACCGGGATTTTCCCAATAAAGTACTGAATTGTTTTGATTGGCTCTGTGGCCCGCATCGGGTCACCGGGGCCGTTTGTAATGAAGAGAGCCTCGGGTTTTATTGCCTCAATCACATCAGGGCGGGTATTGTGGGGGAATATATAGAGGTCAGCACCGCGCCGGTGCAGACTTGTGAGGATATTTGTCTTCACCCCAAGGTCCAGAACGGCGATACGCTTTCCTGTGCCTTCGATGCGGTATGCCTCTTTACAGGATACCTGCGGGATGAGGTCAACCTCTGTGATCGAACGCTGGTTTCTGGCACATTCGACGGCGTATTCACCATTATCGTCCCCGACGATTAGTGCCGCACCCAGTGTACCGTTCAACCGTGTCTGAATAGTCAGTTTCCGGGTATCAATACCGGAAATACCCAATAAACCATTATCTGCAAAATAATCACCCAGGGATGGCTGCGCTGCAGGCGTTTTACATAACTCGCGCACCACACACCCGAGGGCATGAACATTACTGCTCTGGAAATTATCGGGGTGCACCCCGTAATTCCCTATGAGCGGATAGGTGAACATCAGAATCTGACCCTTATAACTCGGATCAGACAGTGCCTCCATATAACCGCCCATCTGAGTGGAAAATACTAATTCGCCGGAGGAGGTGCCTTCAACGCCAAAGCCCTCACCGATATAATATTCACCATTTTCAAGACCCAGAACCGCCTTCATTGAATAACCATATGTATTGTGGAGGAATCCCTATTAAAAACTCGTAAGAATCCATGTGATTTCTGCCCCCGGGCATCATGTGCATAACGGGGATGAACCGAATGTCTGAGTCATGATAAATGAACCGTCACCGGGGCATTCCATTTCCGCAGAGAATAAAAAGGGCAATGAATATACGTTTACGGCAATGGCAGATATGACTGAAATTGAGATTATCGGGTTTTCAGACGGTGCATGTGGGCCGTTCCCCTGTGACGAAACACGCACCTGCGAACTGAGTGCATGCGCACCCTCGGAAAATCTGGTGAAGGCATTTGCAGCCCTGAAAGATGAGCTTGAGGCACGCTACCCGGATGTGACACTGAAACTGACACTTCTGGATGATGAAGTTCCGGCATATGTGGTAAAGATTGTCGAGGATCATCAGCCCCCCCTTCCGATTGTTCTGATCAACGGCACCCTCACCCCGGTCGGACGGATATCACTGCCCCTCATCACCGAACAGCTCGAACGCCTCACCCGTTAGAATTGGTGGGGACGTTTCATCTTTTTTTTGCCAAAAATATCCGAACGACTGAGGGGCAACGCACCGGAGGATAACTCGGTCTAAAAAGCAGCATATATACCTCAATCCCATGTGTCCCCTATTCTGCATGGCATCACATCCACAACCTGCCGAATTGTTTATTACGGGGGAGCCGGAGTAATAGTCCATGTCACCCAGAACGAAATTCCGGAAACCGGATGCACCACCGCTCTCTGAAAGGTCGGTCCACACCATCAGCCAGGACATGCTCAGGAAACGCGAACAAAACCGCCATCACCCATATAACCACCGGCATCCCCACCCTGCCCACCATCCGTGGAAACATCCTGATCTGCCGCCGATTCATACGCCCCATAGCCATCCCCACGAAGAGGAACTGGGCCCACACACCAACCAGCCAGGCCCGATCCGTTTCTCCAAACGGAGAACACAGACCGGCCGAAAAACGCTGATCTCAGATGAATCACGACAAAGTTAAAGCCGGAAGAAACGACAGCGAAAAAAGGAGGATAATTATTCTTTCTTCAGGACAGCACCGCGGTCTGCCTGGCAGACCGCCTCAGCATACCGGCTGAGCACACCTGACAGGGGTTTTTTGGGGATCTTCAGGTGCTTTCTGCGTTCGTCGAGCACATCCTGAGGAACGTCCAGGTCGATTTGGTTTCGGGAGAGGTTAATGGTGATGAGGTCACCTTCCTCCACGAGGGCAATCGGGCCGCCTGCCGCAGCCTCCGGTGCGACGTGGCCGAAGCACGGCCCGCGTGTCCCGCCGGAGAACCGTCCGTCGGTGATGAGAACCACACGGGTGAGCCCGCGGCCCATGATGGCCGAGGTGGGGGAGAGCATCTCCGGCATTCCCGGCGCACCGGCCGGGCCCTCATACCGGATGACGACCACATCATCTTCCACAATGGTACCGGAGAGGATGGCCTCCATCGCCGCATCTTCGGAATCAAAGACACGGGCAGGGCCGGTGTGCTGCCACATCTCTTCACTGACACCTGCCGCCTTTATGACCGCACCGTTGGGTGCGAGAGAGCCTTTTACGATCTTGAGGCCACCGCAGGCATGCACGGGGTCTGAGAGCGGGCGGATGATTGCGCTGTCGCCTGCCGGAGTGTTTTCTGCGAGTTCCTTCACCCGGTCGCCGGTGACGGTGAGGGCGTCCTCAAGGAGGGGTGCAATTTCGTGCAGGACCGCAGGAATGCCACCTGCATAGTAGAGAGTCTCCATCGAATGGGGCCCGGAGGGCTGCATATAGCAGATATGCGGGACGGCGTCACTGATCTCGTTGAAGTCGTCCAGCGTGAGGGGGACACCCGCCTCTTCTGCCACTGCCATCAGGTGCAGGACGGTGTTCGTTGAGCCGCCCAGTGCCATGTCCACCCGGATAGCATTGCGCATGCTCTCACGGGTGATGATATCACGGGGAGTTGTGCCTTCCCGGACGAGTTCGACAGCACGTTCACCGCTCATCCGGGCAATCGCGAGTTTCTCGGCATGCACGGCAGGGGTTGCGGCACAGCGGGGAAGAGACATCCCAAGGGCTTCGGTCATACATGCCATCGTATTTGCGGTATAGAGGCCCTGGCAACTGCCGCAGCCGGGCATCGCACATTTTTCGAGGGCGATGAGTTCGTCCTCATCCATGGTGCCTGCCGCCACCCTGCCAACGCCTTCAAAGACATCGATGAGCGAGAGTTCCTTCCCGCCGCATTTGCCGCCAAGCATCGGCCCGCCGGTCACAACAATCGCGGGGATATTGCACCGGGCGGCCGCCATCAGCATACCGGGAACGATTTTGTCGCAGGTGCAGATACAGACGAGGCCATCAAACCGGTGGGCCTGAATGACGAGTTCAAGAGAGTCTGCGATGGTCTCACGCGAGGGGAGGGAGTAGCGCATCCCCTCATGGCCCATCGCAATCCCGTCACAGATGCCGATAGTGTTGAATTCAAAGGGCACACCGCCGCCTGCAGCAACGCCTTCACGGACCCGCTCTGCCACCTGCCGGAGGTTGAGATGGCCCGGAACAATAGTATTCCACGAATTGGCAATGCCGATGAACGGCTTTGTCATCTCATCATCTGTTATCCCGAGAGCCCGCAGAAGAGATCTGTTCGGCGCACGGACATACCCTTGTTTCACTTCATCGCTGCGCATGAATACTCGTATTATTGATGAACCTGAAGCAATAAAAAAGGAGTTGGGCAGGTCGGTCGGATTCATATATATGGTGCACCGATCTCGTGAACAATCCGGCCCACGCATCAAGGAATGAGACAATGAAAGATAAAACGGGAATGTACCTCGCAGCAGCGGACATCGGCGCCACCCATGTGAGAAGTGGTGTATTTACCGGAAATACTGGCGGGGAATATGGCGATGACGTTGATGAGATACAATGCGTGGTCCTCCGGAAGGAGGCACTATGCCGGGACGGGCCGGACGGCCGTGCTGTGACCGAACAGGTTGTCCGGATGATACAGACTGTCTGCGATGAAGCGGGCTGCCAGCCGGATGCGGTCGGCATCAGCACCGCCGGGCCCCTTTCGGTGGGTAAGGAGAGCATCCGGATGAGTCCGAATATGCCCTATCCTGAGATTCCGCTTAAAGGACCTCTCGAAGCAACCTTCCCCTGCCCTGTTTCCATCCTCAACGATGCATCGGCAGGTGCATACTATGAATGCCACAGAGGGGAAGGACAGGGATGCAACAATCTGGTGTACCTGACAATCTCAACCGGCATCGGTTGCGGGGTCATCTCCGGCGGACACCTCGTCGAGGGAGCGAATGGCAATGCGGGAGAAGCAGGCCATTTCTGTGTGGACACGATATACAACCTGCCCTGCGGGTGCGGGGGGCGGGGCCACTGGGAGGCCTATGCCTCCGGCAGCGGCATGCCGCAGTTCTTCCGGGCCTGGTGCGGGCGGTATGGCCATGGCATTTCCGTCGGGGAGGTTGGCACCGCCGAAACGCTCTGCGCCGCGGCCCGTGCGGGAGACCCGAATCTCACCGCATTCTTCCGTGAGCTGGCCGTGATCAACGGACGGGGGCTTTCTACTGTTATTGCTGCCTATGCCCCGGAGAAGATCATTGTGGGTGGCCCGGTGGCAACGGAGAATCCCGAACTCATTTTGGCGCAGGCACGGGAATATGCTGATGCATATCTTCCGACCCCAGATATTGTGCTTAGTGCTGCTGACGGGATGGCCCCACTTATCGGGGCGGCGGTTTTTGCGGGCGAATCGGTTGAAAATTCGGTCGGGTCTCCGAGTGTGTGAATTTCCTCCTCCATTGCAGGTTCGAATCAAAATATTTCCATGAGGGAAAATTATCACCCAGGAATTAAAGAACAAATAAACAGACCACCTAAATCGCCTCAATCCCGAAAATATACATCAACACAGATGACCGGAGCAGGTCGTACTCACCCGGAGAAATACTGTGTACATCTCCCATAATAACCCTCAATAACACCTGCTCGATTTTTGACAATATTCGCTTTTTTCACAAATAATGTCCAAACCCAACTACATTACCCAATGAAAACGGAATTCAAAAACCCTCATTCTACCCCCAGTTTACCAAAAATCTGGGGAGGTGACACCCCGTTTCTGGTATTCATCATGTCATTCCGGATGGTTCTGCCGGACAAAGTTCAAATCAACTCAGTTCAACTCAGTTCACCCAGGCTCAGGCTTCCCGTCGGCCCATGCCCCAACGATGTCCCGGATAGTATCCTGCAATGTGGTATCAGCGATGCGTCAGGAGAACAAACGTCCGGCAGATCAATACAGACCCCCCCAAGGGAACTCATCGGTAGAGGATATTGCTCAATTCACCCGGAATTTTTTGAGTGGTGATACTTTCATACCATAATATCTGTGGGGTTACCGATCCCGGGATTTACGGTTCTGTTTATGACTGATCACCGGAGTCTTCATCGAAACAGAAAACCTCCTCGATGGTAACGTTGAATGTCCGGGCAATCCTGTACGCAACTTCGATGGAGGGATTATATTTACCCCGCTCGATGGAATTAATCGTCCGCCGGGTAACACTGATTTTTTCGGCAAGTTCCTCCTGCGTCATGTCTCGCATTGCACGAAAGACTTTGATCTTGTTTTTCATCGGCCCTACACTCCGTATTTTCTATTGTAATAGCTTAAAAACGCCCCATAGAGGATGGCAAGTAAGACCGCGATGATCCCGAGGGCTGCGCCGAATGCAAGGGTTGAGTCGCGAATACGGTGTCCCTTCGCAAACATCTCGTCGAGGGCGTTGATGTCGTCACCAGTCATGTTCGTCGGATCGGCGATGAAATAGGAGCTGTCATATATGAACTCCGGGTCCGGTGGCGTAGAGAACACTCCATAGTGGATCCGGATTGAACCGTTGTCGTAGGTGTGCAGACCCGAGCCGAATCCGCCGTTGAAGGAGAAGACCATCAGCACGGCGAATGCTACTGCCGCTACGATGATGGTAATTTCCAGTGCACAAATGGCTGCCTTCCCGCTTATTCGTTCAGACAACTCATCTTCTGTGACTTCCGTCAACCGGTGGTGGCACAAAGCGATGATGCCGATTCCGCCGATAACTGCGATGACCGGGACAATCATGTTTGCCGATGTTAAACCAACCCCGAGAGTAATTATCAGGCCTGCTGATATCAGGGCGATGCATAAAAGGTACGTTCGTTTCTTCATAGTTCCACAATGTAACAAGTACTTCTCATTATGTATATACTTTTTCCCAAAATGTGTAACATACTTCCATTCAGCATGGCCCCATTCATCTCTGATGCATGCAGGTTATGAAGAAATCGATGCTAAAAAGAGAAATTCTGCACACAGCATTAAAAACAGGGAAATATTTCCTGTATCAGACATTCAACGGAATGTTCAGCTAAGCTCAGGCTTTCCGTCAGCCCATTCCCAAACTGTCGCCCGGATGGCGTCATCCGCATAGGATGAGATGCGGACCTTCGAGCAGGAGAGCGCTGCAAAGCAGACTTCGCCGTTCGGGTCGTGGCACTTCAGCTGCAGGAGAAGGTGTCCTTTGCGGTATTGCGGGACTGCGTTCCACCGATTGCGCAAGGTCGTCGTCCGCCATCACATAGCCTGCAGAGCGGCGGCGAAGGTGGCAACGGACTCCACCTGCACAGAGGCGTCGCCGACCGTACCGGCCTCGAGGTTTTCGTAGATGATCTTTGCGTCATAGCGCTCCCGGGAACGGATGCGTCCGGGAGAATAGCAGAAATATGAACCTTCATGAGAGATTCTCTTTGCAGATTAATTAAATTGGCCCGTTTTTTAAATAGCTCAGATTTTTGCACATTTCATGCTCAGATGACTCATCTTCCTGTGAAGGGTGCTCTGCATATATTCCGACCCCTTATCACCCCCCGGCGCAAACCTCTCTCACCATGAAGAGCACAGAGACGGAGACGATGCTCGCCTATATCGAGACGTTCTTCAGGCAGGCGGGAGCCCACGATCTTGACCATATCCTCCGCGTCACCCGCATCTGCGAGGAGATCGGCAGGGTCGAGGGAGCAGATATGCGGGTTCTCATCCCTGCCGCCCTCTTCCACGATATTGCCCGCCCCATTGAGGATGAGACGGGGATACCCCACCAGGAAGAGGGGGCACGAATAGCAGAAGATTATCTCAGGAAGGCGGGTTACGACGCGGAACGCATCGCAAAAATCGTCCATGCGATACACACCCACCGCTTCAGCACCGGCCCGGAACCGGAGACCCTGGAGGCACAAATACTCTCCGACGCCGACAAACTCGATGCGATGGGTGCGGTCGGGATTGCACGGACGTTTCTGCAGGCAGGCGAACACGGGGATGGCATTGAGGGGGCCGTGGAGCATATCCATGAAAAACTGCTGAAGTTAAAGGGGCTGATGTACACGGGGACTGCTGCGGAGATTGCGGAGAAGAGGCATGCTCTTTTGCAGGAGTTTGTCGAGAGGCTGGAGGAGGAAACCGGGTCAGGTAAGAACACCCCGCCATGGAATACTCCATGAAATATGATGGATAAAACAGATCTGGCATCTCCCTTTTTTGCAGTGGTTGTAGCCATTTGCAGACTTTTGCAGCTCTTTGCGGAAGGTGCTGCAAACCTCCTGTAAAGCCGCAAACGACGATGGTGTTTTCCCTGCCGGAAATATCTCTCCAGGTGAGGTATTGCTATAGAAAAGAGGATAAGTATCCCATTCCCGGAGAACCATTTCACATTGGTATCGCTTTCTCCTCACGGGATTCAGGTTTTTCTTCCTTTTCTTCCTCTTCCTCTTCCTCTTCCTCTTCCTCTTCCTCTTCCTCTTCTTTTGCTATCCTCGCTTCCATCCGCTCGACTTTCTTCGTTAACACCTCCATGAGCTTCTCCTCTTCAAGGGCATGCCTCTCATCCGGCGTCAGTTTCTCCGGCAGCCATGACGGCAGCTCTTTTCCTTCAAAATAATTTCGGATAGCACGCCTGAGCGCTCCTACGGCGAGAACACCGCAGTGAAATTTCACGGCAGGAAGTCCGCCCAGCTCATCAGAGATACCCCGCCAATCAATCTTCCACGCGGTTTCAAGTGATTCTCCTTTTATCATCTCAGTGATGATGCTCGAGGCGGCAATATTTGCCGCACAGCCATAACTCTCAAATTTTGCATCAGAAATCGTCTGCGTACTGTCATCTATCTTCAGGTAGATGGCGATCATATCGCCGCAGGCCCTGCTCCCCACAAGGGCCTCGACATCCGCATCCTCCATCTTACCCAGATTTTTCGGGTTTTTAAAGAGTTCCAGAACTTTTGGATTATATGCCAGTGGTATTCTGCTCGACATTTTTTTACACTCCTGTAAAAGGACTTAGTGACCTGATTCTCCTGGCGGCTTCAGGAAAACAGGTCAACACATACTCAATATCATCGTCCGTGAGAAACGGCGTCGTCTTCATGAGAATGCTCCCATGGGCTTCCTCGTATTTCCTCCGGATGGCAAGAAGTACATGACTCGGCTCAAGCACACGGCTCGTGCAGGCACTCCCGCTAGACACATACACACCCTTCAGGCTCATCTCGACCGTCATCGCCTCACCCTCACAGTTCAGAAAACTGATGTTCACGTTGTCCGGCGCACGCCTCTCTCCCATGGGGCCGTTCAGAAGCGTCCCCTCAATCTCACCGAGGATACCGTCTGTAAGCCGGTCGCGCAGCGCAGTCATGTGGGACAGGTATTCATCGCCATTTTTCTGCATCATCTCAACTGCCTTTGCAAATCCCACAATGCCGGGGATATTCTCCACCCCGGCCCAGAGTTTCTGGGTGCTCAGCTGGCCGCGGATGATGGGCTCGAGTTCTGTCCCGTCCCGGACATACAACACGCCCACCCCTTTCGGCCCGAATATCTTGTGGGAACTGAATGACGCCATATCAATTCCGGAATTCTCCAGCTCCAGTCTGGTCCTGCAGAATGCATCACAGGCATCGAAGTGTACCATCACCCCCTCGTCTTTGTCTTTCACGGTATCGACGATTGCGTGTATGTCCTGCATCACCCCAATCTCATGGTTCAGGGGGGCAATACTGACGAGCAGGGTATCTTCATCCGTCTCACGGGAGAGGGTGTCTGTGTCCACAAAACCCTCATCGTCGACGGGTATCTTTACGACGCGATACCCCTGCTCTTCGAGGCGTTCCGCTGGAAACATCACACTCAGGTGCTCGATTGCGGAAACGATGATCTTTTTCCGCTCCTTTGAAGCCTGTGCAAGGCCGGTGATGGCAAGGTTGTTTGCCTCCGTCCCGCTGTGAGTATAGACGAGTTCTTCCGGAACGCAGTGCATTGCGTCTGCAACCGTCTGTGACGATGTGAAGAGGGTCTCATAGGTCTCCCACCCAATCCGGTGGGTGATGGAGGGATGGCCCCTCCCCCCGCCCAGATAGGCCATGCGCATCACCTCCAGTGCCTCGGGGAATACCGGGCCGGAATTTTCCGCGTCAAGGTAGACTTCCCGTTTCGGTACTCCATGGAATTTCAGGAGGTCTTCCACATCCCGGTTGACATCGCTGGGGCTCACTCCGCTACCTCCACATAAATTTCATAGACATCACCTAATTTCTGTACATCAAGAAGCGTGTGGCCAACACTCGCGCTCCACTCCTTCACATCAGACGGTGCGGCAGGGTCTGTTGCAAGTAGTTTGACAACCTGCGCAGGACGGGCCTTTGATACCGCGTCGCTGAGTGAGATCAGAGGACCCGGACAGGACTTAAACCTCGCATCCACCGTAATATCAGCATCCATGCGACCACCCTATGATATGAAAAGCGACACATCGGCGTCACGGGCCAGCCCGAGGTAAGTTGCCGCCCCTGCGACACCGTCCACAAAGGTCTCAAGTTCATCCTCTGTCATCCCGAAGAGGGCCATCGTTGCCGAACAGGCGTATACCTTAACCCTGCCGGTCGCCTTTCCCTTCTCCAGTAACTCCCTCCATCCCGGCATCGCACCGGATGCGATTGCTCCACTCAGTTTGTCTCCATACTCCTGATAATCAAGGCTCACCTGAGACGGTTCATACCCTTTTTTGAGGGCCAATAATCCCCAGAACGTGAAGAAGATGTCAGCCTCCCATCCGGATATCGCTGCGGTGGTCGCAAGAGTGGTTGCAGGAAAGAGTTTGTCAATTTTCTCAGATGTTACGATTAATGATAATTTGGTCACGTTTGTCACCACCCCCCCAGATGGAATGAAGGGGATAATTTGCAGGAACATATAAAAATGTGTTGGTTGGGAGTGGGTTGGGTTTCTGGTTTGGATGGAGAATTACATACATGTATTAGAGGGGCTATGTTCGGGGAGGTACACCCGGCGCAAACCTCTCCTCACCATGAAGAGCACAGAGATGGAGACAATAAGGGCATTTGCCGAGACGTTCTTCAGGCAGGCGGGAGCCCACGGCCCCGACCACATCCTCCGCGTCACCCGCCTCTGCAAGGAGATCGGACGGGCCGGGTGTGCGGTCGGGATCGCATGGACGTTTATGCAGGCAGGCGAACACGGGGACGACATCGGGAACGCTGTGAGTCACTTGCATGAAAAACTACTGAACCTCCGGAGGCTGATGTATACAGCAGCCGCTGCGGACATTGCTGAGCGGAGGCATGCCCTCCTGCAGCGGTTTGTAGACAGCCTGGAGGACGAAACCGGGACCAGCCTCACCTCTCCGGCAGACAGACGTACACCGTTCATTTGTTTGCGGTAACGGTTATTCGACTGTATTAAGGAGGCATTCCTCTTTGAACCGTACCTCCTCAGGGACGGGGATGAATGGAAGACCGGTATCCCCGATGACCAATGTGCTCATGCATCTCAGGTATGTTCCCGTCTCCATTCCCCGGTTTCCTGTACGACACCCCTGTGGTACAATGATGATACAAAGAATGTGAAGCAATTGCGATTATCGGGATGATAATCCGAAAAATCATGGAAATAAAAGGTATTATCATCTAAATAGTCGAAAAACTGACAAAACAGATCTATCAAATCTGAAGGCATATATGGAAAATGACATTCTACGCGATATTTCAGTATGGATCCGGGATCCTTGGTGTCGGGACAACAACCAACGAAGCAATCAGCGATGCCAGAGAGCGGATAAGACAGCAAAACATCCCTGACGAAACACTCTCATTAATTTTAGGGAGAGTTTGCATGGCAACACCGGGCGACGTGCTTCTTCTGCAGTGCTCCGAAGCGGTGTACGAACAGATCCGGACAACAGGTTCAGCAATCTACGACATCGTTGATGGTATGGTTGTACTGGCGGAAGAGGTTTGATTTTCTTTTTTCCCTCATACCAGACGGTCAGATATTTATTGTCTTCTGCCGAACGTTCAGATATGACAAATGTCGGCGAAAAATATACCTGTGAGAATTGCGGCGGGGTTGTTTTAGTTATTGAACCGGGTTTACCCCTCTACTGCTGCGGACATCTAATGAAAAGAATAAACGAAGACGGCACGGTAGAAGCTTCAAAGGAGATTCCCGTTATCTCTGAAGTTGATTTGTATTAGCACCTGAATGGGATACCTGCAACGCTCACGGACAGGATAACCCCTCAGGAGATAATACCATTTATTCCCTTCTCTCAACAGGAAAAGAGGGCAATTTTACAGATATTTTATTCTTGTAATGTTCTGATGGAGCGTCTTTATAATATATTCTTCATGCAGAGGATTCTGCATATAAAAACCATTCATCCGCCCGTCTTTGTTGCAAATAATGAACATATTGCGCATGTCGGTATAAATCTGCAAAAGCATGGAATCTGGATAATCTGTCCCCATTGGATTAAACAGACTCTTATCCACCGCATCCTTCACCATGTAGCAGGGCAAAGAAAGTTCTGTTGCCATCTCCGGCTCCGGCACAATCACCTCCACGTCCACTTTCTTTCGAATCTTGTGCAAATCAGCCGAAAACCGCTTCAGCAGTTCAGCATCATTACAGAGAATCACAATTTCCGACTTTGCCCGCCTGCACATCAGACGAAATTGATTTTCAATTCCTCCCTCAGTCAGAATAGGCACCGAATCCTGAGGGAATTTCATCGGGTGGTGTAGGTCCTCCAGTTTAAGCAGGGACAAATAGAGCATTCTGGTTTTAGTGTTCAGGTCATTCTGGAACGCAGAATATGTCAGGCGAATATCCTCCACCCGATACATAATCGGACTAGTCCCTTCTGAATTTATGAACTGTTTCTCCTGGAGATACGAAAGAGTCTCATACACGCGTCCCCGGGGAATTCCGGTGGATTCATGCAGTTCAGTTGCACTTGCCACCCCCATACCAAACAATGCAACATAGATCTTTGCGTCATATTCACGAAGCCCACATGCAATAAGTTGGTTGTAAAGATATTCATCTGCCTGGAAGCGGAATTCCATATAGAATATTTTGGCATATATAATACATATTTTGCTCCTCTTTTTGCGGACATGACTGCTAAGTCTGTTTGGGTGTGTAAACAACTGATTTCTGAAAGAAATTTCAGAAATTGCTCAATGGTACAAGGGGAAAAACAGATGATTACGATAAATAGCCAAATGCCGGGGAAAACCGGAAACAGTAGATGACCTCCTCGAACTCGCACTTGATCTGGTCATGGCAAGCAGAAAAGAAGAAGGAAACATCTCCTATGATATCTATGCAGAAATCTCTGATTCAGGCTGATTCACCTTATTGAGGCATGGAAAGGGCAGGCAGCGATTGATCTCTACAATGAGACATCACATTTCCAGGATTTCGTTGCGAAAGCGGAGCCGCTGATTGCGGGACCACTTGATATCGCCCTGTATAGAAAACTCTCGTAAGACCGGATAGATCACGATTCTTTCGCCATTTTTCGGATTAATGCGGTCTCTTTAATACCTGTTCTTCGTTTGGATTTGACAGGGCTCTGTCACTGCAGCCCCTCATATCAGGAGAGGGGAGGTTGGCACCTTTTTTTCGGTTCACCATTCTTCCTTCAATCCAGGGGGTTATTTTTTGTGCGCGAGTCCGTTGAACCATCGCCAGGACATTCAGAAAACGCAGTATATCCACGTTTTCACCAAAAATATGGATATTTTCGGCGGAAATAAATCAGGAATTATGATGTCAGGGATTATGCCTTCAGAAGAGGTTTTGTTCATGCATATATTATTATAATAAATCAAAACACCTTAAATTTTTAACATATTCTATTTGATTTCAAAGGAGGTCCGTTATTTGAGGAGCAGAATATATTTGTTTGCTTATATCATTTGATCAATTGTCGACTGTTATTCTGCGGTCGGTAAAACGAAAGGACTGGTAAAATATGGCAAAGATGATTAAAGGCCTTGCAATGAAGCGGATCGGAGAGATCGGCTGGATTGAGAAAGAGGCACCGAAGTGCGGCCCGCTTGATGCACTCGTAAAGCCACTGGCACTTGCACCGTGTACCTCAGATATTCACACGGTCTGGGAAGGCGCAATCGGTGAGCGTACGGACATGATTCTCGGGCACGAAGGTACCGGAGAAGTCGTTGAAGTGGGTTCCCACGTAAAGAACTTCAAGCCCGGGGACCGTGTTCTCGTTCCCGCCATCACTCCTGACTGGGGGAGCTATGAAGCACAGTCAGGGTTCGCCCAGCACTCCGGCGGCATGCTCGCAGGCTGGAAGTTCTCCAACTTCAAGGACGGCATGTTCGGGGAATTGTTCCACGTCAATGAGGCGGACGCCAACCTGGCACATCTTCCGGACTCTATTGATGTGGCCCAGGCAGCCATGATCTCCGACATGGTTCCCACCGGCTTCCACGGTGCCGAACTTGCTGACATCAGGCTGGGTGACACCGTCTGTTGTATCGGTATCGGCCCGGTCGGACTGATGGGTGTCGCCGGTGCAAACCTCATGGGTGCTTCGCACATTCTCGCTGTCGGAAGCAGACCGGACTGCGCCAAAGCAGCCCGGGGATATGGCGCGACTGATATCATCAACTACAAGAATGGTGACATCGTCGAGCAGGTTCTGGAAAAGACCGACGGAAAGGGTGTTGACAAGGTCATTATTGCAGGTGGTAATGTCAAGACCATGGACGAGGCCATCCGCATGATCAAGCCCGGCGGAAAGATCGGAAACGTCAACTATCTTGGCTCAGGCGACTACGTCATCATCCCGCGTGTTGAGTGGGGATGTGGTATGAGCCACAAGTTCATCCACGCAGGCCTGATGCCCGGCGGTGGGCTGAGAATGGAGAAACTTGCAAGCCTCGTCGAAGTAGGCAAGCTTGATCTCAACCCGCTGATGACCCACAGATTCACCGGATTCGAGAAGGTAGAGGAAGCACTGCTCCTGATGAAGGAGAAGCCCCCTGACCTGATCAAACCGGTCGTTGTGTGCGAGTAATCCCACACAACCAATTTTATGAAAAACACACACGTTCCCCATTCGGAATCAACTAAGAGGAGACATATATGAAAGTAGGTATTATGGGCGGTACAGGAAATATCGGTGAAGGCCTTGCCCGCCGTATCTGTATCGGAGGAAAATATGATGTGATGATTGGTTCGCGTGACCCTGCAAAGGCAGAGATTGCCGCACAGGGAGTCGTGGATGCACTTGCTGAGCGTGGCGTCAAGGGTACGACATGTACCGGAGGAGCCAACGCGGACTGTTGCGACTCCGATCTCATCATTCTCTCCCTTCCGTTTGATAAGATAGAATCCACCATTGAAAGCATCGGTAAGGATAAGTTCGAGAACAAGACCATCATTTCGCTGATTAACCCGATGCTCCGTTATCCAAAGGATAAATATTTCCTCCATGATCGTCCACCAGAAGAATCTGCGGCTCTTGCAATTCAGAAGTTGCTTCCCGAATCTGCAAAACTCACTACCGGTTTCAACAATGTCGCCGCCGGAAAGTGGATGCTGCTTGATGAAGAGCTCGACTATAGTGTTGTAGTTTGCGGAGACGACAAGGAGTCCAAGAACGCGGTAAAAGACCTCGTGTCCACCGTCTCGAAACTGCAGCCGCTTGACGGCGGGCCATTGAAGACTTCCGGAATCGTTGAGAGTATAACTCCTCTCGTGATTACGCTTGCAATGAACAACGGTCTCAAGGATGTAGGAGTCTATTTCAGGTAACCTTTCCACGGAAAGGAAATTAGAAAAGACTTTCATGGACATATACTATCCATTCTAATGAGAAAATCTTGAACAATTTAAGAGGCTCCTTTTATTCCTCTTATCTCCTTTATTATTAAAACCATTTTGGTGTTCCTGAAATGTATCCGACCACACTTACTGTTGGTATTATTGGCTGCGGGAATGTCGGGAATATTCTTGCACAACGGCAGAACGCATTTCGCATAACTGCGGCATATGACTGCATTCCTGAGCGTGCTCAGGAGTATTCAGAAAAGTATGGCGCTAAACCGCTATCGGATTTTAGCGAATTTTTGGCCGAACCGGTCGACATTGTGGTAGAAGCTGCGTCAGTATCAGCTGTGCGGGAACATGCGATAGATGTTCTTCTCTCCGGAAAAGATATGATTATTCTTAGTGTCGGGGCACTCGCAGAAGAAACCTTCCGCACACAACTACTTGCAAAGGCCCGTCATTTGGATAGGAAAATACACATTCCTTCCGGAGCGATCATGGGGCTCGATAACATCCGTATCGGACAGATTTCCCGTGTTGATACGCTCTTTCTCAAAACAACAAAAAACCCGAAATCCCTGGGAATTGCAGAACAGGAAACAAAATGTGTCTTTTCGGGAACGGCGAGTGACTGTGTCAGGCAGTATCCGAAAAACACGAATGTTGCCATATCGTTGTCCCTCGCCTGTGGGTGCGATGCTAATGTGGAACTATGGAGCAATCCCGGTGAAACAAAAAATATGCATGAGATCACCTTTGCCGGTGAATTTGGCGATGCATATATCCGAATCAGGAATAACCCGGCACCGGATAATGCAGCAACGAGCTCTCTTGCAGCCCTCTCGATATTGAGTATTCTGGAGAATCTGAAGAACCCGCTGGTGATAGGAGCATGAAACGTGGCCTCTATTTCGGGCAATTTCAGCCGTACACAAACGGACATAAGGCGTTTATCGGCCAGATGCTCAAAGATGTTGATGAATTGATCATCGTGATTGCAGGTGCGCAGATCAGCCATGATCCCCTTCATCCGTTTACTGCAGGACAGCGATTGCTGATGATTTCCCGCGATTTAAAAAATTCAGTAATTCCGGTTTCTGTCATCCCGATTGAAGATATGACGATGAATTCCCTGTGGGTTTCGCATATCAAATCAATGGTACCTCCTTTCCATGTTGTATATGCATCAAACCCACTGATTTTGAAGCTTTTTTCTGAAGCGGGGATTGAAACCATATCCCCCGGCACCTGTCCGCATGAGGTGCTTCATGGGGGAGAACTGTGTTCTTTGATGGCAGCTGGTGATGAATGGAAAGCGTATATGCCGGAAAAAACGGTGCAGCTTATTCTTGAAACAGATATAATTGAACGCATACGAGCGATTTTTGAAACCGATGCATAGTTATGAGGGCTGTATCCGCTCCTTATGAACACGGCAAATTTACCCTTCTGAACCCTCTCATCGGCAGAAACATGAAAATGGACGCCTGTGCCACATCTCTCCCTCATTTCATCGGAAAATCCGTGGCGGCTCAGGCCCGGTGAATTCCGCCGGGCGGTGCTGTATTCAACGCTCTCCCCATGCGACATATGCAGGGATGTCTTTCACGATAATGACTTCATCACTCACGGGGCAATGCATTCACTTTTCCCTTTCTCCAGATTGCCTCTGCAATAACTGCATCTTCCAGGGGATCATATGCTGTTTTCACCTCCTCCCGCCCCATACATATAAGCGTGCCCGGCATCCCGGATCATCCGGTCAAAGTCACTTTCATACAGTCTGTCCTGGACAATACGGAACTTCTCAAATTCATTTGCAACACATTCCTTTGCCTCATCTGTTGAAATCGTGCCGCTGTTTTCGAGTAGTTTTCTGTCATCAAACCAGAAGGAACCGGTCCAGACGCTTTGCCCGGTCCTCCATAGTCATCGGGAAATTCCGTTTTGCACGCTCCTCTGTCAGGTCAGGCCATACGTTTACGATTCGCCCGAGTGAATCAGGCTCATCAGGGTGAGGTAATTTTTCGCGACCACCACATCAGTCCTGAGAATTTTCCCGTCAGGTCTTTTTTCCCAGGTTGTGAGGCCCATATGATCTATTTCAATGTCGGCACGTTCCCGGATGAGTTCTGCGGCAGTGTGGCGGTGATGTCACCAACATTGCACTAAAAAACAACTATTTATATCGATAGAAGGAAACTACCTTCTTACAAGGAGATGAAAAATGAAAAAAGAAGAATGTACTGAAATGATACTGAGCGCAATGAGTGAAAAGGGCCTTACGTTCGGAGAAATGGCTGAAAAAGTCGGAAGACACGAAGTATGGGTCGCAACCGCCCTCTTTGGTCAGGCAAGCATGAGTAAAGAAGAAGCGGAAACAGTTGGTTCGGTCCTCGGTCTGGACGCTGACTGTGTCAAACTCCTTCAGGAGTGCCCCTACAAAGGCTCGCTTTCAACTGTTGTTCCAACAGACCCCCTTATCTACCGGCTGTATGAGATTATGGCCATCTATGGAATGCCCTTAAAAGCAATTGTCCATGAAAAGTTTGGCGATGGCATTATGAGTGCAATTGACTTTGAGGTAGATGTCAGGAAAATGGAAGACCCCAAGGGAGACAGGGTGATCATTGAACTGAACGGAAAATTCCTCCCATACAAAAAGTGGTGAACAATTTTCTGTCCGTATGCCAGATAGTTCCGAATCAATATGTAATTGATTACACCTGAAGGCCAGCACCAGATGGCCCAGACCAACCAGCCATCCAAAGAATGCGGCCTCATTCTTTTTTTTCATATTTCACCGGATAAATCGCACAACCGGTGATGGTGGGTCAGGAGAGAGGACAAATTCGCTATTCAGCGTAATTACCGTAAACACATCCATAGTAAGTGGCATATCACCTGAAAATCGCTCCTGAAATTCAGGGGGGGCAAAGCGGAGCATGTTCTGAGACGTTTGCAAAGAAGTCACCGGTGGTTAGTGCCCGGGGATTATTTTCAGGATGCGTGTTTTCGAGCACATTGCCTTTGATGGCAAATTCCCGCAGGACCTGTATCGCCCACTGGCAGAATTGCATGGCCCGTTTGAATTCACGCGGTAGCCAACCGAGATGATGGCATCCAGGCTGTAAAATTTTGTATTGTATTGGTTTCCCGTCACGTGCAGTATTCCGGAATTTCCGGATACCTGAATTCTGATCTAACTCTTCTGTTTCGAAGATGTTTTTGAGATGTTCACTGATTATCCGCACATCGACACCGAAGAGTACGACCATCATTTTCTGACTTGCCCAAATGGTCTCATCCCCATACCTGACCTCAATAGACTCTTCACCGCCTGTTGCGGTAAATATCAGAAATTCAGCGGTGCTGTTTCGAATTAACGTTCTTTCATCTCTGTTCATAGCTGGTTTCCGTTTACAGACGGAAATCAATTATCACAACGGGAAAATAACCATCACGGGAGATGGACGCATATTTTCCTGACACGTATTGCACCGCCCTGTTTTGCAGAAAGGAGCGAAATATCATCTATTTACCGGCACAGCCTACCGTTGCATGGTATTATTGCACCTGTGTGCATGCGATAGAAAAAAAGGAAACAGTCTTGAAAATCCCAGAAAACGGAAAATGAGAGAAACCTCTCAAACCCCGGTAATATGCATCCGCCCTTCAGACCCGTCCCGGTACAGCGTTGCGACTTCACCAATCACAACAACCGCAGGAGGCTTCACTCCCGCCGCCCGTGCAACCTCGGCAATCTCATCCAGAGCCCCGCAGGTCACCCGCTGGTCGGGCCGGAGTCCCCGCTCAATAATCGCCACCGGTTTCTCCGGTTTCATGCCGCCTGCAATGAGTGCCTCAGCGATCTTCGGGAGATTCTTCACGCCCATCAGGATGACAATCGTTCCCGTGGTCTGCGCAAGCCACTTCCAGTTGAGGGCGGACTCAGCTTTGGTGGGGTCCTCGTGCCCGGTCAGGATCGTGACCTGACTCGCCCACTTTCGGTGGGTAACAGGAATGCCCACACACTCGGGAACGGCGATGGCACTTGTCACACCGGGCACCACCTCTACCGGGATGCCGTGCTCCCGCATCGTCTCCATCTCCTCACCGCCGCGGCCGAAGAGGAAGGGGTCTCCTCCCTTCAGGCGAACGACGTTCCGGCCCGTTTTGGCATACTCCACCATCAGGGCCTCGATCTCATCCTGTTCAAGGGTATGGGACGAGCCGTATTTCCCGACATCCACACACTCAGCCGTATCCGGCAGGGAGGCAATCACCTCAGCGCCGGGGAGCTGATCATAGAGAATGACATCCGCTGCGTCGAGCACCTCACGTGCCCGGACCGTCATCATGCCCAGCCCGCCGGGGCCGGATCCGATAAGATATACTGTTCCGTTCATGATAATCCCAGAGTCTGCCGGGCCTCTTCGATCAGGTCCCAGCTAATATTTTTGAGTTTTCTGCCGATGAGACGGCCTTCTTCCACCGAATCGCCGTTGTCCTCCACCCGTTCATAGCGGTTGCCGTCAAGGGAGAGCACTTCTGCGAGAAGGAACCCATCCTGACAGAAGACCCCCTGCGGGGTGAAACACCCGCCGCCGATCTCCTCCATCACGGCCCGTTCGACTTCCGTATCCTTTCGCGTCTGCGGATGGTCAATTGCTGCAAGTGTCTCGTTCAGCTCCGGGTCATCGCGGCAGACCACTGCGATCGTCCCCTGATTCGGAGACGGGACAAACCACTGCGGCAGAAGCTGTGTGCCGGAGAGATCCATGTCGAGCCGCTGCATCCCCGCCTCCGCAAGGACGATGGCGTCATACTCACCATCGCGAAGTTTGCGCAGACGGGTATCCACATTGCCGCGGAGTTCACGCACCTCTACATCCAGACTGCTCCGGAGGAGCTGTGCCCGCCTGCGGGTGGATGACGTCCCCACCACCCGGACATCCTCTATGTCACCCTCGTGGACGAGGAAGTCCGCCGGGGAGTCACGTTTGAGAATCGCCGCTGTTGATAGTCCTTCCGGCCGGAATGCAGGGATATCCTTCATGCTGTGAACGGCGAAGTCGATCTCACCCGCGAGGATGGCGTCGTCCAGTGCCCGGACGAAGATGCCCTGCCCGCCCACCTGATGCATCGGCACCTGCAGCCGGGCGTCGCCCACCGTCTTGACTTCAACGACGTCGGTTGCAATTCCAAGGTCAGCAAGCTGTCCACAAACACGGTCGGTCTGCGCCATCGCGAGGCGTGAACCTCTGGTGCCTACGGTCAGAGGCATTCGGAATAGGCCCCGGCAATCTTCGCCACGTCTTCATCGGTGTGCGCCACCGAGAGGAAATTGGTCTCAAACTGTGACGGCGGCAGGAAGATGCCTTTCTTCATCATCTTATTCCAGAAGACGGAGAATGCCTCCGTGTCGCTCTCCTTTGCCTCGCGGTAATCACGTGGTGGAGCTCTCCGGAAGAAGAGTTTGAACATCGAACCGAGGTTCACAAACCCGTCTGCCTTATTGGAAGGAATGGACTCGCCAATGGCCCGTGCGTTCTCCGCGAGCATCTGATAGAGACCCCGGTTGTCCCGTAGATACTGCAGACAGGCAATACCTGCGGAAAGCGAGAGCGGATTTCCGGAGAATGTCCCTGCCTGATAGACCGGGCCTGCCGGTGCCGTCAGCTCCATGATGTCGCGCCTGCCGGAGAAGCACCCGATGGGGAGACCACCGCCGATGATCTTGCCGAAGGTCGTCAGGTCAGGGGTGATGCCATATTTGAACTGTGCACCGCCGATGCCCAGCCGGTAGCCGGTGATGACCTCGTCAAAAATAAGGAGCACATCATGCTCCTCAGTGATTTTGCGCACTTCTGCGAGGTAGCCGTCATCCGGAAGCACCGGGCCGACATTGCCGAGCACCGGTTCGAGGATGAATGCTGCCACATTGTCGTTATTCTCCAGAAGCTCAGTAAGGGCTTCGGTGTTATTGTAGGGCACCTGTGCGGTGTGGCGCACCACATCCGGGATGACACCTGCAGAGTCGGGAACACCCATCGTGGTCGCACCGGAGCCCGCCTTGATGAGCACACCATCGTGGGCGCCGTGGAACCCGCCCTCTATTTTGATGATGTCCTCGCGGCCGGTAAACCCGCGTGCGAGCCGAATTGCAGCCATCGTCGCCTCCGAACCGCTGGAAACAAACCGGACCATATCAACCGACGGGTGATCGGCAATGATCATCCGGGCGAGGAACAGCTCCTTCTCCGCAGGCGTGCCGTAGAGCCAGCCGTCTTCAGCACACGAGCATATGGCCTCCCGTACCGTTGGGTGGGCATGCCCGAGGATCAGGGGGCCGTAGCCGAGACAGCAGTCGATTAAGTCCTCACCGTCCTCAGTTGTAAGGTGCGAACCGGTGCCCTTCCGGGTATAGAACGGATACGGTTTTATCGCACGCACCGGACTGGAAACACCGCCGGGCATCAGGGTCTGTGCCTCAGAGAAGAGTTCCTCGCTTCTCATTTCAGCCACCCCGCTGCATCCATCGCATAGTAGGTAATGATGAGGTCAGCACCCGCCCGTTTGATCGCAAGGAGACTCTCGAGTGCAACCGCTTTCTCATCAATCCAGCCGTTTGCCGCGGCGGCCTTGATCATAGCATACTCTCCGCTCACCTGATAGGCGGCGACCGGCAGGCCAAGAGAGGCAACCGACTGCAGGATATCAAGATACAGGGACGCCGGTTTGACCATCAGGATATCGGCACCCTCCTTCGCGTCCATTTCTGACTCAAGGAGCGCCTCACGCGGATTTGCCGGGCTCATCTGGTAGGTTGTCCTATCGCCAAACGAGAATCCGGAGTCCGCTGCGTCACGGAATGGCCCGTAGAGAGCACTTGCAAATTTGCTGGAATACGACATGATTGCCGTCTCCTCATAGCCCTCGCAGTCCAGTTCTTCACGGATGGCCATGACCATGCCGTCGAGCATACAGGACGGGGCGACGATATCCGCACCGGCTTCGGCATGGGATACCGCAATCTGCGACATTAGTTCAAGAGAAGGGTCGTTTAGGAGGTCCGGTCCACAGGGAGTCTCCCCAACGATACCGCAGTGCCCATGGTCGGTATATTCACAGGCACAGACGTCGGTAATCACAACAAGCTCAGGGACAGCTGATTTAATGGCCCGGACTGACTGCTGGATAACACCCTCCGGGTTGTATGCCTCTGTTCCCCCGGCATCCTTTCGTGCAGGGATGCCAAAGAGAATGACCGCACGGATGCCTGCTGCGGCAATATCTTGTGCGATCTCTGCCGCCATTCCCACCGGGTAGCGGTACTGCCCCGGCATGGAGGCAATCGGGACGGGTTCTGTCGCCACCTCATCAAAAAAGAGCGGGACCACAAGATCATCGGTACAGAGCGCAGTCTCCTGAAACAGGGGCTGCATCGTTCGTTTTCTCAGTCTTCGCAATCGTCTTTCCGGAAACATTCGTCATCTCCTGTGGTTACTGCATGCACCAGTGCCTGTGCAGATTCAATCTCACCACTCTCTGCGCACCGCCTCACCGAGAAAGTTACGTCATTGAGCAATTTTTTGACAAGCACCCGTGACAGGTCATCGAGTATCTCTTCGGCAGGCGCACCCGATGACCGGAGGCGTGCAGCTGCTTTGTCGCGTTCACGGCACCGGATCATCTCTGCCCATGAATGGAGATGGGCAAGAAGATCACTTGCACCGGCCCGGTTGAGGAGGGTCACAAACTGCGTCAGTTCATCATCCAGAAACGCATATGCCTCGAGGGCCTCCTCTTTCCGGTTGTTCATATTCCGTTCGCTGACCGTGCGGAGGTCATCAATGGTAAAGAGATATACCCCGTCAATGTCGCCGACCGCGTCCTCCACATCACGGGGCTGGGCGATGTCAATGATGACAAGTGGCTTTTTACCCTCATCGAGCGGCCAGACGCGTCCCCGCATCGCATCACATACCGCATCATACCGGATGATAGGGTGCGGTGCTGCGGTGCATGATATAATGACATCCGCAAGAGCGGCATAGCGTAAGAGCTCATCAAGGTGCACCGCCTTGCCCCCGACCAGATCCGCCAGCTCCTCCGCACGTGCAAAGGTCCGGTTGGTGACGTAGATTGCGGTCAGGTCTTTTTCCGCAAGTGCCTGCGTGACAAGGGTCCCCATCTCACCACCGCCCACGATGAGAATATGCTTGCCGTCAAGGCTCCCCAAGAGATCCTCTGCCAGTTCAACCGCAGCAGACCCGATGGAGACGGCCCCCTTATTGATATTCGTGCGCTGGCGCACCTCGACACCTACATGCACCGCCTTTGTGATGCAGCGCTCGACAAGCGGGCTACAAACGCCGTGCTCACGCGAGAGGGCGAGTGCCGACTTCAGTTGTCCCAGGATCTGGTCTTCGCCGACCACCATGGAATCCATGCCTGCGGAGAGGCGGAGCAGATGGCGCAGGGCGCCCTCCCCCTCCAGCACCCGGAATCCTTCGCGCCCCTGTTCGCGGAGAAACGTCTCTGCCATCGCGGCGTTCCCTTCCACCAGAAATTCAATCCGGTTGCATGTCTGGAGCAGAACCGCTCCTTTAAACCGAACCTTTGCGTCTGCGAGAAGGGACGCTTCATCGGAGAACCGGAACTGCTCCAGTTCTGTGATATCGCTCCCGTGGTGGCTGATGCCTGCGATGGCAACCGATGGGATAAGAGTATTTTTCATAGATATTTCCTGAGGGCCTCCTCTTTTGCCTGCGCAGTGCCTCGGGCAAGGGCATCCCACATCGCAGGGTCATCCAATACTTCATTAAGAATCTGCGAGCGGACAAGCTGGTCGGGGACTATCTGTTTCAGGTTTTCCCGCAGTGTCTCCTGCAAACGGACCATGCCGTCGATATCCCCGCAGTGCTCTTCAATACAGAGACGGAGATGGCGCGCCATCCCGGGGCTGCGCCCGAAGGTGGAGATGCCAATGGAGTAGGTTTCGCCGCGCACCACCGAGGGGAGGGTGACGTCACCCAGAACACCGTGAGCATCGTTCACGTGCGCACCGCACCGGCGTGCCAAAGCCGCAATTCTCCGGTTCAGCTCCACATCTTCAAGAGCAGTGATTACGAGAAAACTCTCACGAAGATGGGATACGATCTCATCATCATCCATCCCGGAGAGATCACACTTCACCGTCTCCACGGCAGTCTCTGCAAAATCCGGGTGAAATGAACGACTGAGGACCACGACACGGGCTTCCGAAGCAAAAAAGCGTGCCTTCCGGGCGCCGACGGCACCGCCACCTGCGATCACAACCTTCGCGTCCCTGAGGTCCATCATCAGCGGGATCATACCTGAATAGAGATTGATGCTGCACGCATTTAACCGTATCACCTTTCGATTCATTCGTATGTTGGGACAGGCACCATGCCGGGGATTTTGAGAGGAACGGCAATATAATGTCAGCATATATAAATCGCACAAAACAGGCACGATTCTTAAAACAACGGATGTAAAAACGCAATTCGATACCATTATATTCTCTGGACGTGTATATTGTAGAGCACTGAGATGCGCCAGCATCGCAGGGTGAATCGCGCCGATAGTGTAGTGGTTATCACTAGGCGTTGCCAACGCCTAAACCCGGGTTCGAGTCCCGGTCGGCGCACTCGTTTTTACAACATTCATTCAGCAGAGTGAATCGTTTGTTTTTTCGGAAAGTTTTCACGCGGGAGAGAGGCGTCTCTCATTCCCATCCATGAGAGCACCGCCCCGATTCTGCCGAAAAGAAGAATTTCAAAAATGATTCACCAATTTTTTCCAGACACACGAAGCAATGGTTGCCAAAAAAGAGATATTTTGCCGATTTCCCTGTGGCCCGCTCATCCGCGCCGGGACGCGAGGACCAGTAAACCCGCACCAGGAACGACGCCTGCCACCGGGAACGGTACCTGTGTCGGTTCTGATGGGGTTCCAATATTCATCCGACCAGTGTGCACCTCTATTGACGTCCTCTTTCGCGCCACGGCATTTTTACTGCCCCAACAGATCCAAAAACAGAATGATTTGATTGCGGAATCATTCGGATTTTGAGAAGACTGAAAAGATCGCCCAGAATACCGTAGATACAATCGCCAACTCGATGTAAAAGCCAAGAGTCACACCGATGGTGAAGATCAGATCATACCCTGCCTGCCCTACGAAACCAAGTGCTGTTGCAACTGCGTCGAAGATATGTCCCAGTCCGGGAAGATATTCCGCGAAAAGGGGCGGCAGAGCAGCATCTACCGTACGTTCTGGATTTATGAGCAGTGCAGCCAGGAACGGGATCTGGAACAGCGACCCGGTTAAGATAGAAAGAGATTTCATTCTCCCGGAAAGTGCCGGTGTGAAGAATAACCGGGTGAAGCAGATGTAGGGCATGACTACGGCCATGGCCGATATGGTCACCAGTACGGCAAGGAAGGTGTATGTCAACAACGGATCCGGTGGCGGAGCATGGGAAAGCTCCGTCCCCCCAATTCTCAGAAGAATTGCAAGAGATGTGATAAGCACGTAAACGGGAATGCGGCTCTTTTCTCTGAGCAATGTGAACAGTTTATCGAGAATAAACGGGTATGCCAGTACGAATATGATTGCAGCAATCAATCCAAAAACAATATTTGACATTTTTTTCCTCTCAGAAGAAATTCGGAATAGTCCCAGGGATGAAATACATCCTTTCGGTCGGCATATCAGACATTTGAATTCGCTTTATTAACCGTTTATGGTCCAATCGTTTACACGTTAACAGATGTCTGGAAAACTGGGCTCTGTTGAAACCCTTTTCTAAAGGCTCATTTGTTAAAGAGGAAAAATCCATATAATCGCTGCTCCTTGTGAAATAACCAAACCAAGCGCAAGGAACAGAGGTAATACTGGAACAGCATTCTCAGTCATAAAAATAAGATTTGGAGAAGATCAGAAGGCACGAAAATATCGATTTCAGGTCAGAGAGATCAAGATCAAAATGACTCTCCATAACATTACGAAAGCGATTCAATCAATTGCTTTGGTGGTTATATTTTGAGGAATTCAACATAGCCAAAAAAGAAAAAAACGACTGATTAAACCATCCAAATCAGTCAATCACCCTCATATTTCGAACAACGTAAAAAAACAACCGGTATGTCTTCTATACCGACCAATTTTCCGTTTTTGTTCCAGATAGAATAAATCCGATCCATGGTAGACTCATTCACTTCAGTATCTTTATTCCACCAGATCTCAATGTGTCCTTTATATGATAGCCCATAACCAACAAGAGGGCCACCTTGCAGGCCCATATATTCTAAATGTTCAGGATTTGACATGTTAATGACGTCCAACATAACTCTGGTATCATACCCTTCCTGCGAAAAATTTCCATAACTTTTGAGAAAAACGGCTGAATCAGGGACATCACCGTCTTCACTTTCTAAACCGAAGGGGTCTGTCATCCCGCATATAATCGCATATGAGAATACGCCAAAAATGATGATTGTCAGGATTATTAATCCATATTTTTCAAATATCTCATTCATATCTTAACTCTTTTTCAAGAAATGATAATGCCAATACAGCCCTGCCTCCGGGCACGCGTGGGGTTCAACCGTTCCTGATCGGTTCAGGTGAGCCCCGTGCAACACCTTTTTGATGCTACGTGCATGACTTTTGACGTCGGTTTATTAACTTTTTTATGGTCCAATCGTTTACACGTTAACAGATATCTAGATGACTGAACAATAAATCGGCCATACTCCACGTCCATTTTTTCCAGCGACAGCAGGAAGTTGTTGAGAATTGACGCCTGACACTGGTTATATCGACAAACGGGAAAAATTTGGATGATGTCGCGGATAGTCTTCCTGGGCGATTGAAATCAAAGTGGCAAACATAGGCTACAATTTACCCTTGTCTCTTCTGGTATACATTAGTACGTTCGCCGAATTATTCAGTAATCTGCTGAATATATTGGAGAGACCCTCGGAAGGTGTAGGAATAGTCTGTCCTGAGCATGGGATGGGATCAGATGATCGTAAACTCTTCTGATAGATCCCGAAAATACGAAAAGAGGCGCTCGCCCCAGGCAGGGGCCGGACTGTCAGTGCTGAAGAGGTCGTTTGAGACTATATACGGTGTTTGAAGAAATTCTCCAGATATCATCTATGAAACCACCACCGTAAGCGATCCGCCTCCTTCCATCACACCCTCAAAGAGGTGATGATAGCGGAATACATACTCACCCTGCAATAGATCAGGAGCTGTTTTTATCGTGATGGTGGAATTGTAGGTCTCATTCGGATACGCCATAAAGTCAGAGGGCTCGATACTGATATTCAGGCCCTTGGGCCAGGCGAGTTCCTCATCAGAGTAAACACTCTCAATACGAGAGGGAATGGCATAATGAACCATCCCCGGTCCGTTCCTTTTCGTTTCTAGGGTAATGTATCCCTCCCATGTTTCACCTGCTCTCATATCAGCTGTTTCGGGATCAAGCAGTTTTGGCATGTTCATAAGTGCCACCCCGGGAGTAATATCCGGCGGCACCCAGGAATATTTTTCAGGACTTTCAGGAGGCTGTCCTTCAAAGTAGAATATCATCGCCACCACTGCTGCCAGTACTACCGCTAATCCAATCAGCAGACCGATTACATGATTTTTCTTCATGAGTGTAACACTCCCTGGAAATTAGAAATTGTGTTTCTTATTAGTTAGCCGTATGCAGCTTCACCCAATTATCGGATGGTCTCTCCACATTTAGTCCGGTTAATGGTGCATCATCATCAATGTAAGGCTCCCACGTGATATCAACCGTTTGCAGGTTCAAATCTTTGAAACGCATATCATAGAACGTCGTATCACCAGGCACTTCCGAATCTGCATCGACGTTATATCCTTCCAGTGCGGTGAATACTGCAACATCCTGACAACCAACACAATCTGAGAAACTCATTGTTGATGTTCCGGCGTCTAAGTCGTTAAATATGATATTCCATTTGCTAATGCCAGAATTCCAGCCCAGTGTCCCTTTGATTGTATCGCCCACGTCTACATCGATGGGCTCACTGAAATATCCCTGCTGTTGGTACGGAACATACCAGGCAGCACCAGTCCAGTCACGATAGGCATGTCTGTTCCATTCCAAGACCGGTTGCACAATTCCATGCGCATTGGATGGTTCTACGGCATTAAAAAGGAAAATTACAGAATCGGATTGTGATGACGGTGATGAAGGTGTTTCCCAATACGCAATGAACTGTGCAATTTCATTGACACTCCAATCATAGGAAGATTCTATCCACCCGCCATAAGATGGTACTGGTAGTTTCTTCTCCGCATCTCTCTGATTATCGACGACCGTCAATATGCATGCTTCATCATTGTAGACTTTTGTAATATTTTCATTTGTATAAATATCAGATCCATTTGGAACCTGATGTACATGGGTTGCCGGAAGTAATCCAGCAGATGGCACTGGAACCTTTTCAGCATCTGCATCAATGGCAGAAATGATCTGCTTACCATCCTGTGTAAATACCCGTGTAATTCCATCAGATGAATGATGAATTATTGAGCCAACAGGTATTTGATGAAGGGACTCGCCTTTCATCGGACTTATTTCATTCTGGATCACTATTGGATCTAATGAATTATTTACCTCCAATTCCGGAAATTCCCAATTTACTTCCCTTGCACTCACCGCCGGCACCATCACTACACTCACCAGCAACACTGCCAGGAGCACGGAAAGAGCCCGCATTCGAATTTTTGTTTTCATATTTTTCCTCCAAGTTTTTTCCAGACCCCGGAGGCAAAAAAAGCGGAACTTCCAAGTAATGGTAAAGCAAACGCAGTTTTGCCTCCGGGCACGCGTGGAATTCAACCATTCCTGATCTGTTCGGTGAGCCCCGTGCAACACCTTTTTGATGCTACGTGCATGACTTTTGATGTCGATTTATTAACTTTTTATGGCCCAATCCTTTACACGTTAACAGATATCTTGAAGATTGAACAATAAATCGGCCATATTCCACTTCCAAATATTCCAGTAACAGCAGGAAGACGTTGAGAATTTCGCCATGACACTGGTTATTTTGGCGAGGGTTATTTCATAAGCAACTGCGCAGGATCGGAATAGAATAATAGGTACATTGTAACCCCTGCAGGGGAAACGGATAGATAAGGAGGGATTTTGCCTCTCAGTACATATTACACGATTACCAAGGCCGATACTGACCTGAATTCTAAGTGCCTTTCAGCCAGGACAGATGACCTGACAAAATGAAATACATAATTCCATTTCCGTCATTCATCCGGCCGGTGTGCAATTCCATGCACATCGTCTTTCACTTCAAAGCATTTTTACTGCTCCGACAGATCCAAAAACCAGATTAATTTGATTCCGGAATCATTCATATTTTGAGAAGACTGAAAAGATCGCCCAGAATACCGTAGAAACAATCACCACCTCGAGGTAAAAGCCGAGAGTCACACCGATAGTGAAGATCAGATCATATCCTGCCTGCCCTACGATGCCGAGTGCTGTTGCAACTGCATCGAAGATATGTCCCAGTCCGGGAAGATATTCCGTGAAACGGGGTGGCAGAGCAGCATCTACCGTACGCTCCGGATTTATGAGCAGTGCAGCCATGAGCGGAATCTGGAAGAACGACCCGGTTAAGATGGAACCTACATTCCCAAAAATTCATAACGAGCCAAATTCAAAATGACTTAATTTTGACCAAAATTAGAAATGGGGCGAATTTTATGGATTAATAAATTGCGCCCGTTATGAGTGTTTGCAACACATGACGGGCTCACATATTTTTAGAATACTAATAATTTGTCAACTAAACTGGAATCAAACGGACATGGTGGCCCTTTTTACTACTCATAGTTATGTGTCACCGGGAATGCAGGATGCGTATGACTTTAAACGCCGTTTCATTATTTGTTTATCACCCAATCGGTTACATACCATAGGCGGGAAAAATTTTCAATCCAGTTCCATCGAAATGAAAAAGGGGGAGAGATGTTCGTTACAACTTACTGTTCCACAGAACTAGTTACTAGGTATCCACCGTCTGATGTCGGGTTCACGAAATAAATTCGGGATAAATTCTCCAGGTTCGTCGGGTATTCAATAATAAACACACTCTCTGATCCATCTATCTCACTGACCTTCACCTGTGTCCTGTTTCCGGCAAGAGATTCTGTTTCATATGTCAAATAAAGAGCGATTTCGTGGCTGAATGAATCTGGTCTGGGGGGTAGCAACTCCTCTTTGAGGATATTCCCCTCATGATCGAGTGTATATTTTTGCTCGCCTTCTCCGCGTAAATACACCTCAATGGTTCCATTATCAAGAGGTTTCATCGAATAGACCACTCCGCTGTCCTTCTCGACGAATTTCTGTTTCCAGAGATAATTTCCCTGAAGATCAAGAGCCACGATCAGATCACCGCTCTCGTCGGGATCAGAGCATGCTACATCGGGATCATAGCATCCCGCATAACAATTCACCAGCAGATTTCCCTCCGGTGATAGTGCTGCTCTCCTGCAATACGTGAACTCCTTCTCTTTTTTCTCCCACACAGTATTCCCCTCCCGGTCTGCATTGAGTATCCATCCATCAAATTTCTTCCAGCCTTCAGGACCTCTTTCGTTTGCTTCTCCGACTAACAAATATCCGCCGTCTGGTAAGGATATGCTGTTAACAACACGAGTATCATGAGGATAATAGCGATGCCATAACTCATTTCCCTCATCATCCAGCCGGATAACAAATCCATCACCCAATATCACTGTATATTCTCCTGCCGTCGGAAGGAGCATCTTGATAGTGACAGGATACGTTTCAGAATATGGAGAAGTTCCCCGGTGAATATCCCAGATCAGAGTACCGTTATGGTCGAATTTCATCACCCGCAGACTGCGATATTGTTCCCCGGAAAGCCAGAACATGCCGGCCATTATAAAGCCCCCGTCATGTGACGGACATACATCGAGATAAGATCCACCATACCCATTCACAGGGGTCTGCCATTCTGTGGTTCCGTTTGCATCGACTTTTGATATAAGGGAATCCCCGACTGGAACCTGAACCGCAACCGATGGAGATACAATGGATTGCAGACTGGAAAAAAACATAAAAGACAGGGATACTACCAGCGGTCCAAATAAAATCACGATGGCAAATGCCACCACCGCCAGAACCAATATTTGTCCAATTGTATGATCTTCTGATTTTTTTGTCCCGGCTGTCGTAAAAGCCGAACCGGTTCCAGGGGCACTCCTTACCGTATCATCATCCATTTTATAGAGTCTGACAACAATGAGATGACCAATCAGAATACCCGCAGGGACCAGTACCAACATTGCTAAAAAGGTGCTGAATAATTCTTGCCCACCACTCAGTTTCTGGATCGTGACTGCAGAATCTATAAACATAAACCCAAAAAAGAATATTGACATCCCGGCAATAACCGCAATTTTCTGGGGATATCTGAACAGAAAATATGCGAGGGAGGATGCAATCAGACAATAGGTGAATAATAAAACACCGGCATAAAGACCATCCATCTTCATACCGAAAAACCAAGCTTCCCAGTTAATGACAAACACAAAAAAATAGATGACCGAGGTGAAAAGAAGAATTCCCAGAAGGCAATAGTGAAATAACTGATCAAGACTCTTTGCAACCCGCTTTACATTCATTACCCGTTTTCTCCTTTTACACTAAAATTAGTAATAATAGTAGGTTTTTTTAGCCATGTTTGAATTCCGGTCATCCAGGCCCATGGCATGGTTCCATACGTTACTGATATAGATCGGTATACCCGTCGTATATACCCCTTCATACGTTCTCGCGCCATGTTGCCCAAGAACCGTGCCGTAGGAACATCCATTATCATAGTCATTGCCAAACTCAATATCCCGGTATCCAAGGGGATCTGGATCATAGATGAAGAATCCTTGGATATCCACTAATGTCCCGTATACCAGCATCCGGAACTCATCATAGGCAGCATCATTAATAGGATGATCAGGGACATCTTCATCTCTGAAATGACATTGATAGAGAGTCTTTCCATCATATCCGTCGTTGAAAGATACAAAGAAGAGGTCGTTTTCGCCATTAACCCAATAAGGTATTCCAGCTCCATCAATGCCCGCACCTCCGTATACATCATCTGCAACCTGAACCAGGACAAGGGAGAGCGGTAAAGATAATATTTGGCTTTTCTCGCTCTGAGTTAATGTATCTCCCTGACTGGAGAGCATGGGTTTAAAATCTTCATCTTTAACGCCCAATTTTTTCTTGAATTCTACCCAGGATACTCTTTCCATATGTTCCTGAACAATGATCTGTTTGAGATCTTCCCGTTCACTTACCGATAGTTTTTGTTCAATTTCTTTTTCAAGAGAATCAAGGATCTGATCCAGGTTTTTCTGATACTTCGTTACCAGTTTTTCTGAAAAATCCTTGGAATTGAAGTCTGTCTTGGCAAATCCATCGCTTGTAACAATAGTTGCCATCGTACTTTCAATTTCAGCATTTATAGGTTCAAATAACCCGACAATGTCTTGATTATTACCGATTACTTGCGTATTTTCTGCTGCACTTACCGGCACTATTATCATACTCACCAGCAGCATTGCCAGGAGTACGGAAAGTGCCCACGTTCCTTTTTTCATTTTCATGTTTTTCCTCCGTTTTTCATCTCCCGGGAGGCAAAAAGGCGAAGCTTTCAAGTAATGGTAAGGCCAACACAGTCTTGCCTCCGGGCACGCGTGGGGCTCAACCATTCCTGATCTGTTCGGTGAGCCCCGTGCAACATCTTCTTGATGCTACGTGCATGACTTTTGATGTCGATTTATTAACTTTTTATGGCCCAATCGTTTACACATTGACAGATGTCTGGAAAATGAACAAAAATTCGGCCAGACTCCACGTCCATTTTTTCCAGTGACAGCATGAAGACGTTGAGAATTGACGCCTTGACACTGGTTGTTGCGGCGTTTGTTATTTCATAATCCACTGCACAGGAGACAGAGCAGAATAATGGATACATAGTAACCCCTGCGGGAGATACGGATAGACCCGGAGGAATTCTACCTCTCAGTACATATTACACGATTACCCAGGCCGATACTGACCGGTATTCTAAGTGCCTTTCAGCCAGGACAGATGACCTGACAAAATGAAATCCATAATTCCATTTCCGGCATTCATCCGGCCGGTGTGCAATTCCATGCACATCGTCTTCCACTTCAAAGCATTTTTACTGCCCCAACAGATCCAAAAACAGAATGATTTGATTGCGGAATCATTCAGATTTTGAGAAGACTGAAAATACTGCCCAGAATACCGTAGATACAATCGCCAACTCGATGTAAAAGCCAAGAGTCACACCGATGGTGAAGATCAGATCATACCCTGCCTGCCCTACGAAACCAAGTGCTGTTGCAACTGCGTCGAAGATATGTCCCAGTCCGGGAAGATATTCCGCAAAAAGGGGCGGCAGAGCAGCATCTACCGTACGCTCTGGATTTATGAGCAGTGCAGCCAGGAACGGGATCTGGAACAGCGACCCGGTTAAGATAGAAAGAGTTTTCATTCTCCCGGAAAGTGCCGGTGTGAAGAATAGCCGGGTGAAGCAGATGTAGGGCATGACAACGGCCAAGGCCGATATGGTCACCAGTACGGCAAGGAAGGTGTATGTTAACAACGGATCCGGTGGCGGAGCATGGGAAAGCTCCGTCCCCCCAATATACAGAAGTATTGCAAGAGATGTGATGAGTACGTAAACAGGAATGCGGCTCTTTTCTTTAAGCAATGTGAACAGTTTATCGAGAATAAACGGGTATGCCAGTACGAATATGATTGCGGCAATCAATCCAAAAACAATATTTGACATTTTTTCCTCTCAGAAGAAATTCGGAATAGACTCTAGTATCTGATAATTACCGGACACAATAAAGCCTAATACGTGAATTAGATTTGGTGCACTTAATATAATCATCATAAATCCACCAAATAGACAGATTGGTGCCAGTACTGGATCTTTCTTTTTGAAATAACTCCCACAACCAATTATTCCTAATGCAATACCGACAGTTATCGATGGGATGAAGAAAACAGGGGACTGATGATATCATCATCCATCCAATGGAACCCAGTTCCCATCCAGATATTGTGTGATGTGAGCATTTACCGGAATATCTCCGCGGATTTCAGGCGGAATACGCTCAAGAATGGTTACTCGAAATATATCCCCCAGAATGGAATGGTTGAGTCCCTCTGATACCGTTAATTTAAGGTCAACGACAATATCCGTTGCATTTGCATTCAGTGGTACGAGATCTTCCGGGAGGAAGATTATCGATACATATTCTGATCTGTTCTCTGTTCCGGATTTCCACTCCTTTGACTCATCTGAGTTCTCACGAATGAGCGGATTAAGAGATTCATCACGGATATCGGTCACCGTTAGTTTCCCAGGATCAAATTTTTTAAAGAAATCTGCGTCAATATCGGTAAGATCCCCCCCAATTGACTGGAATGCCAGCATTTTGCCATATGGGGTGACTACAATAACCGATTTCCAGTTGCCAAACTGTTGGTTTTGAAGTTCTTCTTCTGAAAATACCAGACTTCCATCTCTCATAGGCATTGGCACAATAATATCTGTTATTAATCCGCCCTGATACTGGGATAGGCCCTCCGTTGAGATTTTATACTCATAAAATCCCGGGTTTGAGTTTATCCAGGAAGCTCCGAACAGGGGTAACAGTACCATAAATGCCGCGATAATCACAATCACCACAAAAATGATTTTGGTTATATTTTTTGATTCCATCGTGTCTCCAATCCTCTGTACGATTACTATCGGAGAATTTGGAATTGGGATATATTCTTTTTATGGTCCAATCATTTACACGTTGTATGATGTGTAAACAATCGGCCCACAAGATGTTAATAAATCGAGGTCGTAACCCCTGCAGGTGATACAAATAGACCTGGAGGAATTGTTCCTCTCAGTACATATTACACAATAATCCAGGGCGAGACTGACTGGTATTCAACATATGTATCATCCGGGACAGATGATCCTGATGTTGATTTAAACTGGGGGTCTTTGCAGAACTCACTTACGATTACAATCATTGCACCGGATGCGACACTCGGCCCGTATTATGATGCCGATGACGGCGCAACAGATGGAAGAATCCACCTTCTCATTACCAAACCAGGAGGACTGGCTTCGGGAACATGGAACTCCAGAGTATACGGATATAATGTGCAGGGTACGGAAGATTATACCTATTCCTGGAATTAAGGCAAACCACAACCGTAATTGTCTATGAAGGTGAGAGGAAAGTGATGGCAGAAATACGGCCACTCACTCTCACATTCATCCTTATCCTCTTGGTTGTATACCTCATCGGTCCGGCAACCGCAACACCCGGAGGGTATATTGTCAAACCGGCTCCCGAGAATGACCCGGATGAAGAGAGACACGAATTCACCCCCATCTCCTTTTGGGAGTTAACTCCCCGTGCAATGCT
Organism: Methanogenium organophilum; assembly: GCF_026684035.1. Lineage (NCBI taxonomy): Archaea > Methanobacteriati > Methanobacteriota > Methanomicrobia > Methanomicrobiales > Methanomicrobiaceae > Methanogenium > Methanogenium organophilum. The sequence goes on from NZ_CP113361.1 coordinate 162,790, forward strand.
CATCGACATTGCACTCTGTATTTCTCCCGTTCTGATATTCCCGGTCGAATTTCTGTTTGCAGTGAAATTATGGATTTATCTGGGATATCGAAAGGTTGCGAAATACAACGTGCTCAATAGCACTGTTCGTTCAGAAATGTTTGAATGCATCTGCAATAACCCGGGAATTACATTTTCTGCCCTTGCACGTGAATGCAACATCGGGAAGGGAACGCAACAATATCACCTCAAATTGTTAATGAGGGAACATAAAATAATCTCAGTTAAGAAAAAGGGACAAACCGGATTTTTTGAGAATAATAGTAAATATGGGGAATTACAGCAGACCATGCTGCTGCAGCTCAGGAGTGATACGGTGCGGCAGATCTATGAAATCCTGATCCTTCATCCCAATGTCTCACGTAAAGAGGTCGCCCGTTACCTTGGCATATCCGGATCTTCCGTGACATGGCAAATGGAACGGCTCTGTGCTGAAGGCACTGTTTCCGCCACGAAATCCGGGAAATACACCTGTTACCTCCTCAATCCAAAAGCAAAAGAAATTCTTCGGGATTACCTGCCCGACCATCCGGTTGCGGGCGCGACGGGTCAGGCACAAAAGGAATCATCTGAGCTGCGGTCTGCGGTTCCGGTTACATCGGGTGAAATTCCCTCATCAGATTAAGCAATACTTAAATAACCCATAAACTGGCCAGCGTACTTGAAATTCGAATCCACACAGAAGCCCGGAGCGGGGCGATCTCAGCCTGAGAAAACCCTTACATACTCCCAAAAATACCCAATAATTATGGACCCATATTAGTCTGTAATAATCCGTTATTTCAACAGATAAACGGTAATATACACATATTTTTTAAGACAAAAAAATGAACGGAAAATACGTCCGTTTTACCCTCCGATTTGCCGATACAGGGGGTCAGAAAGGGTGGAAAACCGATGAAAAAACAGGGATAATGCAGGAGTTCCTGTTTCCAATATGCATCCAACCAGTGTGCACCTTTATTGACGTCCCTTTCACTTCAAAGCATTTTTACTTCCCCGACAGATCCAAAAACCAGAATGATTTGATTGCGGAATTATTCAGATTTTGAGAAGAGCGAAAAGATCGCCCAGAATATCGTAGACACAATCGCCACCTCGATGTAGAAGCCGAGAGTCACACCGACAGTGAAGATCAGATCATACCCTGCCTGCCCTACGAAACCAAGTGCTGTTGCAACTGCATCGAAGATATGTCCCAGTCCGGGAAGATATTCCGCGAAAAGGGGCGGCAGAGCAGCATCTACCGTACGCTCTGGATTTATGAGCAGTGCAGCCAGGAACGGGATCTGGAACAGCGACCCGGTTAAGATAGAAAGAGTTTTCATTCTCCCGGAAAGTGCCGGTGTGAAGAATAGCCGGGTGAAGCAGATGTAGGGCATGACAACGGCCAAGGCCGATATGGTCACCAGTACGGCAAGGAAGGTGTATGTTAACAACGGATCCGGTGGCGGAGCATGGGAAAGCTCCGTCCCCCCAATATACAGAAGTATTGCAAGAGATGTGATGAGTACGTAAACAGGAATGCGGCTCTTTTCTTTAAGCAATGTGAACAGTTTATCGAGAATAAACGGGTATGCCAGTACGAATATGATTGCAGCAATCAATCCAAAAACAATATATGACATTTTTTCCACCTCAGAAGAAATTCGGAATAGTCCCAGGGATGAAATACATCCTATCGGTCGGCATATCAGACATTTGAATTCGCTTCATTAATCGTTTACACATCCATCAGGCACATCCAAAGGAGACCATGCCGATCGCGATCCATTCAAGCAGCAATATTCATCACTGATATCCTGACCAATATGAAAGATCAAATACTGATATGCTGTTCCACCTGATGACACTTCCATATTTCCGGGGTGATTGTTTCCGTTAACTCCGTTATAGTGATAATTAGGGTTTCAATAAAGCCAAATTAATATACCATTTCCGGTAACTAGTTGAAATACCGAAATTATGGTTGTTGTATCAATATTCCATAATATCCTCCTTTCCAGTAGAATGTCTTACTTGAATGCTCTTTCCGCATTTCGGAAGCTTTTCTTTCACTTACTGAGAGAGAATTAACAATTTTTGTATCACGTTCGCCAAAATTTCCATCTCCGATAGGCGTTATATTATGAAACAGTTCTCCTAACTCAGGATATTTCTTAAAATCGTCTTCTGAAATGCTGGTAATTGTTCGATTTTCAAAATCAATCGACGAAGATCTTATTTCAACTAAATTAATAGTAGTTGTCTGAGGAAGGATGGGGCATAATAAGACAGGATAGTAAAAAATACATATAAATACCATCACAAACGCAACTAAAATTAAAAAAAATTTATTTCTATTTCCCATAAGCACTCCTTGTCAGACCAATGAACTGATATCTCCTTTCACCAATTCAATAGCTCTTGCATTGTCGTGAGTCGAATCACCATGGTAATCCAGAGAAGAGTATTCCCACGTATGAAAATTGCTACCATAATAACAACTGTTCATAACAGTATATTTAGGAACTACTCCCTCAAACCAACAACATGCCTGATTGTATCCTCCGGTATTTTCATGGTCCGCATTGAAAATATGTCCAATTTCATGAATGATACAAAATACCCTTGCATGGTAAGATCCGTCGTATAAATCGATAGTATCAACATCGGCTACCATCTGTGACCAGGCATACCGGCAGTAGTCATGCCATCCGGGATGATCAGGATCGTCATAACAGGAATACCCCCATGATCCACCTTGTTCTGATCCACTTTTGTCATTTCCACCCAAATATATCGCTATATCTGCGTTTTTTCCATCTAAATATGAAGGCTCAAATGTATCAAAAAATAATCCCAATGGATCAGATATCAACCTGTTATCTCCGGATAGAATACCACTTTTAGATGCATCATACCCTGCAACATTCAGGAATACCTGTATATCAGGTCTCTGATACTGGTACGCTGCCTGAGCCATATATTGCTGTGCGGTTGAAACCCAGTTTGATTCAAGGGCAATGAACTCATCATCCGTTGCTACAAGAACATATACAGTTGCCCACCCTCTTGTTAATTCCACTGATTCTGAACCAAAGGATGAAATATCTGTTTCAGATAAAGCAATTTCAGGGGGTAATAGTCTATCAGAATCAATTTTAAATGGTTTCTCCGGCTGCTTCATATCTTGTGAAGAATAGACAACATGCAAAGGCATATCGGTTTTCAGGGAATTTTCTCTGTTCTGAACGGGTGATATGAATAAGAACTCATCCTGAAGCTGAAGAGACCCGTGAACAAGATTTTTGTCAAAGGTAAATATTGCTATAGAATCATCGATTCCATCAATACTTCCTGAATAGGAATCAATCCCATCATCAATATCTTCGAAATCCATCCTTTCAAGATTCATATTATATTCTATACCATATATTGTCACCTTCAACAAATTTTTTTGATCGGTTTTCAGGTTTATTTCTCTGAATTGAACAATATCATATCTCTCAACAGTTGATGCTATGTTTAATGGTCCATATTCATTTGACAATGATTCCATAGTTTTATCTGAAGAAGACACGTTGGTTTGCAAATCATGAGTATAATCAGGTATTTCAAAAATTGCTCCAGAATTAATTTGATTATCCATACTCAGAATATTCCCATCAGCACTCACCGCTGGCACGACAATAACACTTACCAGCAACAATACAAGGATCACAGAAAGCGCTCGCATTCCTTTTTTCATTTCCATGTTTTTTCTCCGTTTTTCATATCCACGGAGGCAAACGGCGAAGCTTTCAAGTAATGGTAAGGTCAACTCAGTCATGCCTCCGGGCACGCGTGGGGCTCAACCATTCCTGATCGGTTCGGTGAGCCCCGTGCAACATCTTCTTGATTCTACGTTCATGACTTTTTATTTCGATTTATTAACCGTTTATGGTCCAATCGTTTACACGTTAACAGATGTCTGGAAAATGAACAAAAATTCGGCCATACTCCACTTCCAATATTTCCAGCGACAGCAGGAAGTTGTTGAGAATTGACGCTGTGACACTGGTTGTATCAGCAGCCGCTGCGCAGGAAAATGAGAACAGTGGGGTACATTGTAACCCCTGCAGGAGAAACAAATTGATCTTCCGGCAATGCTTATATTTTGTGGCAGCTCATGATGCAACCACCTACTGGACGAACATCCTTTTTCGGGAGCATTTTCTTTGCCGCAACGGGACAGTCCCTGCCACTCATGTTTTCGATGATGCCAATGACGGGGAGGTTAAATGGTCTGGACGAACGTAACCGCCTTGGAGATATCAAGGATGGGCACATATTACGTGATGGTGACAGTAATATTTTCATTGAGATATTTAACCCAATCTGGAAATTGTTCTACTTTTTCAATAGACATTACCGTTTCATTGGGAAAATCGATAATTACCCGATAGGCCTCCCAGCCGGCAGTGTTGTTCCCTGTTGCAGGAGTGAAATGCGACACTGTCTGTGGAAAGGGTACCTTGATGAATATTGTCGATTCTCCTGTTTCATTGAATATGCCGCCCTCAAAAATGAATACATTTCCAGTCAAATTCTGAACTTCGCCATCCTTTCTAATTAATTCGGTTAGCTTATCCGTTGCAGACAACCTATCGACCATACCCAACTCACGTATGGTATCGCTATCATCAGTGCATTTCATTTTTTCCATGGGAAAAAAGAGGAGGGTTGCAGTGGACAGGATAATAATTATCAACAGTATCCATATTCTCTTTGGGGATCGCATTATTCCTCCTTAAGATTATGATACGTACATATCGACCGATTCGTAAGATTCATCCTCATATCGACCGGGACACCGGGCGGATATCGGGGCGGGTATTCCCATGAGCGCTGAACAATTTGTTTCGAATCATTGATGAAGACGGAATACATCCCGTCATATGTGCCATACGGACGAGAAGTGCCTTTAAATAACCAAAATCGCACTTTAAGGAGTTCTTCAGGCTCATTTAATCCTGACTGCAGATGTGAAACGTAAATCTCAGTCTCGAACGAGTGGTTACCAATCGCATTGGCGACTTCTTCATCGCGGAGGGCAATCCGGACCAGTTCAATCTCTGATTCGTTACCCTGACAGTCAAGATCATTCATCCAACTATTGTCATCATCATGTCCCGTACCGGTTTCCTGCACGCATCCACACGACAAAACCAAAGAAATGAGGAGGATGGTCAGGAGACCTCCCAAAACTCTGATGCCTCTCATTACAGAATTCATAAAGCATTTTTACCATATTCAGGAACATCTATTCCACAACGATTGTCAAATTAAAGGTCGCTTCCTCACCTGAAATAAATTCAGGACGTCGATGAATTGCTGATATTGTCTGTACCCCCGTATTAACTGTGGTGACATTCCACTCACGCACACCTCTTATTCCAATGAATGTGGGTGAAGGATTTCCATCTTCATCATACCAGATAACACCCCCATCTGATATACGGAGGCCAGGACTTGCAGTCATGTACCATTGATATCCGGTTCTTCGGTTTTCATTCAGACGGATTGTGAAAGACTCATGCAATTTTACGCATATCGTAGAATTATTCTGCATTTCATCAACAGTCATATTCCCTCCGAAACCTGAACTCTCCAAACATTCAATTGATGTAACGTTTTCTTCCGGATACTGCTGGTCCAAACCAAGGCACCCAACTGCCAGAGTAACCATCATCACTGTCAGGAGCACAGAAAGTTCACGCATTCCTTTCTTCAGTTTCATGTTTTTCCTCCGGGGTTTTCCGGTCCCGGAGGAAAAACGGAGAAGTTTTCAGGTAATGGTAAGGCCAACGAAATCATGCCTCCGGGCACGCGTGGGGCTCAACCATTCCTGATCGGTTCGGTGAACCCCGTGCAACACATTTTTGATACTACGTGCATGACTTTTGACTTCGCTTTATTAACTGTTTATGGTCCAATCGTTTACACGTTAACAGATGTCTGGAAAACTGGGCTCTGTTGAAACCCTTTTCTAAAGGCTCATTTGTTAAAGAGGAAAAATCCATATAATCGCTGCTCCTTGTGAAATAACCAAACCAAGCGCAAGGAACAGAGGTAATACTGGAACAGCATTCTCAGTCATAAAAATAAGATTTGGAGAAGATCAGAAGGCACGAAAATATCGATTTCAGGTCAGAGAGATCAAGATCAAAATGACTCTCCATAACATTACGAAAGCGATTCAATCAATTGCTTTGGTGGTTATATTTTGAGGAATTCAACATAGCCAAAAAAGAAAAAAACGACTGATTAAACCATCCAAATCAGTCAATCACCCTCATATTTCGAACAACGTAAAAAAACAACCGGTATGTCTTCTATACCGACCAATTTTCCGTTTTTGTTCCAGATAGAATAAATCCGATCCATGGTAGACTCATTCACTTCAGTATCTTTATTCCACCAGATCTCAATGTGTCCTTTATATGATAGCCCATAACCAACAAGAGGGCCACCTTGCAGGCCCATATATTCTACATGTTCAGGATTTGACATGTTAATGACGTCCAACATAACTCTGGTATCATACCCTTCCTGCGAAAAATTTCCATAACTTTTGAGAAAAACGGCTGAATCAGGGACATCACCGTCTTCACTTTCTAAACCGGAGGGGTCTGTCATCCCGCATATAATCGCATATGAGAATACGCCAAAAATGATGATTGTCAGGATTATTAATCCATATTTTTCAAATATCTCATTCATATCTTAACTCTTTTTCAAGAAATGATAATGCCAATACAGCCCTGCCTCCGGGCACGCGTGGGGCTTAACCATTCCTGATCTGTTCGTTGAGCCCCGTGCAACACCTTTTTGATGCTACGTGCATGACTTTTGACGTCGGTTTATTAACTTTTTTATGGTCCAATCGTTTACATGTCATACAACTGTTTCCATAAGAGATAATTTGTGGAATGACAGTATTCTCAATTCAGACCTGCATACCAAAATAGTTACGATTTGTGTATATATTCTCCAAAAACCCCCGCTCAGGTGGACAATGTGGAGATAAAAAACAAAAACCGGCAGGATGCCCCTTCTGAATATTAGAGAACTGAATCAGGAATCAGGAATCACAAATCAGGACCTTGCAGAGAATTTCAATCCGGACAGGAGAGCCATTACACTACCACCCAGATACATTCCAAAATACAGATGCCATACAGTGTATTACAGAAGGAAAATACAGGAAGTATTTCGTGAATCCAGATATGAACCATGTTCTGCTGAAGCTCATGCATGTGTAATCGCTGATCACCTGAATTTCGCAAACGAACGTGACAATCCAATGGAAATTCAAAAGCACCTTTCATCGGCCAATAAGTTGAACCCTTTCCCGAAATTTGGTAGAACATCCTTTTTGTGGTGGCAGTCATCCCTTTGGAGATTCTAGTCCTTAAGGAAAAATAAAGAGAAATCTTCCGGGAACCATATCAGAAAAAGAATGTGGGCAAAACCCATATCAAACTCCACACCTGTCTCTTCCTCAAATCAATCCCCCATCCCACGCACCATATAGTGAATACCTCTTTTCAGAGAAGCAATGTGGTATCCGCTCCGGCACAGCCTAACTTTTGCAGAAATCAATCAGGTAGTAACTCCCATGATACTCCGCGATTTTCCCCCGGTAATTCTTCTCAACAATACGCTCCACTTCATCCACAGGTATCGACAACTCCTGAATGTCGGTCTGGATCGTTTCATTCACAGTAGGGAAGTCTTTGAGATCAGCATCGGTGAGCCTGACGACCTCGTATCCGACGTTCATGAACTCGACTTCGGTGCCATTTGCAGGAATCCCGTATTCTTCGCCATCCCCCCTACTGATGTTTAAGATTGTGGTGTAGTAGCCGCTTAACATCGCGGGCGGGCCCTCCGCTACAACATCAGCAGAAGAATAGGCGTAATGGAGGACCTTCTCCGGATATATGGTATCATTTAATCTTGTACTCTCCACCGAGTACTCGGTGGCACCGGTGACGAACCGGCCGACAAGGACATCATCGTTGAGGGTCAGAACCACATCACCACCCCCGGCAAGGGTGCCGGTGAAGGAGCAGATTCCCGCACTGCGGACTTCGGCGTCAAGCAGCGATTCCTGCAGATCCGCCACGTAGGGCTGTCCTGCAAGATACACGGTCAGCAACTCCCCCCGAAGCAGCTGGTCCCGGATTGCCGGGGTGTCAAAGACCATGAGATCATATTTCCGGACTGACGACGGGATTCCGAGGTCATCTAAACCTTCATCCGGGACATCCCTCTTCTCCGTCAGCAGATCGATGTGAACCATTGCTCTCTCATCCGGTGCGATCCCGGTATCACCGACCCCTGTGTCGGGTTCAAAAACCACGAGACCAGCCACAAACGCGGTAATCACACTTACCAAGAGCAACGCTAGGAGCACAAAAAGCACGCTCATTTCTTTTTTCAGTTTCATACTTTTCCTTCGTTTTTCATTTTTTCTGGAGGCAAAAGAGGGAAGTGTTCAGGTAAGCCCTGTGTAGCATCACTTTGATGTCGCATACCAGACTGTTGACTTCGCATAATTAATGATTTTGCCCACATTATCAAACCGTTTCCATTCTGTTAGAGAAAAATCAGATGTGTTGGTGGTTTCTATGCAGTGGCTCCCCACTAAGCAGGTGATCACGGATTGCCTGAGTGTCAAAGACCACAAGACCTGCTACCAGTGCCGTAACTACGTTTAACAGAAGTAATGACAGGAACACACGGAGCCTGTCTGAACCACCTCAACACCTCATGGATAATATGTTTTGGGCAGTAGATGTACAAAGCTTACCCCACCTTCCCAAGAGAAATTACCAACATTTACACCCATCATAAGGAAGAATTAATTCACCTCCCTCAACAATAAGAGGCAACAACACCCTTCGTTTCAGAAATTCTTCGCTCATTGTCATGATTGGCATCACCATAATATCCATCATCTGCCGAAAATTCTAACCAATTACTTTTCATGAAATAACCCCACATAACAGTCTGCCAATAGCTATAATGCTCATAAAACCTATATGGTCGGTTGTATGTCTCTGTCTGTCCAGTTGCTGGATCATGATCCGCATCAAAAACATGCCCAATTTCGTGTAGAGTTACAACCGCCCTGTCCTTGTGCACAGCGTCGTATGTAGAGGGATCATCTGCCATTTGTGTCCATGCATGCCTGTAGAGAGTATTGTGATCATACCCCCCTGAAGATCCAACTCCATTCGATGTAGAGTCAAAACCGCCTAAATACAACCCAAAATCTGCAGATTTCGAATTTAGATACGATTTTGGATAATATGCAGCAAATGTTGAGAGCGGAGAACCTTGAATCTGTGGATCGTCGGAGAGCAGTTGTGCCTTCGAAGTATCATAAATTGGTACAAGGTTCACTCCGATAGTATTCATTTCATAGTTACAGTCTGTGATGATATTTGCCGCTTTTACCTGCCAGTCAGGCTCATCTGTCATCCACTTACTATCAGTAGCAACAAGAACTCTGACGGTGACAGTTGCATCTGAATAAGCCTGTTCTTCCAGTATCTTTTTCAATGCGTATTCTGTTTCGTTGATTACGTGAGTTGAAGGGAGATAGGAATCAATGAGGATCGTGTCGCCTTCAGGGACAACGTCCTTTGATGAGTACACATATTGCAAGAACGCATTTGTGGATTTCGGATCTTTCATCGATGTGCTTTCAATGTAATATTCAGTTTTGTTAATAGCGATTCTGCTCAGCAGAACTCTGTCATCAAACGTAAGGATCACCTCGCTATCCTCAACACCGATGAGGCTTCCAGTGAAGGAATGGATCCCAATAGCAAGAGCTTCTGTATCGGTCAATATTTCTTGTATATCCATCACATAGGGCTGCCCTTCAACATATACTGTCAATGTATCACCACTAAGTAGAATTTCTCGAATTCTTTGTATGTCAAAGACTACTAAATCATAGTTCTTTATCGAAGAAGGGATTTTGGCAATCGTCCTCTCATCGGTGATTCTTATCTCTGTCATGTCTCCAAAGTGGACAAGAGCCTTCTTGCCAACGGATTCACTGTGCATCTGTTCATTTCCAATTTCAGAGTCTAAAGCACTCACCGCCGGCACCACAATAACACTCACAAACAGCAACGCCAACAGCACAGAAAGTGCTCGCATTTCAATTTTTGGTTTCATACTTTTTTCTCCATTTTTCATATCTCAGGAGGCAAAACAGCGAAACTTCCAAGTAATGGTAAGGCCAACACGGCCCTGCCTCCGGGCACGCGGGGGGCTCAACCATTCCTGATCTGTTCGGCGAGCCCCGTGCAACACCTTTTTGATGCTGTGTGCATGACTTTTGACGTTTATATATTAGCTTTTTATGGCCCAATCATTTACGCATCGTACAACGTGTAAATGATTGTACCCTAAAAAGGATATTCAACTTCCAAATTTTCCTGTGAGACCATGAAAACTATGAGAATTGCCGCTGTGACACTGATTGTTGCGGCGCTTGTTATATCGGCAGCCGCTGCGCAGGAAATAGAACAGAATAATGGATACATAGTAACCCCTGCAGGTGATACAGATAAATTCGGAGGAATTTTGCCCCTCAGTACATATTACACGATTACCCAGGGCGAGACCGACCGGTATTCAACATATGTATCATTCGGGACAAATGACCTTGGCGTTGATTTAAACTGGGGGTCTGTGCAGAACTCACTTGCGCTTACAATCATTGCACCGGATGCGACACTCGGCCCGTATTATGATGCCGATGACGGCATAACAGATGGAAGAGTTCACCTTCTCATTGCCAAATCAGGAGGGCTGGCTGCGGGAACATGGAACTCCAATATATATGGCCAGAATGTGCAGGGGACGGAATATTATACATTTTCCTGGAATTAAGGTAAAACACAACCATAATCATCCATGAAGATGAGAGGAAAATGATGGCAGTAAAACGGCCACTCACTCTCACATTTATCCTTATCCTCTTCATTGTATACCTCATCGGTCCGGCAACCGCAGCACCGGGGGGGTATATTGTCAAACCGGCCCCCGAGACGGACCCGGATGAAGAGGTACACGAATTTACACCCATCTCCTTTTGGGAACTATCTCCCCGTGCAATGCTCATCGACATTGCAATCTGTATTTCCCCCGCTCTGATATTCCCGGTTGAACTTCTGTTTGCGGTTAAATTATGGATATATCTGGGATATCGAAAGGTTGCGAAATACAACGTGCTCGATAACAATATCCGTTCAGAAATGTTTGAACACATCTGCAATAATCCGGGCATTACATTTTCTGCTCTTGCCCGTGAATGCAATATCGGGAAGGGAACGCAACAATATCACCTCAAAGTGCTAAAAAGGGAACATAAAATAGTCTCAGTTAAGAAAAAGGGTCAAACCGGATTTTTTGAGAATAATGAAAAATATGAGGAATTGCAGCAGACCATACTGATGCAGCTCAGGAGTGATACGGTGCGCCATATCTATGAAATCCTTATTCGTCATCCCAACATATCACGCAAAGAGCTCTCCCGGTGCCTTGGCCGATCCGGATCTGCCGTGACATGGCAAATGGATCGGCTCTGTGCTGAAGGCACCGTTTCCGCCACGAAATCCGGGAAATACACCCGTTACCTGCTCAATCCCAAAGCAAAAGAAATTCTCCGGGATTACCTGCCTGACTATCCGGCTGCGGATGCGACGGGTCAGGCACAAAAGGAATCATCTGAGCTGCGGTCTGCGGTTCTGGTTACATCGGGTGAAATCCCCTCATCAGATTAAGCAATGCTTAAATAACCCATAAACTGGCCAGCAAACTTGAAATTCGCATCCACACAGAAGCCCGGAGTGGGCCGATCTCAGCCTGAGACAACATATACATCCTCCCAAAAACACCCAATAATTATAGCCCTATATTAGTCTGTAATAATCCGTTATTTCAACAGATAAACGGCAATATACGCATATTTTTCAGACTAAAAAAGAAAACGGAAAAATACATCCGTTTTGCCCTCCAATTTGCCGATTCATGGAGTCAAAACAAGTGGATAAGGGGCAAAATAGGTGACTCAGCATGGTCCTCATTTACGGCATTCATCCAACCTGTTTGCACCTCTATTGACGTCGTCTTTCGTGTCACGGCATTTTTACAGGGCCCGGTTTAACTCATTGAATTTTCGTTTGATATACAGGAAACCGCCATCTACATGGATAACCTGCACTCAAAACAACCATTCGCCACAGAATCTATGTGCCATTACAAAGAACTGAAAGAAAACAATGGATCAGCCTCATGGAAGATATCGAAGAAAAACACTGTAGCATCAGAGATTGTACCATCGGGGATATCGATAGATAACGGCTCACATTTTCCGAATTCAGCGCCAGACAATGCATGAACTACGGCCTGTTAACGAATAAATGAAAGGATTCATAATAGAATGTTGGATTGGTATATTTTCACGAAATGTGAATAAGAAGGGGGCGCAGGAGCAATCATGCGTCCAAATTTAACAATGCAGAAATAATTCATTTCTACAGAATTTTCATCGCACTAACCCGGAATATATGACGGATATGTTTCATAAGCGGAATACACCATACACGAATCGTTAATCAGAACAATGATCTTCGAACCAGTCATACGATCATCCGGATTTGGATCCTGTGGCTGGAAAACAATCTGAGTATAATTCATATCCCGGTAATTATCATACAATTTTGATACTGTTACAGTTCGGATGCTTTTATTGCTAATTAATTCAACAACTTCGGGATTATGCAGGGCGACCTCATATGCTATCTGGAATGTAATCTCTTCCGGGCATTCAGTTGGCCAATCTGTTTTGGGTAAATCATTATACGGTACCATGAAATATCCGACCAACATCCCACAAAAAAAAGTGATAATCAGAAAACCAGCAACAATCTTTTTCATGCTATCCATGATTTCACCTGATATGCATGTGACCACCATGGTACATTATTCAATAATTCGGGAGCTCCTGCTGAGCAACTCGTCAAATGGGGAACCGTACTATCCGGAAGATTTTCGTTCCACCATAAAGAATTGCAATTATAGCTGCTGTATACATATGAATCACAAAAATATGACTCTGAGACAGGAGTGAATAAATTACCATTTAATGCAAAATATTCATGGTTTTCATCTAAATCACCATAACAAAACGGCAGGTGACCTGTTCGAATAACGGTACCTTGCCATGAAATCATATATGGATACCCTTCAGATGTTTGTGAAGTACTGATATATATCTCAAAATTATAATTCCTCATGTCACTTGTGAAGTTTTGATGAGCAATATATTTTTCATCTTCCGGCATAGTGCTATCATAGGTGAAAACTACGAATTCTGAAGGATTTCCTCCAACCGCAGGAGATTGCTTTGTCACCCCCACCTCTATCCAGGTCGCTATTCCACTGATATCCTGACCAATATGAGATGTCAAATACTGATATGCTGTTCCACCTGATGACACTTCCATATTTCCGAGGTGATTGTTTCCGTTAACTCCGTTATAGTGATAATTATTTATTCTGATTCCCGAATCTGCCTGTTCATGTTGAATCATTGAAAAAACATCTACACATTCTTTTTTCCCCAGAGAACGATATTTATGTAACTGACTAAGTATCTCAGCAATTTTTTCGCTCTTTTTTAATTCCATTCCATCCAAGTACGTTACCGTCGGCATTTTTTCTATCATTTGGGAAATTTTTTCATCACTCATTCTTTTTCCTTCTTCATCATAAATGAATGAACTCCTCTCTAATGTTACATTAATATCTATGATATCGCCCGCGGATGAGGGGTTTTCGATAAAATTGTCCACATCAGCACTTACCATCGGAACAAAGATCGCTCCGAAAAGCACTACTACCATCAACAGGCTCAAGGCCCGCATTTCGGCTTTTGTTTTCATTTTTTCCTCCATTATCACATTCCAGAAGGCAAAACGGCGAAGCTTTCACGTAATGATAATGCCAACACAATCCTGCCTCCGGGCACGCGTGGGGTTCAACCATTTCTGATCTGTTCGGTGAGCCCCGTGCAATATCTTCCTGATGCTACGTGCATGACTTTTGACGTCGCTTAATTAACGTCTTATGGCCCAATCGTTTACACGTTAGCATATGTCTGGAAAACTGAACAATTAACCGCCCATACTCCACGTCCATTATTTCCAGCGACAGCAGGAAGTTGTTGAGCCCAAACCCCTGTTGAAAATTAGGGCCCACATTACAGATTACATAAGTACCGCGGGCAATACTGACCAGTATTCAACATATTTTTCATCCGCAACATTTGACCCGACAAAAAAAGGATAAGCCAGACTCCCGTTTCTGATAACCATCCGACCATTGTGAATATCTAAGCACGCTCGATTTCCTTCGAATCAATATATAGAGCCGAATAATAGAAAATTCAAAAAAAGAGAAGGAATTCCAAGGGATTACCGATACCAGCGCCGGGACATGAGGAACAGCACGCCTGCACCAAGAACGGCGCCTGCCGCCGGGAACGGTGCCTCTGTCGGTTCTGAAGGAGTTACCGCATCCCCAACATTCGCCTGTGCAAAGTGAAGGTTTCCCTGTGCACGGACATCGTCCGGGTTGATCTCAAGCGCCTTTTGTGAAACCGCGATCTCCTTTTCGTACTCGCCCATCTGCCCGTAGGCGGTTCCCTGGATAATATAGGCTTCAATCATGTCCGGGTTCAGTGCGATTGCCTTATCTGCTGCGACAACCGCCTCATCATAGCGCCCGAGGTTCACAAGGGCATCAGCGCTGACCACCCATGCCTCCGTCTGGTTCTGGTTCAGTGCGATTGCTGCCTTACCTGCTGTGAGTGCACCTGCATAATCGCCCTGTGCCGAACTGATGCCCGCCTTCGTCACCCAGGCAAGGGTGAAGTTCCCGTCAATTGCCAGTGCAGCGTCGATATGCTCCATCGCTGTAGAATAATTTCCGGCTCCTGCTTCATCCACGGCCAGGTTGTAGAGATCGATCTTCTCAACGGCAACCGTATCCACAGAAACATCTTCAGCGGACACAGCGGGAATACCAGCTGCGATGAAAAATGCTACTGCTATAAGGATGCCTGTAATGCCTCTTCGTGTCATCCATTCAGAGGTTTCTTTCCGAATCTATAATCAGTTGCGGTCAATCCCATTTGACTACCCTTTGAATTGATCCCATTATGCCATATCGCCTCCCACATACTGGTGTGAAATTGCTCCTTGGAGTCGGAAATACGATGCTGGGCGATGACGGTATCGGCCCGTGGATGGCAGAGCGCATAAAAAACTGCCCCGGCTGGCACGCGGAAGACTGCGGGACTGCGCCGGAGAACTTTACCGGAGTGGTCAGAAAGATGCAGCCACGCCTGCTTGTCATTGTCGATGCTGCAGACATGCGCCTTACTCCCGGAGAATTCCGGAAAATCCTTCCCGATTCAGTCGGACAGGCTGGATTTGACACACACTCCCTCCCTCTCACGCATATCATCGGATACCTGCGGGAGAACATGCCGGAGATGCCGGAGATACTTCTCATCGGTATCCAGCCAGGGCCGGTTACCTTCACAGATGTTGTATCAGCCCCCGTCATCCGCGGGGGAGAAGAGGTGGCAGAGATGCTCTGCAATGGAAAAGAAGCACAGATTCCAGAATACATCCCAAAACAGGAAGAATAAACAGGACATAGGTGAACAACTGCATGATACGATGCCCGCGATGCAACAGCAAAGAGATCTACGCTGTTGCCGGAGGATATGGCGGCAACTACTACCGCTGCAAAAAATGCGGCTATTCGGGGGCGTTTGTTGTAGAATATGACAATGACAAGGCACCCGAAGAGGAGCGCAAACTGCAGGCGGAGTACCGCGAGGAAGTGCAGGAGTATGAAAAGAAACGCCAGCCCCTCGCATGGATACTCCTCGCCCTCCTTATCATTGCCATCATTTATTTCGTTGGGTTCCGCTGACAGCTTCCCTAGAACACCCCGAACATCTTCAGGCTGCTCAAAAGAAGCAGCCCGACAAAGAGCCACTCGAGATTGCGTGCGGATATGCTGTGCGAGAGGCTGACGCCGACAAAGGACGCGGGGATGGAGGTCACCACAAGGATTACCCACTGGTGGAGGTCTACATACCCGAGCGAAGGGGCGGGAATGCCGGTCACCCCCCACCCGAATATGATATACGCAAGCACCCCGCCTGCAGAGGCAAAGATCAGGAACGCTGTGGATGTCCCAACCGCCCGGTGTATCTCATATCCGGATACGAGGGTCAGAAAGAGCACGATCAGGTAACCGCCGCCGATCCCCAAAAGCCCGGAGAGAAACCCGAAGAGGGCTCCTGCAATGATGAACAGACGGACCGCAGTGTCACGCTCATCATCCACAGCATACGCCGGTTTCAGTGCCATCTTGACAGCCGCACCGAGGAGCAGGGCACCGAAGAGATATCGCAGCCAGTCGCCGTGCACTGATGTGGCCACGTATGCCCCGGCGATGGCCGCAAAAAAGCCGGGAACACACATCAGCTTCACCGCGTCCCACGCCACCGCCCCCTTTTTTGAATGCCCGGACGAGGTGGCGATCGCCGTTGGCAGGACAACCGCAAGGCTCGTTGCAAAGGCTACGCGGGTGGCAAGTGTAGGGTCGGTCCCAAGCAAATCGGCTAAAACCCAGTACTGCACCGGGACCATCACAAACCCGCCGCCGACGCCAAGAATACCTGCTCCAAGTCCGGCAATAGTTCCGGTCAGCCCAAGAATCAGCACCGTCTGAATAAAAATATCCATTCTCTCTCCCGATACCGGCGGCATGCGTCACCGGCACTGAGTACTCTCCAGAAATGAGCTGAACACATAAAAAAGAACTGATGAGAGTAATGTATGATTACTCAATAATCAGGTTTTCTGCGTAGCGGTCCGTATCCGCCACCATGAACTCGTCACTCATGTGCATGCATGACACCGGGCAGGCGTCATTGCACTGGGAACAGAAGATGCACTGGGTGACGAAGATACGCACCGTCTTTGTCTCCGGGATAAATTCGATCGCGTTTGCCGGGCAGACACGGATACAGAGTTTGCACCCGATGCATGCATCACGGTCATAGGTAATCTTCCCCCGGAAGTTCTCCGGCACGGGGACAGGCGGTGTGATCTCTGCCTCTCCTGCAGCGACCTTCTCCAGATAACCGGTGATGCTCTTCGGGAGATAGCGGGCCGGGAAGAGGTTTGTTGCCGGTTTCTTCAGGAACTGACGGAGCACTTCAGGGAATGCAGGAAGGTTCATGCGACGACCCCCATGCCAAGCATAGCATCAAGAACGAGGAGAATCATGCCGGCAAACCCGATGAGGGTGATGTATCCCCAGTAAAAGGTCACCAGATGATTGATGCGGAAGCGGGCCATGCCCACCCGTATCAGGGAGACTGAGAAGAACACCACCAGAAGCACCTTCACCGCAAAGAACACCAGATCCGCGATGATACCGGCTGCACCTGCGAGGGGAACAAACCAGGTGATGTTCCACGGCAGAAAGAGCACCACCGCAAGCGTTGCCATCGCAACAGTCTTTACAGCGCCTGAGAGCGTAAAGAGGGCGAGATTTTTCCCGGAATACTCTACAAGAATTCCGCCGCAGAGTTCTGTCTCTGCTTCCGGGGTATCGCAGGGCACCCGCGAGAGTTCAGCGGGCGTAACCCAGGCCATCGCAACCATCAGAAGCAGCATGCCAATGATACCGGGGATGCCCACGATACTCCATACCGGTGTCTGGGCGATGGTCACCAGCGAGAAGGGGTCAGTGACGCCTGCCGCGTAGAGCCGCCATGCAATCGCGATGACTGCAATTGCAAGCGGCATCTCATAGGCAATCATCGTGACCATCTCACGCTGGGAACCGACTGTTGCATACGGGGAGCCGGATGCAAGACCGCCTGCGACCATCGCAAGACCGGGCACAGTCAGGAGATAGAGGACAAGGATAATATCGCCCCATCCGCCGAGGACCGGCGCAATGCTGCCGATGGGCAGGTAGAGGAGAATCGTCACCGATGCCGCAAGCGCAATGACGGGAGCCGCGTTGAAGACCGACGTCACCGCATTCTTCGGGATGATATTGTCCTTGCAGAACAGTTTTGCGATATCAATAAACGGCTGGTGCAGGGGCGGGCCGTAACGTGCCTGCATCCGTGCCGCACACTTTCGGTCAACGCCCTGCAGAACCAGCCCGAAGAGGATGCCATAGACGGCGATACCAATACACCCGATAACCGCCGTTATCGGAACCATTCCGATCATTCCTGCAGCCTCCGTGTCTTCTCCACCGAGAGGCGGTGCAGCGCTTCTCCCGTCATCACATCCTGCCGGCCGTCACGGATGACCGAGACACGGTCGGTGCAGGACATGCACGGGTCAATGGATGCGACGATGATGGGAATATCTGCAATCTGTTCGCCCTGCAGGATATTGAGCCACGACATCTGGTTGGAATAGGTGGATGCCTTTACTTTCCATGCTTCAGGCGCTTCAGACCGATTCATCCGGACGTAGTGGAAGCACTCACCACGGGGCGCCTCCACCCGGCCGATAGCCTCACCCTCTGCTTTCTTGCAGGTGGCAAGGATCTTCGCGTACTTCGTCTCCCAGAGAACCGGCCCCACAGGCATCTGGTCCATGAGTTCCCGGACGATGCGGATGGACTCCACCACTTCAAAGAGGCGGACCACGATCCGGTCATACACATCGCCGTGAATCCCGTCGCTGTAGACATCCGGTAGGACGGGTTTCACTTCGATGTCGCCGTACGCCGCATAGGGAGCGTCTGAACGGACATCCAGCGCGAGGCCGGATGCACGGGCAGTCGGCCCCACCGTGCAGAGTTCAAGGGCGTCACGTTCGGAAAGCACTCCGCAGTTCATGCTGCGCAGTTTGATCGTGGTGTCCTCCAAAAAGAGGGTCACCAGTTTGTTCACCAGCCCTTCATAGGTCTGCAGGGCCTGTTCGATGCGGGGGAACTGGTCCTCCGTGAAGTCACGGCGCACACCGCCCACCTGGACGATGCCATAGTTCACCCGGTTGCCGGTGAGGTACTCGATGACGTCCATCGCCTCTTCGCGGACCCGCCATGCGAGGTGGAAGAGGGTGTCAAATCCCAGTTCGTGGGCGGCAACACCCGCCCAGAGCAGGTGCGACTGGATACGCTCGAATTCAGCAATGATGCTTCTCACGTAGTGCGCCCGTTCCGGCACTTCAATCTCTGCGATCTGCTCAATTGCACGCGAGAAGGCAAGCGTATGGGACACGCCACAGATACCGCAGATGCGGTCGCAGAGATGGGCAATCTGTACAGGGTTTCTGCGCATGCCCATCCATTCGATCGCACGGTGCGTCTTTCCGGGGGCAAAATCAACGCCTTTGATCTGCTCACCCTGAATATCAAAGGTGAAGAGAATCGGCTCTTTAAAGGCAGGATGGATTGGCCCGATGGGGATATTGTACACAGGTTTATTCGCCATTCGTGTTCACCTCCGGTTCAGGAACATCGGCTATATCAGGTGCATCCGGTGCAGGTGCAGGGGCGGGTTCAGATGCCGGGGACTCTGCAGGAATCGTCTCCTTTGAGGCAGCATTCTCAGTCGCCGGTTCCTTCGGTTTCCGGACCTTCTTCTCCTTCGGTTTCACCGGCGGAGCGGGACGGTCTCCTGGTCTACCGGATGCCCAGAGGTGGTTCACCATATCTTCCGTGATGCCAGTCTCATCCTTCCGCCACGGGTAGACCCCTTCGGGGAAATCGGCAGGGAGGAAGAGACCACGCGGGTCAGGAATACCTGCGACGGTTACGCCCAGCATCTCCTGTTTTTCGCGTTCGGTGTAAACCGCACCCGGAATCAGGTGGGAGATGGTCGGCACAACGAGGTTCTTCTTCGGGACAGGAACCGCGATCGTGATGTTCACCTCTGCACCACGAATGCCGTAAAATACCTGCATATGGTAGAGCAGTTCAACGGCGTCACCAGTGTCCACGCCTGAGACCACCGCAAGATGCGGGTAGTCGATGTCAATGACGGTCTCCAGTGTTGCAACGAGGTCCGCTGGTGTTGTCCGCAGCCAGATACTCGCCACTGTGGTCTTTTTCAGACCTTCAGCCCAAACTTCCGTCCGGACATCATGAATGCTCTTCGGACCGTTTTTCTGTAGGATAACAGCTATCTGTTCCGCTGAGAGTGCCTGTCGTGTCATTGTTTTGCCTCCAGGCTTTCAAGTTTGGCGATTGCTTTCACAACCCCATCGATTATTGCCTCCGGGCGTGGCGCACAGCCCGGCACATAGATATCCACCGGAATGACATCGCCCACCGGGCCGTCCAGATTATAGGAGTCAAAGAAGACCCCGCCGGACTGGCCGCATGAACCGATGCACATAACAACCTTCGGGTTCGGCATCTGGGCATACACCCTGCGCAGGCGATCAGCCATATCATGGACAACCGGGCCTGTCACCAGGAGCACATCCGCGTGCCGGGGAGAACCGACGAGTTTTATCCCGAAGCGCTCGGGATCATACCGTGGCGTTAACGCCGCCACAATCTCGATATCACATCCGTTACATGACCCTGAGTTGAAATGGAATACCCAGAGCGACCGGTTGAATGATGGTGACAGACGCATCTCAGATCACCCCGATAAAGATGAAGAGGAGGGCAAATGTGCCCAAAAACCAGAGCACATAGTCCGTGAGGCACCCGGTATGCAGGGGAATAACCCGTGCATAATAACCTTTCATTGCCTCGGTGAAACCCCAGTAGAGGTTTGAACCGCCGATATGGCCATCTTCCGGTGACGGTTCGTCGTTTCCGGAGATATATGACTTGCCGGATTCGCCATCTCCCGGAATATCCGGTTCACCGAGCCGCTGGATGGCCCATGCAAGAAGCAGCGCCACCACAAATGCGACGAGCCATATAACAGGGTTCCATGCCCCGAATCCGGTGTATAATGTCTCTGCTATCATCAGATCCCTCCGAATACGGTGGCCACATACGCACTCTGATCAATGAGGGCATCTGCGGCAGGAGCAATCACTGTCGTTACAATCTGTTCCGGGAAGACACCCATGAGAATCGTCAGGAGCGCAAGCACCGCCATTGCAGCAAGCATCGGTTTGGGCACTTCCCCGGCGTCTGCATGCCGCGGCTGCTCCGGCCCCATGAATATCGCATGGAAGACCTTCACAAACGAGGCAAGGGTCAGAATGGAGACGACCATCGCGATGACCGCAATCACCGGGCTGAACGCAAAGACCGATTCATAGATCATCAGTTTGGAGGCAAACCCGTTGAACGGCGGAATGCCTGCAATCGCAAGGGCACCGATGATAAAGAAGAGCATCGTCCACTTCATCGAGTGGCCAAGTCCGCCCATCTTGTTGAGGTTCCTCGTGCCCGTCTGCAGGAATATTGCTCCTGCCGTCAGGAAGAGGAGGCCCTTATACATCGCATGGTTCACGATGTGAAAGATGCCGCCCTCCATTGCCGTCCGGCCAAAAGCGTCCATTGCAGCGGCGTCACCGAGGACGACCAGGCCCACACCCACACCGAGGAGCATGTAGCCGGACTGGGATACCGCGTGATATGCCATCAGCCGTTTCACATCCTTCTGCGGGATGGCCATCGTGACACCGACGAACATCGAGAGCACACCGAGGATGATGACTGCCCATCCTACAGTGACATAGCTGAGCGTCAGCCCGTAGACACTGAAGAGGATACGGAAGAGCCCGTAAAGGCCCGCCTGACTGGCAACCACCAGAAATGCAGTCACCGCACCGGGGGCCATCGAGTAGGCGTCCGGTGTCCAGAAGTGCAGAGGTACTGCGCCCGCCTTGAGGGCAAGACCTGCCACAAAGAGGGCGAGGGCCACCTTGTCGAGCATCGTGTAGCTCATCCGTGAGGCGATGACGGCCATATTGAGCGAGTCATACTGCCCGTAGAGAAGGGCAATCGCGTAGAGGACCATCAGGCCCGCGAGGGTTGAGAGGAACCCATACTTCAGGCCCGCCTCGACCGAGACGCCCTTGTCAATCCGGTATGCGACAAGCGCCGCACCCGCAAGGGAGTTGATCTCAAGGAATACAAAGAAGTTGAAGAGATCACCCGTGCAGACCATGCCAAGGATACCCACCAAGAGGAGGAGCATCAGGGCATAGTAGCCGTCCTTCCCTGAGGAACGGCGTTCGCTTGCAACCGAATACAGGCAGGTGATAAAGCCCACAAACGAGGCGAAGACCGCCATGAAGGCACTCATCGCATCCACGGTGAAGACGATGCGGATGGGGATGCCGCCGGAATCAGCCGGAAGAGCATCCGCAGGAGACGCCGCACCGAAGGTATAGAGCACCGGCCCGCCGGAGAGGACCGTCCATGCAAGGAGTGCGGCAATCACAAAGGTGATGAGCCCCACACCAAGGACCCACCCGGTGCGGGCGGAATCGCCCAGTCTGCCCACGAGTGGCAGGGCGAAGGCGCCTAACATCGGGAGTGCGATGAGGAGTGCCGGGGCGTTTGCGATGATGAAGTCCATCATTCTTTGAGCCTCCGCATTTCGGTGACATCGCGTGTCCCGTATTTTTTGTAGATTACCAGAACAAACGAGAGCAGAAGTGCCGTTGTCGCAATGCCGATGACGATGTTTGTCAGGGTCATTGCCTGCACGGTCGGCATCACCATATCAGTCGAGGGTGCGTTCGTAAAGATCGGCGCCACTCCGCCGGATATGTAGCCGGTTGCGACGAGAAGCAGATTCACTCCTGCCTCAACCAGTGCAAGGCCCATCACCATCTTGATAAGATCTTTTTTGGTGACAATGACCACGAGGCCGATGATGACCAGAAGGCCCGCACAGAAGAACGGAACATTCTCAATCATTCTGCATCACCCTTCAGACCCCCGAGCATTGCAAGGAGGAGGAGCCCCATCGCACCGAGGACCTCAATGCCCACCGCGATATTCAGGACCGGAATGATTCCGCCCGTATTGATGTCGCCGGGATTGATCCCAAAGGCGACCGGGGTCGCAAAGATCGTGCCTGCGTCAAGCAGCCAGTTGCCGAAGAACGCCAGGCCTGCAGTGAGCGCAAGAAGCGCCGTCCCGATAAAGAGGAGCAGACCCGCCGTTTCACTGTTTTTGAGAACATGTTTTGAGACGGATGCCCGCACATTCTCATACGAGTAAGCGACCATCAGGAGGACGACTGCGGTTGCAATGACCGCACCGCCCTGGAATCCACCGCCGGGTGTCAGGTGCCCGTGCACAACGATATAAAAGCCGTATACCAAAATGAACGGCATCAGGATATTCGCCCCTGACCGGACGAGATTACTCATATTCATATTCATCCTCCTTTTTGCCCAGACGGCGGAAGACAAGCCCCGCGCCTAAGACAACGGTGAAGAGCACTGTTGCCTCACCGAGCGTATCGAACCCACGGTAGTCGAAGACCACACCGGTCACAATATTGTTGCTGCCGGTCTCCTCCTGCCCGTGGGCAAGCATGTAGTCATCCATGTCCGTGTAGGCAGGTGTTCCAAAGGAGAGGCCAAGGCCTGCCATGAGGAAGGCCACTGCACAGACGATGAGAACACCATACTGCAGAGCGTTCTTCATTCAGACGCACCCCCGTCTTTTTTGTCCGTGCCGCGGATGGCAATAACAAAGATTGCTGTCGTGAGGCCCGCACCGATACCGGCTTCTGCGATGGCAACATCAGGCGCCTGCAGCATCAGGAACTCCAGAGAAAGGAGGAAACTGAAGGCACCGAAGGCGATCGCTGCAGAGATCAGGTCGTCCAGATACCAGATCATGCATGCCGATATGACCAGCCCTGCAAGGAGCAGGATGTGAACCGCGAGTTCAATCATCCATATCAACTCCTTTCAGCCGGTCCACCACGGCAGGATCAGGTCGGACACCGGACCGGTATGCTGCACGCCCGATGGCATGGGCACCGATTGCATTCGTAAAGATGAGCGCCGCAAGCGCAAGCACGGTGTGCAGCCCGAGGACTGCATACTGCACGTCACCGGTTGTGAGATACACACCGGCTTCGGTGATGATGACGGCGATACAGATGAATATTGCACCGCAGGTCGTCATCTTCGTCTCCGCATGCAGGCGGGTATACACGTCAGGGAACCGCAGGATGCCCACCACACCGAGGCCTGCTGCAAGAAGCCCGAGACCTAAGAAGATAGTCACCAGAAGATCTGCTGCCATATCAGAGGTCACCTCCGATATACTTCGCAAGCCAGAGTGTGCCTACAAAGGAGAGGAGTGCATAAACGATGGCCACATCGACATAGACCGTCTCGTTGAACGCGACACCAAAGACGATGATCCCGCAGACCGTAATCGTGTTCACCGCATCAAGCGCCACCACACGGTCCGGTGCGGTCGGGCCCAACCAGAGACGCACCATTGCGAGAATGACAAAAAGGAGAAGAAGACCTAATGTCACAACCCAGATATCGGTCATTCCGCGATCCTCCGGACCCATTCATGAATCTTAAAGAATGAGAAGAGACCTGCAGCATCGGCAGTTTTCTGCTTCACCATTTCGCTGGGGACAGCGAGCATGTGAATATAGAAGTCACCGGTCTTCTCATTCGATTCAAGGGTCAGCGTACCCGGTGTCAGGGTAATGGAATTTGCAAAAAGAAGCTGACCGAACCCGCTCTTGATGCCGGGATTGACCTTTACGATGCCGGGAGAAATTTTCCCGGTAATTATCCGTATTGCCACATCGATGTTTGCCCGGATGAGTTCCAGGAAGAAGGGAATACAGAGATACAGACCAAGGAGCACCCACCGGAGTGGATGCGCCATACGATAGTCGTCACCGGAACAGAACCATTTTGCCGATGCCGCAGAGACGACGAGCGCAATGATACCGCCCGCGACTATCTCAAATGCTGACCAGAGCCAGATGTCACCGGACCCGGCTGTCAGCACCAGATACGTGCAGAACGCACAGATAAATGTCAAAATATACCGAATCATAGAGAACCAACACTCCAAGGCACTGTCACCCAGTATGCAGGGGGGGATTTTTCGATCTAAAATTCCCGGAAAGAGAGATATTCATAAAATTACCAGTTAACCACACAGATTCGCAGTACATTTTGCTATCCGCTAAGATTAACACTTTTGAATTATGTCAGGCATGGGATGCAGAAACACGCCCTTTTTTTATCACACAGAAGAAATGTTTGAGGAATGCGCCGATCATATCTCGGAAAAAACCACCTGCACTGGTGTGATACCTGTGGGACACCAGTGCTCGGAAAAAAGTGCAGCTGCGGTACGCAGACACGGGAAGTGGCACTCACCCCTCCCGGCGACATCCGGCCGGCTTTTGACGACGACATTGCCCATATAAACGCCGTATACCGCGAACATTTTGGTGCAGAACTGATACCAAAAGGGCATGTCGCCATCCTTAACAAGGTGCCTGACATCGACCGGATGGAAGAGATCATCATGGGCGGCGCTGTTGTCGGTGCCGTCCGGTTCTACCCGGACGAGGAACGCTGGGAAGCGATGCCCAGGGCCGCTGCCGCCAACTATATGACACCCTCGATGCGGTATGTCGTGGTGGACCCCGGTGCAGAACCCTCCATACGGACCAAAGGGGCATCAGTCCTCGCACCCGGACTCATCTCCATTGAAGAGCATGTTGAAACGGGTGACGAAGTGTTCATCCTGATCCCTGACGGACGCTGTATCGGCGTCGGGCGGGCAAAAGTCTCCGCAGAGGAGGCACAGACCATGGAACGCGGCACCATCGCGCGCACGCGGAAGAACAAACCGGTCACCTGTGTGCCGTCAGAAAAGACGTGGGATGATGTGCTCACAGCGAATGAACGGATTCTTGACGGTGTCGAGGATGAGGCGATCACCTTTGTCAAGCGCACGATGGAGAGAAATCCAATGCCCGCAAATGTCTCCTACTCCGGCGGAAAAGACAGTCTTGCAACACTCCTCGTGGTACTAAAAGCGGCAGGCCCCCTCCCCCTCCTCTTTGCCGATACCGGCCTTGAATTTAAAGAGACCTACGAAAATGTAGAGCAGGTGGCAGACCATTACGGCCTTGAGGTGCTTCGGACGGATATGGCATCAGAGTTCTGGGACGAGATGGAGCGGCAGGGCCCGCCCGCAGTCGATGCACGCTGGTGCTGTAAGGTGTGCAAGCTCCAGCCGATAAAGAAACTGATTGAAGAGACATGGGGTGAATGCCTCTCATTCATCGGCCAGCGGAAATACGAATCATATAAGCGGATGAAGAGTCCGCGTGTCTGGCAAAGCCACAATATTCCTTCCCAGCTGTCGGCATCACCCATTCAGCACTGGACGGCACTCCATGTATGGCTCTACATCTTCCGCGAGAATGCCCCGTATAATGTCCTGTATTCAAAGCGTATCGACCGGATCGGATGTTTCATGTGCCCGTCGTCCGACTGGGCAACGTTCCGGCTGATCATGAAGGACTACCCGGAGGAGTGGCAGCGCTGGGAAGACGCACTGAATCAATACAAAGAAGAGCATGCGCTTCCAGACATCTGGGTGGAGAAAGCGCTCTGGCGCAAACGGGGAGACACTGAGGATGACGACGAAAGTAGCTATACTTGATTACGGAATAGGAAACCTCCGGAGCGTCAGCCGCGGGATGGAGAAGGCAGGGGTCACACCGGTCATCACAAAGGATACCACAGTGATGATGGGATGTGACGGGGTTGTCCTCCCCGGCGTCGGCGCTTTTTCAGAAGGAATGGACAAACTGGGAATTCTGCGTGAGGCGCTCTGCCGCTATGCGGAAGACCGGCCGGTTCTGGGCATCTGCCTTGGGATGCAGATGCTTCTCGAAAAGAGCACAGAATTCGGCCTGCACGAAGGGTTGGGACTCGTCCCCGGAGAAGTCCTCCCATTTGTTAAGACCCCCGGCATGAAGATCCCGCATATGGGATGGAATACGATCCACACCGAACAGCCCTCCCCTCTCTTTGATGGCATTCCGCAGGAGAGTTATGTTTACTTTGTCCACTCCTTCTATGCAAAAACCGGTGCGGAGCACACCCTCACGACAACCGACTATATCTGCCGATTTGCATCCTCAATATGGAACGGAAATGTATACGGCGTGCAGTTTCACCCGGAAAAGAGCGGAGATACCGGACTCGCCATCCTGAAGAACTTTATTTCCCTGCTGTGAAGAGCAGGATATATTTCTTTCAATTTCTTTCAATTTCTTTCAATTTCTTTCAATTTTTCCATAATTTTTTCCGGATTTCTGCTATCCTGCATAACACCACAGGGTTACACATTTGAGACGATTTCCAATTCCACACCCAATTCCGTACAGGGCGCTTCCCTAAGGGGGCTCTCGGGGGGAACCCCCTGACTGTGGGGAACCTGAACACCCCATCACCAGGAACAGGAAACCCCCCCTCTCTTTGACAACATACGCGGGAAGAGACCATACGTACACCTGCAGATACCTGCAAAAAACTGACCACAAACTGACAAAAAACAGAAAAAAGCAGAGAATATTATTGTCTGCGATACATCGCAACCAGTTCCAGGAGAAGCATGAGGAAGATCACCACAAACCCACCCATGAAGAATGCTATCGCAAGGACATTCGGAGCCGGACCGGGAGGCAGATAGCCTTCACCAGGCGCCATTGGCGCGGGAACCGGGGCTGCAACACGTAATACACTGGCTTTCTCTGCGTTTGCGCCGGTGGCGTCCACCTCTTCAGCTGAATAAACCACCATCTGCACATCGTCAGAAGAAGGCACTGCCCCGCTCAACAAACCCCCGTCAGCCTGGAAACCAAAGGTGGGCGCCATCGCAAGAAGCACAAGCGTTGCACAGATGATCAGTGCGAAGAGGGACGCGTATTTCAGAAGCACCGAGCGGAGGTCCGCTTTTCCGGGAGACATGATGACAACCTGCTGGCGCACCCCGTAGACCTTCACTACCCGCCCTTTCTCACTGTACCGGGTGCGCACAATCTCAACAAGACCTGCATCCAGTAGATTTTCAATCTGGTATTTCAGGGTCGTGATCGGCTGACCAAGCCGTTCGGATAACTCCGATAGCGTGAGCTCATCGTCTGAGAGAGCGGAAAGGACGTCATTTGCCGTATTGCTGGCCATCGCCTTTCCAATCTTCTTTGCCCGTTCGTCACCGGGCTCAAGGACAAGCACACCATCGTCTGTCATTTCAGCTGCTCACTTATTCAGTTATTCATTTTTGTTCAATTGGTCAACAATCATCTGACGCCCGGCAGCCAGTGCCTCGTCAAGAGACTCCGCAGAGGCCCCGCTGCCCTGTGCAAGAGACGGTTTCCCGCCTCCTTTTCCGCCGAGGATGCCACATACATGACGCACAATCTCACCCGCGTTCACCTGTGCGACACCGGATGCGACGGCAACATGCACACGCTCCCCGGTACCCACAAGAAGAGCAACGCCCCCTTCATTTGCGTACGCTGTCGCCATTGAGACAACCTCCTTTGGGGAGGCGGTAACGGCATGCACAGTGACACTAACACCTGCAATGTCCTCCACCGGAATACTTGCGATCTCCAGTTCAGCGATCTTCTTCTGCAGGCGTTCAATCTCCTTTCTCTGCTCCTTCCATTCCGTGAAGAACCGGTCAACCGATGTGGGGAGGTTCTCGCGCTGGACACTAAGGGTCGCAACTGAAGAGTCAACGAGCCCCTCCACCCACTGGTTGTATGCAACCGCAGCCATACCAGCGGAGAACTCCAGACGTTCAATACCGTCCTGCACATGCTCAAGACGCATGATCCGTACAGACCCAATCTGACCAGTACTACGGCAGTGCGTACCGGCGCATGCCTGCACATCACCTGCCACCCGCACCACACGGATGCGTGCACCGGGAGGTACACCCCCCTGATAGAGGTCAAAGCCGTATTTCTGCTCCGCTGTGGTACGGTCTTCCCAGTCGACATGCACCGGGATATCATTAAGCACCAGACGATTTGCAGCATCCTCAATCTGTTTCAGTTCAATTCCTGAAATGTGACGGAAATGACGGATGTCAAGACGTGAACTCTCAACCCCTTTCTGGGCACCGGCCTGGTGAATATGCGGGCCAAGCACCTCTTTTGCGGCATGCAGCAGAACATGGGTTGCGGTGTGGTGCCGCATCATCGTCTTCCTGCGCTCTTCATTAACCGCTCCTTTTACATGTTCGCCACGTTTAAAGGAGTCGCCGGTTACATGGTGCAAAATGATGTCACCAATCTTTACCACATGGTCAACCTTGCCGATCCCCTCTTCCGAAACAATTTTGCCGACATCTGCGGGCTGACCGCCGCCCTCCGGGTAGAAGAGCGTCTGGTCAAGCACCAGATACTCGTCAATCTGGTCCAGAACAATCGCATCGAAATCATACGCCTGCGGAAGGTCATAGTAGAGCATCTTTGTTGCAGGCAGCGTCTCAAGTCTCTCACGGATTGCATCATAGGGATCTTCGGCATTCCCGGAGTCTTCAGATTCTGAATGAACGTCTGCAATCAGGGAGTAGAAGTTATCCGGCAGGTCCACACCCGCACCCTCTTCCTGTGCAATGTCCCTCACAATCTCAGGAGGGATGCCATGCGAGTCATAGAGAGTGATCAGTTCATCCAGAGGAATGGGCAGGTCCTTATCTTTATAGAATTTTGCTGCTTTCTGGACAATTCTGCCGCCACGTTCCATCGTGATCGCATATTTTTCCTCCTCATTTCTGATGATCTCCCGTACGACACTGATGTCCTGTTCAAAGGAGTCAAGGCCGATCTTCTCCATCTGATACAAAATGAGGTCGGCAAGGCTCTCCTCCATGCCAATCTCATTCATCATCCGCAGCGTACGCCTGAGCACAAGACGGGCCAGATAGCCCTCCTGTGCATTGGACGGCACGATACAGTCACCAAGCATATAGGCAAGGCAGCGGGTGTGGTCAGCAATCGCATAGACACGCTCGATAGGAGCGATCATGTCCTGCAGTTTCTGGTATGGCACACCAATATTCTCTGCTACCGTCTTGCGCATCTCATAGAGGTTGGAACCGGTGATGTCCATCAGACCGGCATACTTCGCGTTGAGAGAGAGAATGCGCGTAAATTCAGAATTGTCGAGGAGGTAAGCCAGGTCAGAAGACTCCATCAGGCGACTGACCAGTTCGGGGAAAACCGCGTCATAGACCGTAGGACTACCCTGTGATGCCCATACCAGCCGTTCCAGACCATATCCGGTATCAACGATCCGCAGGTCCATCGGGTAATAAGGGACGCCTTCCATATCGACCGGTTCGCGGCCATTGTCGCGCTTCGTCAGGCTCATAAAGACAAGGGTTGCCACTTCAAGCCCGCCGATTAGGACCTCCACACTGGGTCCGGCATTGCCGCCGCCAATCCACGGGTGTTCCTTGTAGGTCACCCGCTTCAGGTCTGCGCCGATTGATTCGAGGAAACCGTCACAGAGACGAATGGTATCATCTTTCCAGTATTTCTCGTCCTCGTCTGTATTGAACGCATGATGCGCCATCATCTCAAAGGTAGTCAGATGACGGCCCGATCTCCCCACGGAGTCAAGATCATTGAGCCGGATACAGGGCTGGGATATCGTCAGTGGATTTGCAGGCGGCGGCACCTCTCCATTGGTCACAAATGGCTGAAAATCTGCAATGGATGCGATTGTCAGATAGATGTCGTCACGCCAGCGGGCAGCCACCGGATAACGCTCGATCCGGGTATGACCGTTCTGTTCAAAAAAGCTGAGATATGCTTCACGCATCTCATCAATCGTGTGGGGAGAGAATATGGGATTGCCAATAAATGAATAGGGTTCACAGGGTGCATCACCACAGTATTCACGCTCAGGGTCCCGTGTCCAGAACGCTGAACCGCAGGCCTTACATATTTTTCTGACCAGACCGTTCTCTCTGAAATATTCAAGCTGATATTCTTCCTCGAGCATGGGTAATCACAATATCCTGATTATAATAATCGCCATGTGA
The DNA here is from genome assembly GCF_026684035.1 of Methanogenium organophilum. Taxonomy (NCBI): domain Archaea; kingdom Methanobacteriati; phylum Methanobacteriota; class Methanomicrobia; order Methanomicrobiales; family Methanomicrobiaceae; genus Methanogenium; species Methanogenium organophilum. Next base: position 194,008 of record NZ_CP113361.1, read on the forward strand.
TTTCATATAGTGTTTGTTTCTCCCGGTTTTTCAGAGCAGATCCATATACCATTCGTCACGCTGTACAATCATTCCAAGCGCTTTGGCCGTACGGAATGCAAGAATATGCCAACACTGGGATTCCCGGTACATAAAGTCGCCGCAGGTGCAGAACCCTTCATCAACGACATAGGTGTCTGTCGTGCCAATCACCACGCAGAAGTCATGATACTGAATAACGTGCCCGTTTCGTGCGGCACGAACCGCCTTCTCGCCTTTTTCGCCATAGAGACGGCACACCTCCGCGATCACCTCTTCTGCGTCCCTTTCCCCCATCAATACTGCACCAGTGCAGGAATATCCTCAATAAAGGTCCATCCCATCCGTTCTGCAAACATACGCATCCCCGGTGCTTCGGTAGCATAATGTGTGGATTCAATAAGGGAGATACCCGAAGAACGCATAACGCTGTGCTTCAGTTCAGCTGAGAGAAATGCTTCTGCACCCTCTCCCTCTGCCTCACGGATCAGATCTGCAGAAAAACAGGAACCCCCGCCAACAGCAAGGCGGCAGGGCACATGCACATCCCCGTATACACGGAGGGGCGCACCCAGAATCTCTGCCACTTCATCGAGGGAATGGGTGAGGGTGCCGATAACACCAAGAGAGAGGGGTTTCACTCCGGTGAGATGCAGTGTTTCTGCCAGTGCATCATTGATGCCTCCCGGCGCGTGGTCAAAATTGGTGTGCATCACATAGACATTCAGTCCTCCGGCGAGGGCGGTCCCAATTATTCGCCCGGATTCTCCCCCGATGCGAGTCAGGGGATCCCAAATGGGAGTGTGATGCACGACAAGCATATCAGCCCCTTCTGCAACCGCAGCCCGAACCACACGGAGTGTCGCATCAAGTGCACAGCACACGGTAGTCACGTCCTCATGCCCTTCGATAATATGGCCGATTCTGCCACCATCAAACTCCTCTGCAAGCTCCGGCGGTGCAATCTCTTCAAGCATTGCAATAAAATCAGCAATCTGCATAGCAAATACGTAGAGGAACAACCGGGAATAAATGTATGGATTGCCGGTCGGGTGTTGAGGGAAGAATACCGTTGAGAAGACACCATAATTACCAACAGTAATTAATGCAAGCATTAATTATGCACGATATCATATAATTGTGCATGCAAAAGACCATTGATCTCATCAACACCCGCATCCGTGATGGTAATGCCCGTGCAGTCAGGGCAGACCAGATGCCGGACATAGTTGATGAGCTGGGTGTGGAGGGCGCACTCAGGGAAGTTGATGTGGTGACAACCGGCACGTTCGGTGCCATGTGCTCCTCCGGTGCCTTCTTTAATTTCGGCCATGCAGACCCCCCTATCAGGATGGAGAAGGTGTGGATGAATGAAGTGGAGGCGTACGCAGGCATTGCTGCGGTGGACGCCTACCTTGGTGCCACCCAAAAATCAGAAACACAGGGAATATCATACGGCGGCGCCCATGTGCTCGAAGACCTTGTAGCCGGAAATGCCGTCCAGCTGCGTGCACAGTCAAATGGAACCGACTGCTATCCACGCAAGAGACTGGAAATTGATCTGACCCTTGAGGATATGAACCAGGCAACTATGGTCAATCCACGCAACTCCTATCAGTCCTATGTGGCAGCAGCAAACACCACTGACCGGATCCTTTACACCTATATGGGCACCCTGCTCCCAAATACGGGAAATATTTCATACTCCGGTGCGGGATGCCTCTCCCCCATACCCAATGATCCCGGTCTGCGCATCATCGGCAGCGGCGTCCCGATATTTCTCTGCGGTGCAGAAGGCATGATCATCGGCGAAGGCACTCAGGCATCGCCAGGCAATGGATTCGGCACCCTGATGACAACCGGAGACATGACCAGAATGTCCACCGATTTCCTCCGGGCGGCCACATTCAAGGGCTACAACAGCACCCTCTACGTCGGCCTTGGCGTCCCGATACCTGTCCTTGATGAAGAGATCGTCCGCCGGACGGCAGTGCGGGACGAAGACCTTAAGACCACCATAGCAGACTATGGCGTCCCGAACCGCAACCGGCCCGATCTGTGTGAGGTCACCTACGCCGAACTGAAAAGCGGCAGCATCGAGTTCAATGGCGAAGAGGTAAAGACCTCATCACTCTCATCATACAAAAAAGCGCTTGAAGTCGCGGATGAACTCAGGGCATGGATTGAGGGAGGAAAAATGCAGCTCGCTCTTCCCACCCGCAGAATAGATACGCAAAAAACCTCACGTCCGATGCGCGACCGGGCACGTGCACCCCAGGTTCGCGACATCATGAACACAAGCCTTGTCACCATCAGCGAAGATGAGAAGATCCAGACAGCGGCAAAACGGCTGCTCAGAGGAGAGACCAACCATCTCCCGGTTCTTGACAAAACGAACAGGCTGGTCGGTATTGTCACCACCTTTGACATCTCAAAGGCGGTTGCATCCAACGGGAAGGGAGAGACGGTGAGTGACATAATGACAAAACATGTGGTATACACATCGCCGACAGAAGCAGTGGATGTAGCCACCTACAAACTGGAGAAAAACAATATCAGTGCCCTCCCGGTTGTGGATGAAAACGGCAAACTGGTAGGAATTCTCTCGGCAATCGATCTGGGCAAACTCTTTGAACGGGGGTGGAAAAAATGAAACTACTGGTTACATTCTCCCGGAAAGGGGGCAAACAGCCCCTCATTGCACAGACCGTAAAAGATACCGGTGTGCTGATCAATGTTGAACGGGCCTTTATCGAATCAAACGAAGGCGAGGTTTTAATCGACATCCCTGACGAGGATGCGAAGGTCATCTCGGATGCGATGGAGAAGGCAGGCGCACGGGTGAAGGAAATGGAGGATTCTGTTATCCGTGATGAATCAGAGTGCGTAAACTGCGGTGCATGTATCAGTGTCTGCCCGCAGGATGTTCTCTCCTTTGATGAGACGTGGACGCTTTGTATTGACGGTTCAAAGTGTGTCCTCTGTGGTAAATGTGTGGATGCCTGCCCACATCAGGCACTCTCACTGCTCCCATGATCCGGGAACATTTCCAGTACCGGACAACCATAACCACCATCCTCGCTGATGAAGAGAAATATATCGCCACAGCCAAAGAGGCCATGGTGGACGTTCGGAGTGATCTGGAACGTGAAATACTCCGGGACCCCTTTTTTAAATCAACCTATGATCCATACCCGTTCCCGGTATCCTCCCCGATAGCCGCGCGGATGGTTGCTGCATCGGAACCAGCAGGAGTAGGCCCGATGGCGGCAGTCGCAGGCACAATCGCCTGGTATGGCGTGGAAGCCATGCGGGATGCGGGTGCCACATTTGCCGTGATTGACAATGGTGGCGACATTGCCCTTATTGCAGACCGGAATGTAACGATCGGCATTCATGCAGGCCACTCGCCCTTCTCCGGAAATTATGCCTTCCGCATTCCGCCACAGGACACCATTCTGGGTATATGCACCTCGTCAGCCACCGTTGGCCCGTCCGTCTCATTCGGAACTGCCGATGCGGTAACCGTCTTTTCCCGGAATGTATCACTCGCCGACGCCTGGGCGACATCGCTCTGCAATGACTTTACCGAATGCTCGGATAGTTTTTTTCAGGCGCGTGACCTCAGGGAAGTCTGCGGTATCTGTGTGATTGCAGGTGACACCCTCTGCCAATGGGGCACCCTCCCCGACATAACCAGAGCAGAGGTTGATAGCAGCCTGATTACTGCAGGCAGATAACGGGATCAGTTGCTATCCGCCCATTCGGCTGCATCCCGGTACGCGCTCCTGCCCCTGAAGACCATCAGCACATCCTCCCCGTCTGAGACCAGCATCTCAGGAACAGAATCTGTGATACGGAACAGAATCTGGAAGAGATCGCGTTCCTCAATGAGCACACCACGGGAGAGCGACGATGCAGACGAGAGCATGAGGCGTTCTGCAGCAAGAATCTCAGGTTCGTACCGGTAGAAATACCAGAATACCTGATAGGCATTCAGAAAATCTGATACCAACAGTTCGTTTCTCACATCTTCGTCGACATCATCAAGGATGGCTGCCAGTTCTGCCGCATCATCGTCACTAATTGCAAGTATCCTGTCTGCAAGTTTCGCCAGTTCAAAATAATCGGTCATATTCCACCTGCCCGGCACATAATAATCACTCTTCTGTTGTTGTGCACCACGAAATGGTAAAAAACTATATGCCCGCATCCGGGTAACCTTTCAATGTGCGAGCAGAAGAGAGAGATTGGCAGATATACCATATTATCGCAGAAAAATCCGAAATAACCGTGGATGAAGTATGCACGATGGCATGCACCGCGAAAGAGGTTGCAGAAGATTCACTGGAACGACTGCAGAAATACAAACTGATTTCACGAACGGGAGACACCTGCGCGGTTAAATCCATTCAGGAAATACTCATCGCCGCAGAACTGGAACGGGTAATGAACGACTCGCCCATATACATGGAAAACGGTGTAATTAAGGTCCATAAGGAGAGTGAAGACGAATAATGGTATCTGATGTACGAGTCCTGCGACTGGGGCACCGGCCGGAGCGGGATCAGCGGGTAACAACCCATGTGGCCCTCACCGCACGGGCGCTGGGAGCAAAAGGCATGTACCTTGCAGCAAACGACGAAGGCGTGCGCCGGTCGGTAACGGATGTAGCCAACCGCTGGGGCGGAGACTTCTTTGTCGAGAATAATGCCTCATGGAAGAAGGTTATCCGTGAATGGAAAGACGAAGGCGGGATTGTCGTTCACCTGACAATGTACGGTCTGCGGATGACCGATGCGGTCGACGAAATAAAAGAGCATGAAAAGGTGCTTGTGGTCGTCGGTGCAGAAAAGGTTCCCTCAGACATCTATGATCTTGCAGACTACAACATCTCGGTTACCACCCAGCCCCACTCGGAGATCTCAAGCCTCGCGCTCATTATGGACCGACTCTTTGACGGAGGCGAGCTGAACCGTGAATATCCGGATGCAGAGATGAAGATCATCCCTACAGAACGCGGCAAGAGGTTCGAGAATTGAGGGGCCGGGTCCTCGTTGCGGGATTTGCCACCCGCCATGTGGTCCGGTCAGCATATGCTGCAGGGTATGAAGTCTGCGCCATTGACCATTTCTGTGATCAGGATCTCACCTGGTATACAAAAGAGCAGCAGACCTTTGAGGAACTTGCTGAATTCCCCGACCTCATTGAAGACTTCTGTTCCCGGCATACCTTTGACTGTATTGTCACGACTTCCGGGGCCGAGGATATGGACCTCGGAAAAACGTTCTGCGGCACACCTTCAGAGATTGCGGCACGGTTCTGCACAAAGACCGGCATCCAACAGTTCTTTGAAGAACATGAGTTCCCGGTGCCGTCTTTTCTTCCTGAAGAAGTGTACCCTGCGTTTATCAAACCGGACACCGGTGCGGGTGGCTGGCGCAATACCCTTGCCATGACACCGAACGACGAGGCGGCATGGAGAGAATGCTGGCCGGATACCCCCTACATCCGCCAGATGCCGGTGGAAGGCATCCCATGCAGTGTCTCCTGCATCGCCGACGGCACGTCTGCACGGGCACTCAGCCTCAACCGCCAGTTTAACCGTGGCGGAGTGGGAGAGCGCAGGTTCGGGTTTGCAGGAGCGCTGACTCCCTTCCTGCCGGAAGAGCGTGATCAGATCCTTAGCCTTGCAGAGGATATTGCCGCGAAAAGCGGGTGTATCGGATCGCTCGGGATTGACTTCATGCTGACGGACGACGGCATCCGCACCATTGAAATCAACCCGCGTTTCCAGGCAACGCTTGATATCGTCGAGATGAGCACCGGCGTAAATATCTTTGAACTGCACCGGAATGCGGCCCGCGGCATCCTTCCTGCCGAACGGCCGGAACCCGCCATGACTGCCCTGCGCTCCATCATCTTTGCGGATCATGACTGTGTGGTCGCTGACGACCTGAAATCACTCCATCCGGATATTGCAGACATACCATGGGTTGGAACAGAGATTGAAGAAGGGAACGCAGTTCTCAGCGTCTACGGGCGTGGAGCAGATGAGGACGAAGCACTCGCTTCCTTGGATAAGACTATTACCAAAGTACACAGATATATGAGCAGATGGTAGAGGAGACAGACATTCTGGAAAATCCAGCGGTTCGTGCATATCTTATCCGTATGGTGGGAGAAGAAGGGCTGACCCTTCTGGAAAACTTTGACCGTACTATTGAAAAAACGGACGAGGAACTGGCTGAGGAGACAGAAATTAACCTCAACTCGGTCAGAAATACATTATATACACTTTACGGAAAACGTCTCGCCCAATACCGGCGGGAGAAAAATCAGGAGACCGGGTGGCTCACCTACAAGTGGAAACTCAGGCTGGATAACCTGAACGATGCCCTCACCGACGATATGGAGGATGCACTAGAGAAACTATCCTCACGGGAACGGTACGAAGACGAAAATGACTTCTACATCTGTAACAATTGCGGTATTGTATATACGTTCAATGACGCCCTTGCACTCGAGTTCAACTGCCGGTGCGGGACCCACATGGAACATTATGACAATGAACTCCTTCTCAATGTACTCAAAAAGCGCGTTGCTGCGATGAAGACTACACTGGGCAAAGTCTGATGCTTCCGGCAGAAGACCCATTTTTATTTCTCCGCAGGGCTGGTTGTCCCGATAATGTGATCGCCCATTGCCATGTGGTACATGACCTTGCCTGCCGGTATGCAGAATCACGCCCGGTGGATAGGGAGCTTGTCTCCTGGGGTGCAGCTCTCCATGACATCGGCAGATCAGAGACCCATTCCCTTGCCCATGGACAGGTGGGTGCAGATATCTGCCGGAGGTATGGCCTTCCTGAGGAGGTGGCACGCATTGTAGAGTGCCACATTGGCGCAGGACTCACCGCAGAGGAGTGCAGGGCAGAGGGGCTGAAACCGATTGACTGTGTCCCAAAGACACCGGAAGAGAAGATTGTTGCACATGCGGACAACCGGGTCAGAGGCACAACAGTGATTACGATTGAGGAACGTATTGCATCTGCTTCCGGGAAACTACCGGACAATATTCTCAGGCGTATTAAAGCCCTTGCAGACGATGTTGAACAGCTCTGAAGGCTCTTCCCATGATGTTTTATTCGAAAATGACCCTCTCCTGTGTCACATTTAACGGCAACCGGGGCAAAGGGCGGAGGGCATTCCATCCCCCTGCACTTCATCACACTCAGAACGCTGTGACCAATATTTTCTGTATGTCTGTTTTGGCGGTATTAGTTTGATATTTAATTAAGCAGTTACATCTCAGGAACTGCCTCCCCCGGAGGGGGGAGGAGGAGCACGGCCGCGGCCGTGCGGGTGTGAGGGTTTCCTTTTTTGCTAATGGGTTGCACGTGTTTCTCACAGTTAGGGGTTTCATCCCCGACAACCCCCTTAAGGGATGCGCCCTGTACGGAAAGGGGCGTGGAAGTGGACATCAGGATTCGCATAATGAGAATGGCTTCGTTTTTGTTCTCATAGGAAATTGTGTACTACCCGTACACCGCATATCCCTTGAACTGCCTCCCCCCGAAGGGGGAAGGATGAGCACGGTCCCGACCGTGCGGGAGAGAGGGGTTTCCTGTTCTTAGGGATGGGTTGTATGGGTTTCCCACATTCAGGAGGTTCCCTCCGACAGCCCCTTAAGAGATGCGCCCTTTACGGGAAGGTCGCTGAATTTGATATCAGGTTTCGTATAATGAGAATGGCTCCGTTTTTGTTCTCATTGGAAAACGTGTGCAAGTCGTACACCACTTTTCCCTTGAACTGCCCCCCACGGAGGGGGGAGAAGGAGCACGGCCACAGCCGTGCGGGAGAGGGGGGGTTTCCTGTTATGTATGCTGAGCTGTATTGGTTCCCTACAGTCAGGGGGTTTCACCCCCGACAGCCCCCTTAAGGGATGCGTCTAATCCGGAATAGGACATGGAATTGGAAATCATCTCAAATGTGTAACCTTATGGTGTAATGCAGGAGAGCGGAAATCCGGAAAAAATTATGGAAAAATATGAAAAAAAGGTATAATAATTGAAAAAAATGAAAAACGGTGTCATACTCTTCAAAGTAGGGAAATACCATTATTCAGGATGCCAGGCCCGGTATCGCCGTTCTTCTCCGGGTGAAACTGCACCCGTATACAGTGCCGATTCCAATCGAGGATGACGTCAAAGAGGGGGGAGGGCCACAGAAAAGAGTGAAAAACCATCTTATTATTCAATAATCAGTTTTTTTACCTGGGGAAGAGCACGCAGGGCTTCATAGACAAATGGCGGAAGGGTTTCATCCACCACGATAACGAGCTTCGGGTCTTCTGAGAGGTGTGAGTCGGTCACAAAGATCTGGCGAATGGAAATGCCATTATCCGCGATGACCCTGACAGCATCACCCACAACTCCTTTTTGTTCTGCGTCATCCGGCATTACGGTGATTACCGTGAGACCGAGAGACTCTGCGATACGGCTGACGTCAGGCGTAGCCCTGAGGTTGAGGAAAATCTCGGATATGGTAGGATTCGAGAGAATTCGTTTCACCGTCGCATCGACGACCCGCCGATCGGTTCCAATCTTCTTTGAGAGATGGGTCGCGGGGATTTCTATACCATTTACCGTGACACGGCCCCGCTCATTAATCCCAAGACCGTTTTCCAGAAGAAATCGAACAACCTGCGCCTGGGAAGGCGAATCACTGAATATATCCAGTATCTCTGCCCACATTACGATAGAATTTAACCTGCTCCATAAAAATACCACTTATCTACACCTGCAGTACAGGGATGAAAAATCCCGGAACAAAGCAGGAAAACAAAATCAAATCAAAACATATATTTTCCAATACAGCATTCTATGTAGAGTAACATGGCGCAGTCGCCTGAGACCCCAGTGGTTTCTTTAGACAGCAGAAAGTCATGGAACCGGTCCTGGCTATTATCGCACACTTCTGTGCGGGGGTTGCCGAGCCAGGTCAAAGGCGCTAGGTTGAGGGCCTAGTCTCGTAGGAGTCCGAGCGTTCGAATCGCTCCCCCCGCATTTTACCATTATTACACCAAAGAGCTGAAAGCAACTTTCATTCAAACAGTTTTCTGCAAGCAATTCGACAGGATCTTCACAAATCTGTGTAGCAAATATCTCAGATGGTTTTCTTTGTCCAGGAACAGAACACAACTGCAGTACACACAGAATCTCAAGAGACATGGTTAAACAGGTGAGCAAAATCCCTTTCAGAGAGTCACATACCATTCGGAACAATTCATATTGCTCCTGAAACGGCAACATCCTCCTATAAATGTCACGCCTGCAATACAACCGGAACAGGGGATCATCAGCCCACCCTGCCACCAATCGCTGAGGTAGCTGGTCTTGCAGAGGGGAGTAATCTTCCATCCGTCCTTCGATTTGGCCAAAGCAGTACCCCATAGGAACTAGCGGAGCGCCAAATGACGGCCAGCTGTGAATATGTGATATATTTTTTCATCCAGACATTCAACAGGAATATATCATCAAAATTGCCTAACGCCACATTTCCCTGATGTATCGAAAACCTACAGACATCCGGACAGGGGTACTTTCAAAGATGCGCATGGAACAGAAAAGTTCAGACACAGGTAATAAAAATGGATGCCCATTTCCTGTAGAATTATGAAGCCGTGAAAAACGGTATCTCTCCACGCAGGATACGAACCGGAATGCAGCAGCATGCCGGATAAAAAATATGATTTATCGCTTAATTCTTAAACAGATAAAACTCATGGGGCACACGTATCTCAAAGCGCGCCCCGATTCCTTTCTTCCCGCTCTCACGGATGCTCATACCGGTAATGGAGAGAATTTCCCGCACCAGAAAGAGCCCATACCCGGTGTTTTTACCGATCTTTTTCCAGAATATCTTATCTTTCATATGGTCCGGCACACCGCTTCCATCGTCCTCAAAGACAAGCAGACCGCCATCCTCCTCTTCACGGAAAGAAACGGTCATCCGGGTCACCCCTCCCCCATGGCGCACGGCATTGTCAAACAGATTATAGATGACACGTTTCAGCAGCGGGTCCGCAAACACCTCAAGACTGCCGGTGGTGATCTCAGTTGAAATATGATGGAAATCCGGGACTTCTGCAACTTCTGCCACCAATGACCCGACATTCATCCATTCAGCAGTCTTTGATCCCAGCGCATGATACTCGCGTGTGAAGGTGATCTGGTTCTCCATTGTCGTGATCACATCGTCCATAATTCTCAGGGGTTGCTCCGCTTTTTTCTCGCACCCAATCTCTTCTTTGAGCAGTGCTGAGATCATCGAAAGCGCACGGATCTGATTCAGAAGGTCATGCCGGGTAATACCTGAGAGCAGCCCCAGTTTCCGGTTTGCATTCATCAGTGCTTTCTCCACCTCCTGTGTCCGTTTCAGTTCAGAATCGAGTTCACTGGATGTTTTCTTCAACCTCTGAATTTCACACTTCAGGCGTTCGACAAGAATATTTACACTTCGCCTGAGGTTCTCCGTCTCCGCGGACCGTGCCTCCTGTATCGGGTGATCCAGATGCCCTTCTGCGATATAGTCAACATCAGCGATAATCGCCTTTACCGGCCGGGTCATGTAATACGAGACATAATATGCAAAAAATACCCCAATTCCCACACCAAGGAGACAAAGAATGACCACATAAAAGAGCAGGGAATTTATTGATTCATGAAGGGGCAATGTCGAAAAGACAATCTCACCGACGAGATCCATCTGGGAAGATGACGGATATTCATCGTTTTCCAGATCAATATAGATATACCGCGTAATGGTTTCGTTCTCCCTATCGACAACATCAAACCCCACCTTGTCGGCATATACCTGTTTTACATGAGTAAGAGTATCCCCCTGTGCAGAGGTACCATGCCCTGCCAGTTGGCGGTAGGTGATGTCAAAGACTGAAACCTCACGAATGGCCGATTCATCCCCCATCAGCATTTTTGTGATGGCAGTATAGGGAAAGTCCTTGCGTCCTTCCATAAATTTCTCAGAGGTGAAACTTAATTCAAGCAGATACTTGTGGTCAGGTGTAGGCATATAGGCATATTTTTTTCCGGTTTCAGGAACAGCGAGACTGGAGCAGACCCGGTCTGCGACAAAAGTGTCTCCCTCTCTGATTCTGGTGATTGATGAACAAAACGTAGGGAATGTGCTGAAATCGAACCCTTTGTCCGGCTCAAATGTAGTGTATTCAATCACGCCCGCTTCATTGATAATGTATAGGTCTATCTCCCAGTCAGAACGCTCCATCTCAGCTTTAAGGGCATCGAGATCTATTGCAGCAGGGTTTCCGCCTGACTGATTGTATGCCGCAAGAAACGGAACAAAGGCATCCTCAAGCTGCTGGTCATAGGCTTTTTCATAGAGGATGAGCCCTTTATCTGCAAGAATCGCAGAATGGGTTACGGTGATCGTCGTACTGTCCATCTTCTCGTCAAACTGGGAAAATATACTATTCTCGACAGAGGTGAAGAGAATTGCAGAAACAGCGACGGTCAGAACAATAAATACGAGGAAGATGACGAGACCAAAACTGGACTGAAGGGAACGGTAATGTCTCTCATCTTTTTCCATTAAATAATTTTTTTGGGAATGGAATGGCTTTAATCTATCTTTTATTGAAACACATAATTTTTGACGATTTTAGCAGGAATATGCATAGTTTCCATTCACATGCAATCATTCACGACCATAATTTCCCTTTGGCGCGTATACCATTGTTCTGCAAAATCCGAACATTCATTGATAAAGAGACCAAAAAATCTGTATATGAAAAGTCCCTTCCATGTGATGCTGATACCAACCCTTGGCTGTCCGGGCAACTGCGCCTACTGCTGGAGTTCAGAAGAGGACTCACCGGTGATGAGCATGGAGATCATCAAAGAAGTGGCCGCCTGGATCAGGGATTTTGACGACCGGCAGGTAACTGTCACATTCCATGGAGGAGAACCACTGCTTGCAGGGGCTGAGTTCTACCGTGAGGCATTTCCGCTTCTCTCAGAGGAACTTGCACACCTGAAACCGGCATTTGCCATTCAGACCAATCTCTGGCGGATGACACCCGAAATTGCACAGATATTTGCTGAATATCAGGTCCCAATCGGGTCCTCCATTGATGGCCCAAAAGAGATCAACGATGTACAGCGGGGTGACGGCTATTTTGATAAGACCATGCACGGCTACCAGATTGCACGCGAAAACGGTCTCAATGTGCGGTTTATCTGCACCTTCACCTCATATTCTGTTGAATTCCGTGAGGAGATATTCAACTACTTCATGCAGAACGGACTTACGCTCAAACTCCACCCGGCACTCCCGTCCCTGCGGGGAGACGACCCGGAAAAATGGGCTCTCGCACCGGAAAAATACGGAGACCTCCTCATCTACCTCCTCGACAAATATCTGGAGAACCTGAACACTGCAGAAATAATGAATATTAACGATCTCTTCAAATCTGTCTTTACACGAACAGGGACAGTCTGCACCTTCAACGACTGTATGGGAAACACTTTCGCCGTCGGCCCGGACGGCAGCATTTACCCCTGCTACCGGTTTGTAGGTATGCCCGAGTGGGTAATGGGAAATGTACGTGACCATCCGACAAAAGCGGATCTCGCAGAATCACGCGCATGGAAACTGATGCATGCATTCAAGGACTTCGTTGATGAAAACTGCAAAGACTGTAAGCATATTCACTACTGCCGCGGCGGCTGCCCCTACAATGCCATCACCCCGACGGGAGGGGAAGTAAAAGCGGTTGATCCTCACTGCCCGGCATATAACCAGATATTTGACGAACTTAATGACCGACTGAATAAAGAACTCTTTGGAACCGACGCAATGGCAATGGGCATGGGCGGATCACGACGCAGACAGCGAAATCGTAAAGCGGGGATTATGGACCTTATGCAGAAGATCGTGTCGGAATAATCAACGTGGCTTAGATCCTGATTTCTGAGTACGGGAAAGGGTGACAGATCTCCGTTCAAATAAAAAAACGCATAACAAAAATAAAATGTCGTGTTCAGCTCATTTTTTCCAGCACAACAGAACGCGAAAACAGGATATGGGGTTTCTCCACCAAAACGAATCCTGCAACATCTGCCAGACGGCAGGTCTCATCAAACTCACGCTCGGATACATGCATAGTGGGTTCTGCGATAAGCATCCGGGCGCCGGGAAGAAGAGCCTCATAGATCTCATGCAGTGCTGTTTCAATATCCGGTAGTTCGTGCATCACATAGAATGCCAGAGCAAAGTCCGCCTCTACTCTGCACCCGATATTGAGCGTGTCCAACTCTGCCTTACGGGGTTCAATTATCGATGAGAGCCCTTCTTTATCTGCCTTTTCCCTGAGGATGGAAAGCATCTCTTCCTGCAGGTCAATGGCAATCACGTTACCACAATGACCGACCATGCGGACCATCGGACAGGAGAAAAAGCCGGGCCCGCACCCGATGTCAATCACCGTATCACCCTCCCCGATGAAACGGTCGGTAATACGTTTCGGAGATTGAATCAGTCGCCGGATAAGCGAATCAAGATGACCGGCATGCGATGCCGGGCAGACCCTGTCATGCTCCATATCTGATGATCTCTCGTTCATGCCAAAAAAAGTGTCTGAAATTTATGCGATTATCCTGTCCCGGACATTTGAAACCATATCATCATCAGTCATCAGGGCCCGAACCGATGAGAGAGATACGGTGAAATGAAATTAAAAGAGCCCCAAAATCACGTAATACAATAAAGAGATACGGCACGATCTGAATGTAAGACCTGCTTTTCAAAAAATGAACAGTTACGGCAAAATCTCAGCATCATCTTCCGTCTCTTCTACCAGACGAAGCGTGAACCGTATGGAAAGCCCCTTGTCAGGACGCCCCGGTATCCGGTCGTCAGAGCGAATCTTCCCCCCGTACCTTCTTATCAAAAGGCGGGTGATATGCAGACCAAGACCACGTCCTCCACGGTTGGTGTTTGATTCCTGAAACAGTGAAAACAACTGCATCTTCTTCTCATCTGAAAGTCCCGGACCGTCATCCTCGACAGAGATGGTCACCTCATGGTCGGTCTCTTCACCGCTAATCCAGATGCGCACACCGGGACCGCCATATTTGATGCTGTTTCTGATGAGATTGGTAAATACTACTGAGAGGAGACTATCCGCCCATACAGTACACCCCGTTCGCATAAAGGAGATATCAGTATCCGGGTACTGGGTGATCTCTGCTGTGATGAGCGCATCAAGGTTGATGGAAGTCATCTCCTGTGACTCATCGGTAATTCTTCGGATTGTCGTCACATTGTTGAGAATATCAGTGATATGATGGGTATGCCACTGAACCTTCCCCGCATACCTGATGCCTTCTTTCCGGGTATGGTCCTTCAGACGCTGGGAATATCCCAGGATGGCAGCATTCGCATTCTTGATGTCATGGAGCATAATATCCAGATAGAGACTGGCATCGCTATATGCATCCTCAAGACGGTCCTGCAGAATACCACGAAGAATGGTGCTTCCGATTTCATTACCGATCATCTCCAGTGTCTTCTTCTCAAAGGTGGAGAAGGAATATCGTGCTCTTCTGCCAATATAGAGTGCACCCACTACGACGGAGTCGGATATCAGCGGTATACCCGCATAGGAGAGTGCATCAATCTCCTCAAGGACCTTTGAATCAATGGGGCCGGGCGGATGATTCGGAAGATTGTCCACATAATGCTGCTGCATCGCAAAAAATACCAGATTGAAAGGATAATCCAGCACATTCTGCTGCATTCGCGTCTCGACAAATCGTTCCGGGACACCGGAGGATGCAACGATGGTCGCCCATTTTGCATCCGTATCCCGCAGATAGATCCACCCAAGATCAAACTTCATTTCACGGAGAACGGTCTCAAGAATTTCTTCAAGCATCTCATCCAGGGTATCAACAGAGTTTGCCACCTTCATGACCTCATTGATCATCAGAAGCTGACTGTTGCGTTTCAGGAGTTCAGATTCTGCCTGTTTCTTCCGCGTAATATCACGGATTACCACCATAATATTCCCGGAATTATCGCGGGAGGGGACAAGCAAAATCTCCACATCAATACTTCGTGTTTTGCTGATACGGAGCTGATCTTCAATCATCCGGGGCTCAGGAGATGACGACTCCCCCTGCAGGGACAACCCTTCAATCAGCTCAGAGAAATCGTTATGTACCAGACGGATTTTCGGAATTTTATTGGTCCGGAATGCATTTTTCCCGAGCAGTTTGTGGGCAATCGCATTTGAATACCGGCATGCTGCATCGGAAAGGATAATGACAGCGTGCGGATAGGTCTCTAATAATGCAAAAGGAATACTTTCGGTGTTCCCCGATGGATGAACAGTGCCCTCCTTATGCAGACCTGCCGGGGTCGGACGGACAGGGGAACCGGGATAAATTGTTGCGGCAGCAAGGGATGAACCGGGAATATCCATAATAGAGACAAGAGACGGGAAATCGCTTCCTTCTGAGTCCAATACAGAGACACGAATTAATGTGCCGGGTCTGAACAGGTCACAAACACCCTGTGCCCGACCAGAACCCCCTTGTTGGTCGTCACAGGGTAAGATAATCTCACCAATATCCAGTGACGCCTGCATGAAGTCCTCCGGATACCGGAAAATTGTATGAAATGCCTTGTTGGCAAAGAATATATTCCCGGTTTCCCCAAAAAGAAGAACAGGAATATCAGAAAAGCTAAACACTTCAGAGTACTCCTGAAAATCCATATCATTTTGTTGCGACTGGAATGACAGGGGGATTTCATTCTCTGCTGAATTATGTGGCATGGATAGCAGCACCCGGGATAGACCAACAGGATGTTGTACTTAATAAGGACTTGAAAGTATGGCTATTTATATGCATCCATCCGACTAATTCAGCAGATATATGGTACCATTCAATATGGCAGCAAATGACACCCAGGCAAGATACGGGATAAAAAGATATCCTGCGATTGTATTGATTCGATAGAAACTCACGGTCACTGCAAGAATGAATAGCCAGAGTATGAGAATCTCTATGAAACCGAAAAAGGGACTTTGCAGGGTGAAAAACGCATATGACCACAGAATATTGAGAAGGAGCTGGCAGAGAAAGAGACCCGCTGCAACCTGTACATCCGGCCTTTCGGTACCTTCCATCAGGATAAGATAGAGCGCAATACCCATCAGAATGAAAATGGCTGTCCATGCGATGGGGAACACCACATCCGGCGGAACAAACCACGGTTTTACCAGCACATCGGCATACCATGACCCTGCACCCGTATCGGTAAAAAACGACCCGATAAATCCTGCGAGGTTTGTCAGAACAACACACCCGATAAGGAGCAACGGATTGCGAACAGGAAATACCCCCTGTTTCATATCATTTTCCATGGCATAACGGAATATGCAAATAATGCATAAACCTTTTTCCCCATTCATTATCACAATACCAAACCAGTTATCTGCCGACCGCAAACCTATTGATATAGGAAAAGGTGTATTCTGAAATGGTTGAAACAATAACAGAAAATATCCCGGAATATGTCCTCTTTGATATGGATAATACTCTCTATGACTTTCATTTCGCCAAAATGCAATCCTGTGAGGCAGTCATCCGTCTCGCGGGCGCGGGAGAGGGATTAGAACTCTTCCGGTACTTTATGCGGGGCACACACGGATTTGAGCACCATGACAATATCCGTGATTTTATGGAAGACAAAGGCATCTTTGAGCAACACCTCTTTGAGGAATCATGCGCGGTCTACGAAGAGGTTAAGATACAGTCATTAGCCCTCTACCCCGGTGTGGAAGAAACGCTCCGCCTTCTTGCAGATACCGGAGTGTCTATGGCAATTGTAACAGATGCTGAGAGCAATCAGGCTGAAAAACGTCTGGCTGCAACCGGCGTACGGGACTTTTTTGAAGGAGTGATGACACCTGACAGGTCAGGAGTCAGAAAACCAAAACCTGAGATATTTCATGCGGCAGCCTCCATACTGAAGTGTGATGTCCACGAAGCATGGATTGTGGGCGACAGCCCGAAGAGGGAGATAGAACCCGGAAATATGCTGGGGATGACTACCGCCTATGCGAAATACGGTGACTGGATAGGCATTCCCTACCCACGGATAAAACCCGATTTTACCCTGCAGTCCTTCGGCGATCTGCAGGAGATTATGCACCTGAAAAAATAAGAGTCGTTGCTGCATCGTGTAGGCAGACATCTCAATAATTCTCTTTTTCAAAACCAGGACAACACTGTTTCAGTATACAAAAAATATCTCAATATCAGGACGGGAAAACGGGCTGTACTATCTGAACTGAATATCTGCACCTGTGATTCTCGTTCTCAGTGCGGCATATTCCTTTATTTCTGTTCACCGCCTTCTGGGTGAGCACGGATTACAATCTCATGCCAGTCTCTCTATGCAATGAGATGCTGGCATTGCCTGTCTGGTTCATGGACCACGGTGGTTTCGGCATCAGAAAAGAGCCTGTTGCTCTGTGAATGCCTGTAAGGCAGACTATGTGTCCCACCGGATACGGTGTAGGGATATGTGCCGTTAGCCACTGCCTTGACCTGCGGCACATGCGCCTTTGCGGATATCCACCATACGAAATATCCCATACGTATCCATTTTTGAAGTACTTCGATACCGTTTCCGGGGCGAGGGTCTTCAGAATAGTGTACCTCAAAGTATGGCATGACACGCCCGGTACAATCAGCTGCCCGGACAGCCAATGTTGTTTAATCCGTTTGCCGAACAGGCCCCTCCCCATTGGTTCATCTTTGCGGGCATGTGGAAACCGGGATTTTTCGCTCATATCCACTCTCCGTCAGAGGGTTTTATTCCTAACAGGGGGTACCAGGGGAAATTCCATACATCATCCCAGTATTTGGATTCATGTGAAAGATAAATTCGGATCGGTTTTGGAATCCACATGGAATCACGCTGAGCCAAAAAATCAAAGGAGAGGAGAGGGAGTCGTTCCTTCCAGATGGGGGAGTGTGTACCCTGCAATCACCACTGGTGTCTGTGATGATGCAATCTTTGCAAGCATTACCTCTTTTCCTTTCGCAGTCATGGCAAACACCGGGACAGATTTTCCCCCCTGCACGAGGGCCCGCATCCCCGCGATCTCATAGAGGGAACGGGACGCACAGGGAAAGATCAGATCACATGACGCAGCGAAGGTTTCTGCCTCCTCTCGGTTTGTGCCGGTGGTGTGCACCGCCACAATGAATGCATCCGGGTATGCCCTGCGCAGGGAGGCAGCCTCATCAGCTGATGCAGTCGTCACTGCAGGCGCACGAAAGCCCATTTCCAAAGCCAGATTTACACCGGATTCCGGACTCATTTCTGCATTTTCAGGAGACACCACAGTCCCTCCGTTTACACAAATACGGTCAATTACCGCAGGAATCGGTGTCGTTGATACCAGACCGGACATTTTCCCCCCAATACCCTGAATGAGCCGGGGCGATGTCGCAATAACCGTCCCGGCACCGTCACAGGCGATCACTGCCGCATCGATGATTCCTGACCTGATGGCGGATGAGAGCAGTTCAGATGCCCCGAAGAGCACATAATCATCATCAGACACGACAACACGATCCGGTGTGCACATGCCGAATTCAGCAATACGCCCCTCAATATTGCGCCGGATCTCCTCTTCAGTGAAATGTTTAACCGGTTTTGCGAACCGTGCCGCAAGCGGGCACGACTGAATCCGGGCCGGGCCAACGGATACCACCTGACCGTCCCTGACAATGACGCGGGCACGTCCTGCGGCCTCGATAATATGTTCATCTTTCAGAGTCATCACACTAATGCGTATTGCGCCCCCGTATAATAATGAAGACCAATGGAGCAGGAGAACACGGTGCAGAACATGCCCACGGCAAGGTTCTGGGAAATTGATGCGGCACGGGGCATTGCCATCCTGATGATGATCACCTACCACCTGCTCTATGATCTGGTGTACTTCGGTGTCGCAGACATTGCCGTTACCAGTGGATTCTGGCGTGCATTTGCGCTGACCTGCGCCTGCACCTTCGTATTTCTGGTTGGACTCTCCCTTCACATCAGCAGGGAACGTGCACTGCAGAAAGGGATGACCGGCTCATCACTCACATGGAAATACCTGATGAGAGGTGCGTTCATTCTCGCGCTGGGCTGTGGGATCACCGTTGTCACCTGGTACGTGATTGGCGGGGGATACATTCTCTTCGGCATCCTGCACCTCATCGGCCTTTCCATCTGCCTGTCACCGTTCTTTTTCTCACTACAGAAAAAAAACCTCATTGCAGGGGTAATTGTCATCGCGCTGTCACTTGTGGTGACGGGAACAGAAGGCCCGCTCTGGCTGGCATGGTTGGGCATTCATCCTGCGGGATTCTATTCTGTTGACTATGAACCACTCATCCCGTGGTTTGGCATTGTTCTTCTGGGACTGGGGACTGGCGCATACCTCTACCCTGAAGGACGCTCTCTGCTGCAGATCAAAGAGCCCTGCCCCCCTGTCACCGGACTCCTTGCAGCGGCGGGCAGGCACTCTCTTTTCATATATATTATCCACCAGCCGGTGATCATACTGGTAATGCTTGTGGCGGGAGTAATCCCTCCTGGCACCCTTGGAATATTTTAAGGCATCTTCTGAATTGTGTAGAGAGATGCTGCCATTTTTCCCATTAAAATGAAAAATTGGGGGAACGCATAAAAACCCATAACTGATTGGAACAGGAGGATTGCCAGCCCACTCCCCCTTCGACCTATCGCTTGAGGGGGGGTCTGGCGGGGAGGAGGGCACCCACCTCCCTTGCTCTTCACCAGAGCCGGAATAATTATTTATCAAATAATGGGTCAGTCCATATCACTGCCCACCTGAAACAGCGACGACCCCTTTAAAAAAATCATTCAACGCGGGAAGAGAAGAGTGGAACATCGGCAAAGGCGCCAACATCAAAGACTCCACGCTCTGTCACCCGGATTTCAGGGATCACAGTGAGTGCACAGAATGAGAGATACATAAACGGATTTGCAATACACCCGGCAGAATGGATGCATGCCTCAAGGGAACGGAGAGATTCCGCCACCTCATCATAGGGCAGGGACGACATCAGCCCGCCGCATTCCAGCGGCAGGAACGCAGACGTGTTTCCGGAGACTGCCGCCATGCCGCCGTCTGATGCAATGACCATCTCTGCTGCACGGATGATTGAATCATCGTCACTCCCGACTGCGATGAGGTTATGGGAATCATGGGCCACACTTGCTGCAATCGCACCGTCCCGGATACCAAACCCTTTCACGATGCCAACCCCGCAGCCGGCACTGCGATAACGGTCGCAGACAACCAGTTTCAGGAGGTCACGCGAGGGGTCGGGAACGGATGCGCCGTCAACATATTCTGCTCGTGTACGGGTAAGGATCTGGCCGGGCACCAGACCCACAACACGGGCCGTCCCTGACCCGCGGATGGCAATGGCCTCTTTCGTGAGAGGAGCACACGAGAATGGCACATGCAGGACATCCGGGCGCCGGTATCCGGGATCTATCCACCGGACACCCTGAATATAGGTATCAGTTACCGTGCAGGGACCGTTATCATCCAGCACACAGAAATCGGCCCTTCGCCCCGGCGAGAGAGCACCGCGATCGTTCAGGCCAAACCGTTCTGCAGCAGAGAGGGTGGCCATTCGGTAGGCAGTCTCCGGTTCAATGCCTGTCGCAACCGCACGGCGGATACAGTCGTCGATATGCCCGTCTTCCGCGAGCATATCCGCGTGCCGGTCATCGGTTGCAAAGGAACAGCGGGGAGCTGTCGCAGGAGTCACCACTGCGGCCAGTGCACTGAGGTTCTTTTCCGTCGAACCTTCACGCAGCATCAGATACATCCCGCGTCGTAGTTTTTCCGCAGCCTCCTGTGCACCGGTGCATTCGTGCTCGCTCTGGATGCCCGCTGCAATATAGGCACAGAGCGCTTCCCCGGAAAGCAGGGGGGCATGCCCGTCGACAACGGTGGACAGGCCGATTTTGCAGAGCAGGTCATCATCTTCTGCGAGCACGCCCGGCACATTCATCACTTCACCGATGCCAAGGACCCCCTCCTCATCCGTAAATGCCGCAAGGTCACGGCAGGAGAGAACAGCGCCGCCCCGGTCAAGCGGTGTTGCCGGCACACAGGACGGAAGCATCAGCCGGATATCAAGCGGAAGTGCAGCACGCTGCCGCAGCATATAACGGAGCCCCTCAATACCGGCGACATTCGCAATCTCATGCGGATCAGCAAAAACCGTTGTTGTCCCATGAGGGATCACGGCGCGGGCATACTCTGCAGGAGTCAGAAGAGAACTTTCTATATGCACATGAGCATCAACGAGGCCGGGTATAACACGCTTTCCCCGCAGATCAATGGTCTCTCCTGCAGAATAGTTCCCAAATCCTGCAATACATCCGTCCTTCACACCAAAACGAGCATCTTCTTCCCATTCCCCCGTAAAAGGACAGAATACTCTGGCATTGATAAAAACCGTGTCGCAGGATACTGTCCCCACAGCAGCCTGAATTAACGAACCCATCTTCAGACCTCAAGGTCCTCAATCACACAACCAAGCCGTTCTCCGTCCTGCATCATATAGATAAACAGACGATAGGAACCTGGCTCAAGTGCCACATCAAAGGTAACATCATTTGTTCCCGGACTGAGATGGACGGAATGCACAATTTTATCGACTTCTACCTGTTTGAATCCGGAGAGATCAAAGACTGTGATCTGCATCGCAGCATCCCTTGCCTCTCCTTTATTATCCACATTTACATGCACTGCATCGCCATCATATAATACCGTACCAATGGAATATGACAAGCAGCCGGCAGAGACAATAATCACTGCCAGAATAATTAAAAGACCAGTTACAACACCAATCCTGGACATAACTGATGTAACTAAAACCCGGAACAAATTATACTATTTGCTTTGGTCCGGGGATAAACAGTATCTGCTTCTAGAAATGCAGCGCAACAAATTCCCGCAGTGCTTCTGAAGTATTGGTACCGGTAACAGCCGAAATCTCCGGTGAATAAACAGATTCCGCAATAGCACCGTATCGTCCCGGACATGATTCAGGATGGTCACATTTGTTCAGAAAAACCGCATATGGACAGCCCGATGAACTGAGCATCCGGCAGATCTGTCGGGTTAGATCATCCAGCTCACGAGTGGTGTCAGCGACGACTATCGCCCCGTCCATTCCGCGGGAAAGAATGTCCCGGACAAATTCAAACCGATCCTGGCCCGGTGTCCCGAAAAGGTAGATCTTCTGGTTATCTATAACCGTCCGGCCGAAATCAAGACCAACGGTTGTCGAAATCTCACAGTTATTTGCTTCAATATGATGGGATTCCGGATCAATTGCCCGGATAAATGTTGATTTCCCGGCATTATAGGCACCAAAAATCACAATCTTGAGTCTGGAGCGGTCCATCGGTAGTATTTGTTGGTTTGCGCCTCATATAACATTTTCAGTCAGAAATACACAGATTTCAGCCGTGAAACAAACAAAGTGTTTTTCACCTGACACTGCGAAATTCCAGTTAACTAATTCCAGACGGAAGATACCTAATGCCGGTAATAACATTTACACACCATAAAGGAGGTACCGGAAAAACTACATCCTGCCTAAATTGTGGCGGTTTTCTTAATACAAAAAGAAAACGCGTCCTAATAATTGACTGCGACCCACAGGCAAATGCAACCACCGGACTTGGATGTGATCCACAGGATGCCGAGAAAAATATGTATGATATCTTTATGTCAGGCACGGAGGGATTTGAGTCTGTTCAGCTCAAAGATATCATCGTCTCAACAGATTCAGGCATTGATCTCTGTCCCTCGTCACTCGATCTTGCCGGGTCCGAACCCTATCTCTACGAGCGCGAAGACAGACTTTTTGTTTTGAAAGAGGCAATTAAACCGATTCTCAGACGATATAGCTATATTCTGGTGGACACTCCGCCCAGCATGGGCCAGTTTGTCATCAACGGGATTGTCGCAGCGGATCATGTGATTGTCACACTGGACAACGGGATGTTTGCACGTACGGGAGTTGACGCCCTGCAGACCATATTTTCGGATATCGCAGAAATAACAGGAACGCCGGTATCAGCTGATATCGCCGTTATCACCCGCGGGCGGATGCTGCAGGAAGAGATGACACCGGGAGAAGAAATATCAGACGGATTCCGGCGTCTTTTGGGCATGAAAAAAGAGGAACACCGATCACGTGAGCAATTTGAAGAGATTGTCGCATTCTGTGAAAAATCCTTCCCGCATGTTTTTACTGTCCCTTATGACATCCATGTTCATGAGGCCCAGAAACAGGGATTGCCCCTCTCACAGTACGCTCCCGATAGCGAGGCAGCCCATGTGTATGAAAAAATATCCGCTGTGATAAAAAATTGGAACAAGTGAAACCGAGGAACTGAATTCATATGGCAGATGAACGGAAGAGACCGGGACGAAAGGCACTCTTCACCGGAGTGCAGAAAGCAGAAACCAGGCACGAAGACAAAACAGAAAAACTCACAGCTGAGGATATCAGAGAATCGCTCTCAGTTGCACTTGAAAGTATCATCGTAAATCCAAAATCAGGAAGTATCTCTCCGGAAACACTTGACAATTCACTGGAGGGAGTTGTCTCCTCAATCAATTCTGCACTCGATGCGGTGCGAAAGGCTGCAGATACAGAACTGCTGGCAGCAGAGACAAAATCCAGAGACCTTTCAGAAATATCGGCAGAACAGGAACAAAAAATTGCGGCCCTGATGGCAGACCTTGAAAGTCAGCAGAGAATTACCCGCTCTCTGACCGAAGAGCTCAAAGAAATAACGCTCACAGAGACAAACCAGTGGGAAGCAGAGAAAGAACGTCTTTTGGCAGAAAACAAAACAAAAGACGATGAAATCCGCCGTCAAGGCGAACTCATTTCCAAACTTGGGGAAGAGACAGCAACACTCAGGAAGGAGGCAGCAGAAGCAGCCGTCCCGGATGCCGATGAAGACCTCCTGATGCGGTTTAAAGATCTCGAAACCGCCTATACGAACCTCAGCAGGCAGTATGAGGAAGAGATTGAGCAGAATGCTCTCGACCTGAAGGTAAAAGAAGATGAGATCATCGGGCAGAGACAGAGGATATCTGCAGTCACTGAGGAGGCCGAAGCACTGAATAGGGCATTAGCAGAGGCACGCAGGACACAAAATGATGCTGCACGGGAAAAGCAGCTCGAAGAGCTCACAGCACAGTATGCAGACCTGAAATCAGAGTATGTGGCTGTAACAGAACGTCTTGAAGCAGACACCAGAGCAAAAGAGGACGAAATCATCCATCTCAGGGATGAGAACAAAGCGCATGCTGAAGAGATACGGGTTCTCAGGGAACGGGCATCAGAGGTGCCTGAGGCGCTGGTGGCAGAGAACGATGCAGACCTTCCCCAGCGGTTTGAAGAGCTTACCAAACAGCATGCAGACATAACGGCACAATACAACACACACAAAGAGCTAACAGAGGCTGAAAGAGTACGCCTGAAAGAGAAACTGGTTGCAGCACAACATGCCAGAGATACGGCAAAATCTGATGCTTCCCGTCTTAATATGAAGATATATACCCTTGATGCCGGGAAAAAGGAACTCGAGAAAAAAATGGTGGCACAGGCACAGGCTGCAGCCTCGCAATATGATGAAACCGTTCGCGCCCTCAGGCAGAAAGAACAGGAGATGCAGGCACTCATTATGAATAATCCAATCCCTGTCCTTATTACTGACAGTTCCTTTGCTATAACCGGTGCCAACCCCGCGTACGAAGAACTCTCCGGGATTCGACTCCCGAAACTGCGGAAAATGAATCTCCGTGACTTCACCCTCATTGATCAGAAAGGAGAAGGAATTGGGAAAACAGTACAGGAAAATATTCGCAGTTCGTCAGAAATTGAGATTCGCCTTCCTGCTGGCGTATACACTCTGGAGCAACATGGCATCCCGGTCATGGGAGAAAACGGATCGGTTTCATCCGTATATATTTATTATAATGATATTACCCAGAAGCGCAGGGAAGCAGAAGAGATTCGGGAACGGATGGCGGAAAATGAAGAACTGCGAAAACGTTCCGAACTCATGATCGAAGAAAATCCAATGCCCATCCTCTATATGGACAGTAATTTCACCATTCAGGTTACGAATGAAGCATATGTCACGATGAGCGGCATTCCACGCAAAAAGCTCATCGGAATGAATGCACGCGATTTCACCATTCAAAATCAGGAAGGGGATGGACTTGGACAGATCATCCGACAAAAGAAAACATGCTACGGCGTTGTGGATGTTGCCCTCCCTACAGGCACCCAGACTCTGGAACAGTATGGCATCCCGGTATTCGGGCCTGCGGGTGAGTTATCAAATATTTTTGTCGTATACAACAACATCTCTGATGTCAGGAAAAAAGAAGCAGAGATCGCCCAGATCATGGCGCAGGTGCGCGAAGAGGCAGAAACCCTTGAAGAAAGCGCAGGCCAGCTAACCGCACGGATGGAGGAGCTGGCATCCGGAAACCTGATGGCAGAAACACCAATCTCTGACAGCGATCCCCTCAAAATCCTCAAAGAGCACTACAATACCTCCGTTCGTGCCATACGCTCAATCACGGAGAATGTTGCAGAAACGATTGAAACCATACGCCATACCGCAAAAGAGCTCACGGAAAGCAGTGATGAAATCAGTAATGCCAATGTGAAGATGGCGACAGACACACAGACCATTACCGATGATATGAGCGTCCTGCAAAGAGAGATAGAGGCGGTAAGCTATGAAGTAGCAAATCTCTCGGCATCAATCCAGGAGATCGCAAGCACTTCCCAGGAAGTGATGCGGCAGGCAGAACTCTCCTCAGAAGAAGGGGCAAAAGGGGCAGAGATCGGCAAAGATGCTTCAGAAAAGATGGCACTCGTGGGGGAGATCTCGCAGGAGAGTGTGCAGCACATCACTGAACTCAACGACCAGATGCAGAAGATTGGAAAGATTGTCCGCATTATTGCGGGTATCGCCGATCAGACCAATCTTCTCGCCATCAATGCAGCAATTGAAGCAGCCCGTGCCGGGGAGCACGGTAGAGGGTTCTCGGTCGTTGCAGGAGAGATACGCAATTTGGCGGTAGAGTCAAAGGAAGCCTCGGCAAGCATCGAAGAACTGATTCTTTCGATACAAAATGAGAGTGAACAAACCGCTGAGTCGATGCGAACAGCAGATGTTGAGATTCAAAACGGTATCACCAGTGTGAATGCATCCATTGATGCCATTAACACTATTGTTGAGGTAATTAATCTCTCAGCACAGGGAGTTGTAGAAATTACCCATGCCACTGAAGATCAGGCCAATGCCACCAACCGCCTGATGGAAAAGGTCGAGCTTGCGTCCCAGATGGCCAGGAAAACCATGCATAACAATGAGGATATGGCAGCGCTGGCAGAGGAACTGAGTGCATCCGCTGAAGAGGTGGGCAGTGTCGTCCATGAACTTGACACAATGGCAAAACAGCTGCATTCTCAGATCGAACGTTTCAGTATATAATAAACGGAGCAGTTGATACAACAATGAATACCAGAGGATTTCGGTCGGTTTTGCGCACAATTGAGTCGAAAATCGGCATCCAGTGTGCAAACTACAAAGAGGACTACCTGCAGCGAAGAATTCAGTCCAGAATGCGGATGAATAAAATGACTTCCTATAGTGAATATAATTCCTTTCTTACCACACAGGAAGAAGAACAGGAAGCACTGCGCAATGCCCTTACGATTAATGTAACAAAATTCTGGCGTGATCCAGAGGTGTTTAACATAATCAAACGTGACGTTCTCCCGGATATCCGCCGCAGGAAACAAAAAATCAGGATATGGAGTGCAGGATGCGCCACTGGTGAAGAGCCATACACCATCGCACTGATGTGCCATGAAGCAAAGGTGTTGTACCCGGATGTGGAGGTGACCATCTTTGCCTCAGACATCGACAGGGAAGCCCTGAAAAAAGCAGAAAAAGGCATATATCACCAAAAAGCATTGGAGAATCTCTCAGAATCACAGATTCGCAGACATTTTAATGAACAGCAGGATGGAACATTCCAGGTCAAACAGCATCTCAAAGATCTCGTGAAATTTTCCCGGCATGATCTGATGAGCGGGCGGGGAGTGACGCAGTATCTGGACATCATTCTCTGCAGGAATGTAACCATTTACTTCACTGAAAAACAAAAGGATGAACTCGCACGTATATTTGCACCGGCACTTTCCGAAGGCGGATATTATGTCATGGGCAAGACGGAGTATATGGGCAGGGATGTTGAACACCTGTATGAACCATATAATCCGATTCAGAAAATATACCGTAAGAAGAGCAATGGATAAGCACCTTTAGAACGGCAGGTCCTCATCATTCACTTGCTCCTTTTTATCATTCCGCTCAATATGGGAAACCTTCTCCATCATTTCTCTCTTTTTCGAGGATTCCTTCACCTGACCTAGCATAAAAATCAGATTAACCCCTATCACCACAATGACCATCGTGAGGCCAACTCCCAGGAGGACTCCATTAGCAGTCAGAAAGACAGCGACCAGCAGTAACACAAATGATATCAGATAAAAAATAATCCAAGTTCGTGATTCCCGCAAATCCATTGATGAAAGAATGTGCAGCCCGATAATATTTAACACTGTATATTGAAACCGCACCTGTTCACCGTGAACTACAGAAGAAACGTTATCAGAAAGGCTGTTCAAGATTATGATGTGAAACGTGCAGACATCCTCACCTTTGCAGGAGCACTCATCATTGTGACCATTATCGCGATAGCGTCCCAGGGTTTCGTAAGCATACCCGGTATTGGCAGTATTCACGGATCTGTCCACCCTGCCTCGTCGTCATATGAATACGCTGCGGGGGAAATTCCGACATATACTCTGCAGGCAGAACCACAGATTTGGAATATTCCAAAAAATACCGACCTTACCTCCATCTATATGAGCGGTGAAGGGGGATACCCGGTCACTGATTTCCCGGCTGACATGACACCATTCGGTGCATCAGATCCTGATTATCCTGAGATCTGGGCGCCAGGTGAGATCGTTTTGTTTGCGGCATATACCGGTCCGGGAAATGGATTTTCAGATATGTTCCAAATCCCGTTTTCTTTCTGGCGAATAAATACCACGATTACTACTACGAGTAAACCGGAAAGTGCCCGGCTGACATGGGTGCTGGTGGACGGCGAAACGGGTCTAATTGTCACGGGAAACCAGATGCGATATGGAGAGCACATCCAAAAAACCGTTCAGGCATCGGGTGAAAAATTCTACTTCATTGTGAGCGAACAGGATGTAAACAAATATTCCTTCAGCCTGGAAACAACAAAAGCGCAGTACGGTAACGCATTAATACAACCGGCAGTCCGGAGAATCACGGGATTCCTGAATGCAGCATAAAATTATCTCATCCTTGAAGAGCTATTTCAACGGACTGTTCCAGCGAAGTGATGAGACGTGCAAAATTGGCATTCAGGGCTTGTGTCTCAACAACATCCGAACGCATCTCCACCGGAACAAGAGTCATGTTAATCCCGTCCATACGGCTGTCTGAGAGAGAGAGCTCTGTGCGGGCAAGATCCAGATTTTCCAAGGCTGCATGCAACTCAAGATACCAGTCAGAATACTGATATAATTCTGCTGCATCCTCCGCGTTCATAATGTGAATTTGGGCTGTTGCCACTTCACGGGCAGCAGACACATATGATATTTTTGCAAGAACCAGTTCATGCAGTGCATATGCAGTGCTTGGCTTCGCAGACCCGGAATCCGGCTGAATAGCACCCACAATAATGCGAGCCTCATTCAGGTCTACCTCTGCTCCCTGGAGTTTAGCGTCAGCAAGTTCAGGCGGATCGGCATCCCAGTTTATGTCACTGATTCTCATCTCTGCATGTTCATACAACGAGGATGCTCTTTCGCATGCATCATCATCCGTAACACATCCACAGATACTGACAGCTGCAAAAAGGAGTATGAGAGCACCATATGAAAGCCAGGACGTATGCATAGGTCGTGTATACCACTATGAAATCTTATTCAGAACCGAAAGAAATCAGGGGAGAACTCTCCCATTCAAACCAAACAGGACTATACCTTCTCAATAATTATCCGGATTTTATCACCGGCACTCATTCCGTGTCCCTTCGGCACGTCGATATTATACCAAAGACCAAGCGGGTTTCCCTCAGTTACCGCTGCTTCGTCAGACTGGGTGCCCTGATTCATAAGACAATCCTTCTTCTCATCAATATTTGCAACAAATTCAATATCAGATACAAATTCTATGATTTTATCAGCCATATAAAGAGGTTTCCCGTAATCATGTTAATGGTTTGGTTTAATGACCAGAACAAGACGAAACAGAGAAGAGAATAAGTGGTTTGGATATTCAGGCAAAGAGCCTGAGCATTACTGATAATTTACGCAGAACGTGGGAGAACACGCCATGTAGTGCTATTTGAGTAACTCCAGCGGGATATATCCAGTTCGTCACAGATATCAGAGAGAATTGCCAGATTTGTCCCGACTTCTTTCGGAGACAAACCGAGATCTTTCGCGATGTACTTGGATTTAAAGTAATGTTTTCCCGCTTTGAGGCCCTGTAGCAGATATGACAGGATCTTTCCCTGTGTTGCCGAATACTGCTCAGAAATTCGGTTTTTACGGTTCATTCTTACACTCCGGAAGCAATTTCCATTTAGAAATTACTATAATATAAATGTTTCTGGCAAATGTGCCTCTTTTTTCCACATTCAGAGACGATGAATGATTTATTCAGGTTAATCCTTTGCAAAGCGATTGGAATGAACGACTATATCATCTACACAAACATATCAGAAATCGAAGGGTAATTATCTAAAATAACCCTCAAAATATTATTCTACAGGAAACTCCTCAATCTTTGCTATGAGGCTTTCAATTACAGTTTCGCGCATTCCCTCAACGAATTTTATACTTCCAACGACAAGGTGGCCGCCGCCGTTCACTCCACCGCCGATAACCTCTTCTCTGAGTTCACGTACCATCTTTGGAATGTTCATCAGAACACCACGTGAACGGATGACCACAAAATCAGGTCCGATACCGAGTGTCACAACCGGTGCGCCCTCATTACGCCTGCAGAGGATGTCATGCACCTCTCCGGAGGTCTTTCCGGGTGGCGGGAAGGTAAAGCGGTGAGCATATATTTCTACATCCAGCATGAAGAGCTTCGCGGTGTTTCCAAGTTCTTGTTCAACAACATGCGGCATTGATGCACTCAGCTGTTCTTCAATTGCGAGATTTGCTTCACGTACAAGCAGCGTTACAAGGCGTTCATGACGATCACGGTCCCCGTTGACCCCAAGGATATCCTTTACAATCTCACGCCCGTCATTGAACCGAAGCCAGAACTGTTCATAATCAAGGGCAAGGGCAATATCTTTGCAGTGGTCTTCACTCCACTCATCACTGACAAGATCCAGATACTGCTGGCGTTCCGGTGCTTCACTCCGGTCACCCACCGCGGCAACTGCCGGGAAATAGCGGATCTCATCTTCCACACCGGGGAAGATCATGCGGGCAAGTTCTGCACCAAGCATACCTGCCGTCACACCAAAGTCTCCGCCGACGTGGTATGGGTTCACATGTGCATCGAGATAGGCATCGGTACTCTCATCAGGGTGGTGGTGGTCAACAACCACAATCGGAATATCATAGATCTTTGCCATCCGGTAGGACGGCTCATCCTCTTCTGTTGAGCCGTTATCCATCATGACAATGAGCGGCAGTTTCTGTCCGAACCGGACAAAATCCTTCAGCGCAAAGTCAAGATCACGGGTTACATCCTCAATTTCATAGAATGGCGCTTTTGACGGGGCCCGCTTAAACATGTGGCTTTCGGTGTCAAGATCTCCACCATTCTCACGAATAAGGTGCGTAACAGCGCGTTCGACAGCGACTGCAGCAGATATGCCATCCGCATCAGCATGGTGGCGCAGCACAATCGGCTGGGCAGTAAAAATTGCCTTCCGGATGATCTTTGCCACCTTCTGCATTTCCGGCTTGAGGCGATTTAAGACGTCACTTTCAATCATAAACGGAAGGTCTTCCGGTTCCGCACGCAGTTCAAGCGCCTCTGCAATGCGTTTGTCCACATTCTCGCGTTCTTCACCGGAGAGAACACGCATATTTGAGACCTCAATCTGAAGACGGTTGTTCCTGAGCATCACCTCACCGGAGACTGAGACCATATCTCCCAGTTCAACCTCAGGATACGCACGCACTCCTGCCTCGATGAAAGCTGCTGCATCCTCGGCACCAGTTTCATCAACAATAGTGAATATCGTAGGGCCTGAGGTCTGCTTAATCTGCGCAACCTCAGCTTCGATGGTGGCGTGTCTGCCGACTTTGTCCGGAAGGTCAGCGAGCCGGAGTGTCGAGAGTTTCTTTGCAACGGTCTCCGTATTGTATCTGGTGGGAACAATCTCCTCAAGATCAATATTGCCGTTTTTCCGGACCTGCCGTACACGAACGAACAATGTCTCCCCTTCCTGATGATGGGTCTTCACATTTGATTTGTGTATCAGGCCCTTGATCCGGTCGTTCAGATACACAAAGGTACCAAAATCTGCAAATCCCTGCACCCGTACAACGTATACTTTCCCCTCTTCCACATCACCCACATCACATGCCGGGGAGAGGCGATAAACAGTCATTTCTCCATTATTCATTTTGTTTCACACTCGTCTGGTTTATTGTTCTATTATAGTTGAGTCACATTCACCGGGAGAGATCATAGAGGCGGCATTCGCCGTCCCGCCGTCCTTTGGCTATAATAATATCCCCGGACTGTAATTTTTCATCCTTTCTCGGACGGTATTTCCATTTATTCTCATGCCGGATTGCAAGAACCACCATACCGGTCACCGTGCTTAGTGAGGCTTCTTTCAGACTTTTCCCGGCAAGTTCGGAACCTGCCTCTACACGAATCCGTGAAATGATTTCATCAGACTCGCGTACAATCTTCCTGAACAACGGTGGAATCTCGATATCCCGCAAAATAACATCGACAATAGAACCTGCCGCATTTGTGATATTATCCGCAAATGATGACATATAAAGCAGTCCACGCAGATACTCCACATTTGAGATGCGTTTTGCCGCTTCAAGAATCCAGAGATCCAGTTCATACCGCATGTCATCCATCCTGGTGCCAAGAGAAACCACCTCATCCGCCACTTCACGATTGTTAAAAAGCAGAGATGTATACGCAAGGCCGACTGCGAGTTCAGAGGTATCCTTCATCTTGACAATCAGGCGGACAGCCCGGTCAAGATCGGTTACAACACTTCCTTCAGGAGACTCATCTGTTACGGGAACGTCTCTTCCACAGAGTTCGTACAACGGCATAATCCCGCTCTCGGGCCCCTTTGCAATGACGATATCACCATCAAGAATCCGTGTTTCGCGTTCGGGATCATAGATCCACGACACACCCCGCCTGATTGCAATGACACGCATTCCGGTGCTGCTCTGGAGACTCTGTTCACCCAGTGTCATACCATCAATAACGCTCTCTTTTCCGACCACCACACGTTTGGTCACCTCTTCAGCATCCGGCATTGCAAGCCGGAGTTTGGCAGGAAACTTCACATCTTTCAAAATGATGGTCGCAATCTCAGACGCAGAATTTGAAATTTTTTCTGCCGCTTCACTGACCTGCAGCATACCGCTCATTGCCTCGGCTTCCTCAACCCTCCGGGACCCAAGGATACTCTGTATCCGTGCCTGGTAGACCAGCTGATTCATCCGTTCTTCAAGGGTAATAACTTCCTGGGCAATTTCACGACTCTCAAATAGTATCGCAGAATAAGCAAGATCAACCATCAGTTCTGAGATGTCCTTCATCTCAATCAGTACATCTTTAAAACTGACCGGTTGGTACTCTAAATCACTCATGGGCGTATAGTCCTTTCATGATACACTTTGTCGTATCTACTATTATGGTATCTCATTATACGAGTATATTAATAACGGCGACAAGGATGGCCGCGCCAACCAGATCTATTGTACTGGTTATCACCGGAATGCCAAAATTATCAGGATCAAGCCCGTACCGGAATGAGAGACCTGCAGTTGCATAGGCAATGATATTCACAATCGTGATGACGATCATCCCGGATACGGTACATATTGTGATCAGTTCAAAAAGGCCGGGGGATGCAATACCCATCAGCCCTGACGCTTCCTGGGCTATCAGGCCGATTAGCGGGAAAACAAACAGTGCATAGAGATACGACCCACCAAACTGTTCCAGTACCGGCCGTTCGGGACGGACTTTTGCATCAATTTCACCCATATGCATCCCGGTTGCAAGGCGGGAACAGAGAATCCCTGCAATCGAACCACAAAGCCCGGTAAACGGCGGAATAATGATCAGGAATACCGCGAATTCAATGAGTTGTTCCAGATCAAGCGTATAGGTCAGTCCGGCAAGTGTTCCGACAAAGGAAAGGAAAAGGAGCAGGGGCAGGATTTCCCGGTTTATCTCAAAGACAGGCTCATCAAGGTACACCGAATAGACCAGAGAGGCAGCGGTCAGAAGAATCACAATACCAAAGAGGATATTGAGAACAACAGGAGCCAGTGTGACAAAGAAAAGAGTGGTGACGACGAGGACGGGCAGAGTCACAATATCTCCCGCTGTTGTAACCGTTGGCGCTGCGATCATATCAAGATCCAGACCAAAGCGGTAACTGATAAGGACCACAATAAGCGTGATCCCCATAACAATGAGCCCGGAAACAATCCCGGATACAACGGAAATTACCACGTAGTCGATGACACTAAGACCCTCAATACCAAAGACAGCACAGATACCTGCGACAATCAGACCCAGCCAGAATCCAATGATCACCGTTGTCAGAAATGATGCCCGCAGATTTGAGCCCAGCACAGACTCGCGGGAAAATTCAACATCAAATGCCCCCAGATGCATCGATGAAGAGAGACGGGACGCGAGCACACCCGAGATACTCCCCCG
Source organism: Methanogenium organophilum (assembly GCF_026684035.1). Taxonomy (NCBI): domain Archaea; kingdom Methanobacteriati; phylum Methanobacteriota; class Methanomicrobia; order Methanomicrobiales; family Methanomicrobiaceae; genus Methanogenium; species Methanogenium organophilum. The sequence goes on from NZ_CP113361.1 coordinate 228,255, forward strand.
CATGTTAATAGACGGAGGCACCATGACCATCAGTCCCGGCAAAAGGGCAATCACGTCACGTGCTGAACCAAGATAAATGCCTGCTGCACTAGCAGCAAACGCACAGATTAAAAGAGCAGCGAATCCGGTTAAAAAGAGACGGATCTGGCTGGATATCTGCAGCTGCAACATCATCACCATCCCCTGTCATTTTATTCACTCCGGTACGGAATCTCAAATACTTCAAGATCATCAGGTGCAAACACCTGTCCTGAATAGTGTTTCCCTGCATCTTCTATATGAGTTGCTGTATTGACGTATCGTGAACTGATATGAACAAGGGCAAGACGGGCAGCGTCAATCTGGGCTGCAACCATCCCTGCCTCCGCTGCAGTTGAGTGAAACACTTCGGGCGCACGTTCCGCCTCACTTTCATCAAAGGTGGCATCATGAATCAAAAGGTCCGCATCCATGCCCCATCCCAGCCACGAACGCACATTCGGACGCGTGTCACCCGTGTAGACAACTTTTCGGCCGGAACGCGAAGGGCCGACCACCTGGTCTGCTTTCACAACGGTCTCCTGTCCGTCGATATCCACGGTAACATCCTCTCCGCGCTGGAGTTTCCCAAAGAGGCGCCCCTCAGGCACACCCAGACGAATGGCCTCTTCACGGTTAAACCGGCCGGGACGCGCATCTTCTTCAAGGATATAACCCAGTCCCGGAATCCCGTGTTGTGCAGAGAACGCACGAACATGGTATCCATCAAAGGGCACCACATCGCCGGGATTCAGTACCCGTGGTTCCAAATGGAATCCGGGGGGTTTCTTTGCAAGTGCAAGGATGCCATCGACAAATCCATCCACCCATCTGGGCCCGTATATGGGGAGAGGTTCTGTGCGCCCCATAAATGAGAGAGTATGAATCAGACCGGGAACACCCAGATAATGATCCGCATGCCAGTGAGTGATAAATATGGCATCAACGGTAAAGCCGGTTCGTGCCCGCATCATCTGCTGCTGTGCTCCTTCACCGCAGTCAAAGAGCAGGGTATCCGCACCGCGTCGCATCATGATGCATGCCGGATTGCGGTTCGGCGTGGGGAGGGCACCAGCCGTTCCAAGGAAATAAACATGGAGCGTCTCTCCTGCCATCAGAAACACCTCCGGAATACATCCCTGCTTATCGCGGCTTCGTCCAGATTCCGCCCTTCAACGACACAGATACCATGGTAGGCGGCGCTGATACGGCGGCCGGCATCATCCCAGTCAATGGTGCCTGCCCCAAGAGCAAGATGCTCGTCAGAACTGCCATGGTTGTCATGAATATGCATATGCGTCGCTGTTCCAATGCGGCCAAGGTACGTCTTAACCTGACCGGTAGTGTTCGCGTGGCCAAGATCCACGGTTGCATATATTCCCTCTACCCCCTCAATCATCCCAAAGTGTTCCTCTGCTTCCATACAGAGGAAATCTGGGATTTTGGGCATATTTTCGAGACATACCTGCACGCCGGTATCAATACCCGTTGCTCCGATTTCCCGGAGCGCCTCCTTGTGAAGATTCCAGACCTTCTGCGGCACAAGACGTCCGTGGGGAGATACATAGCCGGGATGAATCGTCACAACATCTGTGATATCTGCAGCCTTTGTCACACAGAGCTGCATCTGGCGGATGGATTCCCGGTAGATGGGATCATTCAGCGACCCGATATTGAGATCAGTAAATGGTGCATGCACGCTGATGCCAAGGCTCGTGGTTTCAATAATCTCAGTTATTTTCGCAAACGCTTCAGGATTATCCAGCCGGTAATTGCCGTCAGCGGAAATTTCCCAGCCATCATACCCGCACTCTTCGATACCGTATACCCATTCAGGAGAGGACCACACCTTGGATGATGAGGCAAAATAGAGCGGAAGTGTCATGCACCTTCCTCCAGACACTTGCGAAGCAGTGCCCGGACCGCATTCTCGTACTCCACCATACTTCCATCATTTGTGACCGTCACATCCGCCATCGCAAGCGCTGCATCCAGTCCCCAGCCGCGTTCACGCTCGTCACGGGCGTTTAATTCATCGGCAGAGGAAACATCATCCTCACGCCCACGCCCGAATATCCGTTCCAGCCGTATTGCAGACGGGCATGCAACACCCACGAGGAAAAAATCCGAGAAATGATTTCTGAAAAGGACAACCTCTGCCTCACTGCGGATTCCGTCAATAACGGCAACCTCTGCCTCACACGCCTCAACTCGTGGAATAGTAAGCTGTGCAATTGCATCGCGACCCATCTTTGCTCTCAGCTGCGCAGACGCCTCACCCATCGAAAGGTCTGACAGGGTTTTCCCTGACGTACGTACATACTCACGTATTGAATCACCCATCACAAAAACCGGGATATCCATTTCTTCTGCGATGCGTGAAAATTCGCCTTTCCCACTTCCGGGAAGGCCGACAACTCCGATAACTCTCATCTATATGTATCCTTATTTCAGTAATTACGCCGGGCCTGAAGAATGTCTGTTAAGACAATGGAATCAGCAATGATGATCTGCCCGTTTTTATAGGTGACTTCACCATCATCGCGCGTGCGTATCCGGACAGGGCGCTGTATTTTATCTGCAAGGCCTTTCAGTTCATTGAATGACAGGGGGGTCATGTTCCCGGAAACACCCTGATTTAAGACGAAGTCAACATCAGGTGCTTCCCGCGAGATGTAAGCCACATCATCCTCACGTCCCGGGAAGAGGGTAACCACTACCTGAAACTCAGAGAGTGTACCCGACTGGTATGCTTCTGTGCAAAGGGCAAGCGAGCGCTGCACCTTTTTGGTCACCTCTGGTTTCACCTTCAGCAGTTTGGGATAATGTTCCCACCGGGTTTTGATATCCAGATGGACAAGGTCTATGAGAGACTGATCAATGAGCGCCTCCAGCGTTTCAGGAAACACGCCATTTGTCTGAACACCGACTTTCAGGTTCATAGCACGGCATCCTTTTGCGAGCGCAATCAGTGCATCCTTTTGCATCGTCGGCTCTCCGCCGGAGAGGATAACTCCGGAGATAAGCATCCTCGATGAGTGAATCAGGTCAAGAATCTCTTCAACGGGACGGGGATCAGACCCCTTCTGAAGTTCAGGATTATGACAGTAATGGCAATGAACCGGGCACCCTCGCAGAAACACGGTGCAGACCGAACGTCCCCTCCAGTCAACAGTACTAAGCGGAACAAATCCTCCAAAATTTGCGTTCAACAGACCACCAGATATCTTATATGTACGGGCGGAACTCATTTGAAGGTTTCAATTCTCTCAATTGTTGCTTTCACCTGCCGGATGTTGCGCGAGACTTAATGCCCCCGGACACATACCTGTAATTATTGGAACAGTCATGAAGACGGTTGTAGCCCTGACGGATCCGGAAGATATAGATGCAGCGGCCGATTCCGGAGCAGATTATATTGAACTGCGCATCGATCTCTTTTGCGCAGAACCGGCGGCACTCTGCGAAAGGGATGATGTGCCGTTTATTGTAACACTGAGGAGTAGTGCCGAGGGCGGAAAATTCTCCGGAACCCCGACAGAATGGTGGGAAATTATTGAACCGTGGTGTTCATATGCCACATATATCGACATCGAACAGCAGTTCTCAGAATATGCACACGAGGTCAGAGAACGCGGGCCGCGTGTCATCGCATCCCTTCATCTGCCGGACACACCCGATACCCCCACCCTGCGTTCCCATGAGCAGGCACTCAGAGCATACGGGGACATCCCAAAGATCATCACCACACCCCATTCCAAAGAGGAGCTCCTGCGCCTTCTGAGTTTCACCGCCGCTGCTTCAGGCCCTCTCTGTGCCGGGACAATGGGCCCGGAACTAAGGTTTGGCAGGGTTCTGGCAGGCCTCTTTGGGTCTGAAATGGTATACTGCCACTTTGGGACGCCAACAGCAGAGGGGCAATACCATATCAAAGAAATGCGAGAGATCATGCATCTCCTTGAATAAAAACAGAAATCGCCTCCCCCTAAACCAATCCGGAACATACCTGAAACAGAGACATACACAGGACATCCAGAATATGAATCCAACAGTATCCAGTAAAGAAGCGCTGCGCCAGACACTCCGTCAAAAGAGGCAGGAAATACCACCAGAACAGTATGCAGCACGCAGCAGAGAAATAACAACATCTCTCCTGAAAACCCTGAAGCCCTTTGAGACGATTCTGGTCTACTCCTCAAAACCCCCTGAAGTTGACACCCGGCCCCTCATCAGATCTCTGCTGAATGAAGGGAAAAATATCATTGTCCCAATTATCCAGCGCGAAGACTGCAGCCTCAGGCTCTCATATATCAGAACAGCGGATGTGCTGGTTCCAAGCACATTCAATGTACCGGAGCCCATAGGAAACGAAATCCCCGCAGATCCAGCAGATATTGACGTGGCATTGATCCCGCTTCTCGGATTTGATGATGCCGGAAACCGCATTGGATACGGTGCCGGATACTATGATCGGTTTCTTTCAAAACACACTCAGTTCCCAACCGTGGGCGTCGCCTTCGCTGTACAAAGATGTGTTCAGATTCCCCATGAAGCGACAGACCAGACTCTTGACGCAGTCGTGACAGAAGCGGGGATTACCATCATCTCAAAAACCAAATTTGGCAAATAATCTGCCAGAATCATCAGAACAGTGATATAAGATACTCTTTTTGGTCTTCTCTTTGACCGCGGTGCCGGGCCCCGAGACCTCACCCCGATGGCAAAATTATTTATATTATCGTACCTTTACTATTGGTAAATATACATGAGGAGAAGACAGAAATGACATCATATTCACCTATAGAAGTTACCGTAAAAGAGGCCGCACATGAGGATGCAGGACGTGGCATTGCCCGTATCAGTACAGACATAATGAACACCCTCGGGTTGCGAAGCGGTGATGTGATTGAAATTTGCGGACGCGAGAAGGCAGCAGCCATCATATGGCCGGGATATCCTGAAGACCGGGGAAGGGCGATTATCCGCGTCGATGGCAATATCCGGACCAACGCCCGGATAGGCATTGATGAGAAGGTTACCATCCGGAAGGCCGAGGTGAACGAGGCAAAGAAGGTGGTCATTCAGCCGACACATCCGGTTCGTCTCAGCGGATTCGAACAGTCGTTTGCCCGGATGATTGCAGGGCGCCCGGTTGTTGAAGGGCAGCAGTTCCGTGTCGCTCTTCTGGGCACAACGCTCACCTTTGTCATCACAAAACTCTCCCCGAAGGGCGTGGGCATTGTCACCCAGAACACAGAAGTAGAACTTAAAGAAGAGCCATACAGCCCAAAGGAAGGAAAAAAGGCACAGGATTTGCCTGATATCCACTACGAGGACATCGGTGGTCTCGGGCGGGAGCTCGATCAGGTCCGTGAGATGATTGAGCTTCCGCTTCGTCACCCTGAGATCTTTGACCGTCTGGGAATTGAGCCGCCCAAGGGAGTGCTCCTGTACGGCCCGCCGGGCACCGGTAAGACACTGATTGCAAAGGCGGTTGCAAACGAGGTGGATGCACACTTCATCACCCTCTCAGGCCCGGAGATCATGAGCAAGTACTACGGGGAGTCCGAGGGAAAACTCCGGGAGGTCTTTGAGGAGGCACAGGAGAATGCACCGACCATCATCTTCATCGATGAAATCGATTCCATTGCCCCAAAGCGCGCAGAGACAAAGGGTGAGGTAGAACAGCGGATCGTTGCCCAGCTCCTCGCACTCATGGACGGGCTGAAGGGACGCGGCGAGGTCATTGTGATTGCCGCGACAAACCTGCCGGACAATATTGACCCTGCACTCAGGCGCGGAGGCCGGTTTGACCGCGAGATTGAGATCGGAATCCCCGATAGAAAGGGACGTCTGGAGATCTTTCAGGTTCACAGCCGGGGTGTTCCCCTTGACCTGGAGTCAGTCTCCCTGACGACGGATGAGGAACATGTCACAGAAGGTGAAGGTGTAACGGATGAGGAACGCCGAAGGAAGAAGTTCCTTGAGCCCTATGCGGCAGCCACCCACGGATTTGTCGGTGCAGACATCGCACTGCTTGTGAAGGAGGCCGCCATGCATGCACTGCGCAAGACAATGGAAGGCATCCAGATGGATAAGGAAATCCCGCTTGAGATCCTCGAAACACTGCGGGTAACTGAAGACGACTTTAAGGCAGCCCTCACCAATGTCGAACCGTCTGCCATGCGTGAAGTCATGGTAGAAATTCCGGAGGTCACATGGGATGATGTGGGCGGCCTTGAGGATATCAAGACCGAACTGACTGAAGCGGTAGAATGGCCACTGAAGTACCCGGAGATATTTGAACGCCTCGACACACGACCGCCATCCGGCATCCTCCTCTTCGGTCCGCCGGGCACTGGCAAGACACTGCTCGCCAAGGCAGTCGCAAATGAGAGTGAATGCAACTTCATCTCCATAAAAGGCCCAGAGCTCCTCTCAAAGTGGGTCGGTGAATCAGAAAAGGGAATACGTGACATCTTCCGGAAGGCACGCCAGGCAGCGCCATCAATCATCTTCTTCGATGAGATTGATTCCCTGCTCCCAAAGCGCGGCAGCTACGAAGGTTCGTCCCATGTTACCGAGGGTGTGGTCAGCCAGATCCTGACCGAACTTGACGGACTCGAAGAGCTCAACAACGTCACCATCCTCGGCGCGACAAACCGACCGGATATGCTTGACGACGCGATGATGCGCCCCGGAAGGTTTGACCGTGTCGTCTATGTCCCCCCGCCCGACAGGGAATCACGCAGGAAGATCTTTGCCGTGTACCTCAACGATGATGAATCAGTCCTTGCAGGGGATGTTGACATCGGGGCATTGGTCGATGCAACAGAAGGGTATGTCGGTGCAGATATCGAAGCGCTGATCAGGGAGGCAAAACTCGGTGCAATGCGGGAGTTCATTACTGCCATGGCAGGAAAGGCCGACCATGAACGCAGCGATGCTCTCGCGAATGTCCGGGTGACAAAGAAGCATTTCGATACGGCGATGAAGAAAGTCAAGGCAACCCTTGACAGGGAAGCTATCGAAAAGAACGAACGGCTTGCATGGGGCTTCCTCTACAATGAGGAGGAACGCTCTCTCCTTGAGAAGGCAGGATCTGTCCTCACCCGGGCAGGGTTCGGCCATCAGGACAATAAAGCTGTGCAGAATGCCCGAAAAGCGCTCAGAGAATCAACATTTGGGAAGAAGAAAAAGGATTTCCCGGCAATAAAGGAACAAACAGAGGGCCTTGAGGCCCTTCTGGAATCCTGAAGATACCAAAACACGTAGTAACATGACAAAAAAACAGGACAGGCAAACCATTCCATTCATTGAACTCATGTACTGCCTCTTCGAAGATGCGGTGAACAGGGGTGAGATACCTCCCGGAGAATATTCTGTCATTATCTCCAAAGATATCCCCCCGACAGATGAGGAAGACGGGTGCCTATCACGTGAGGAGATCCCCGACATCTGTGAACCGGTTTCGGAATGCCATGAACACGATGGCATTGTGACAATCACTGCAGATCTCTATGGCGCATCCCCGGAAGAAATCCGGTACACTCTTCACCATGGAGTGCTCTACCTCGCCGCACATGCGGAAAGCGTCATCTACCGCGCGGCATACCCGGTAGAAGAGGGAGCCGCAGAAACACTCACCAGAACATTCAAAAACGGCGTAATCGAGTTTACTTACAAAAAAGAAGAACGTAGATCAGGAAACGTAGTGCCCGATACAAAAAACACCAATACGGACTGACCTCTGAAAAGAAGGGAATGGATAATTACCACTGCGTATATATCACGATGCATGAAGACCCTGCGGCACTATCTCGATGAAACAGCATGTGAAGAACCGCTCAAAGACCTCATTGAGCTCATCGCATACCAGTCCATTCCTATCCGGGATGCATTCATTGACAACCAGACATATGCCGATACAGAGAATGTCTATGGAGAAGAGCAGGCAGCCCTTGACAAATGGGCAGACCAGCATATCATCTCTGTTCTTGGGGAATCCGGATTTGTAAAAGCAATCGCTTCAGAAGAACAGGCAGACATTGTCCGGTTTCCCGATGCATATGGCGATTACTCAGTGGTGATGGACCCGCTTGACGGATCATCCCTGATTCAGGTCAATCTCGCAGTTGGCACCATAATCGGCATATACCGCGGCGGGGACCCCCTGCAGAAGGGAGAGGATCTTGCCGTTGCTATGTATATGCTCTACGGGCCAATGACAGTGCTGGCACTCACGGTCGGAGATGGCGTATTCACCTTTGCCATGAATTCCGAAGGGATTTTTGTACTCCTGAAAGAGGACATTCAGATGCCTGAGGGAAAGCTCTTCGGAAGCGGCGGCCTCCGGAATGAATGGCTTCCGGGACATCAGGATTTCATCAGCCTCTGCGAACAAAGCGGCGGGAAACTGAGATATTCCGGATCCTTTGTCGCTGATTTCCACCAGATACTGACATACGGCGGAGTATACTGCTACCCGGCAGTCGTAGGGAAACCCGAAGGAAAACTGAGACTGGTCTTTGAAGGGAACCCGATCGGCTTCATTGCAAAACAGGCAGGTGGGGCAATCAGCGATGGCACGCAGGACCTCCTTACGATTTTGCCGGAAAAACCGGATCACCGTACACCGATTTATGTCGGAAGCAGAAAAATCATTGAATCAGCAGAATCATGTATGAAACAATAAAACTGTTTCAAATCAATATCCAGTGACTATGTAGGGCGGATATGATCCTCACATACTTGGCAGATGGGAGATATCTCCCATTATGCCCATGGTTCAAAGAAAAGTTTAACTATTTTATAACACCACTTAAATGGAGATGGTAAACAGTATTGTCCTCCCGATCAAAAAAGTATTCGCTCTGGTAGATTCTCAGATTTCTGTGGAAATTAAAGACGATGAGCGGGTGCTTCAGGGGCGGCTTGTCGCAGTTGACGAGCACCTCAATATCCAGATGGATCAGACAAGCGAATTTACAAATGGCCAGAGAGGACGGACACTTGGAACTGTTGTAATCAGGGGAAGCAACATCCTGACAATCGCACCAATTCTCTGAAAAGGCTAATACTATGAAAGACCTTGCCGAAAGAGCACTCAGGGAAATACAATCGCATCCAGAGGGGGTTCTTCAGAGTGAACTCTGGAAACTGCTTGACATTGACAGCAGAAAATGCTCACGTGTCGTAAAAGGACTCCTTGACGACGATAAAGTTGAACGAATTGAGTATCGAAGGGAGGGACAAAGAACCTACCTCCTGAAGGCAAAGAAACCTGCAGTAGACCCGGCGCTTCTGCTTGCCGGAGGAGAACTTCTCCCCTGTATCTGCTGTGAAGAAGAGTGCGAAGTGCTGACGTGCCCCCTGCTCCTCGACTGGATGTATCAACTTGCCATCGAAGAGTATGAGGAAAAATAGAAACGTTTTTCACCAACATTTTCCTTTTTTTCAGTGTGAAAGAGGAGAATGAACGAGCGACATCACAGGTGACTGCAACCCTTTTGCTTGTGGCAATCACCGTAATTATCGCGATAATTCTCCTGCAGTCTTTTTCCATCCCCGACTTTAACTGGGGATACTCAGAACCGCCGGTTATATTCAAAATCACCTCAATCAGCTCCTCATCACCGACATATGAAAGTCAGGTATTCCTGAGGAATATTGCAAAACAGGATTATCAAAATCAGGAACTCTCAGCAGATATCTATTGCAATGACAAACTGCTCCCCTGCACCATTGAAACCCTGAATACCCATGATTTCATCTCTACTGCCCATTATGGAGTGAAAAATCTTAAAGGGACGGGAGGGTCCAGTGAAACATGGAATTATAATCAATTGCTTCGAATCGACCTTTCAGATGGTTTCATTCACCCAGGGGATACCATAACAGTCGACATTATTGAAATCGCAACAGACACCGTAATATCACGGGATTCCATGGAAGCATAACCTTTCCTCAAAAAAGAGTTTCATATATATATAAATCAAAAATTTCCGGTAATGAAGGTAAACCTCAAACGGTATGGCTTATACCTTGTCAGATGGCAGTTATCCACGCCAATTCTCGCAGGGGTTGGCATAATACTTGCATCGATGGGCGCCCTTACGGCAGCAATTGTCGCAAACCTGATCGGTGGTCTCATCTTCTTCTGGGTTGACCGCTTCATCTTTACCTCAGAAACGCTGGATGCACAGTGGGAAGTAAAAGAGAATATATGCTGTGTGGACTGCGGAAAAATAACACGTGGATACCGGCTGGTTAAAACGCAGACCTACGACCGGTCAGATGATCCTGAACCTGAATTCCGGTGTGAGGACTGTTCCATTAAAAAATCAGAGGTACTGAAACAGCAGGGACATAACCACTAACAATATACAAATAACAATCGCAGAAACCTCCAAGAATATTATAGAGTGGCGACACAAACCTTATACAATGGTTATCGACCGCAGTCAGGTCTGTATCTTTATTCCGACCCTTAACGAGGAACCGACAATCGGAGAACTCATTTCCCGGTTCAGGGAACAGGGATATTCAGATATTTTTGTCATGGATGGCAACAGTACTGACAGGACTGCAGAGATTGCAGAAAAAGCCGGTGCTGAGGTAGTGCTGCAGCAGTCACGCGGCAAGGGTAACGCCATCATCGAGAGCATAGGATACTTCCGGAGGCCCTATATCCTGATGCTGGACGGGGATATGACCTATCTTCCTGAGGATGCGGAACAGATGATCGAACCCCTCTTTTCAGGATGTGATCATGTCATCGGAAACCGGCTGGAGTTTCCGGAAAAAGGTGCACTGTCACGCCTCAATCTCTTCGGGAATAAGGTAATCAATGATCTCTTCCGGATGGCCCATGGGCGCTACCTGGCAGATATTCTCTCAGGATATCGGGCATTCACCCTTGAAAGTATCCGCCAGATGAACCTCCGGGAAGAGGGATTTGGCATTGAGACCGAAATATCGTCCGAGTCAATCCGCAACCAGCAGAAAATAACGGTAGTCCCGGTTCATTATGTTAAACGGCCGGGCACAGCGACAAAACTCCGGCCGTTCCATGACGGGGCAAAGATCATCTCCACCCTATACCGCCTTGCAAAACGCAGCAACCCGATGTTTTATTTCGGGATGATCGGCGGCGTCATCACCATTCTGGGTGCTCTCACAGGCATCTATGTAGTCTTTGAATGGCTCAACGACATTGAACACCTGCCGTTAACCATCCTTACCGCCCTTCTCATAATGGGAGGAATTCAGGTCTTTATGTTCGGCATCCTGAGTGACATCATGCTTGCAAACCAGCAGGAGCTCAGGAGGGAGATCCAGAGCCTCAAAAATCAGAGGCCGCCGCAATAGACAGTATTCGGGCGGCATGCTCAGCTGCAGCAGTCAGTATATATCCTTTCACAAGGGTATCCGCACGCGCAAAGGTTCCGTGACCCCGTGCGACAACAAGGGGTGCGGAGACAAGAGCGGCCCCGATATTTTCTGCAAGAAGATCCGTACCCGGCTCCCCATCTACAACAGGAATGGTAGGTAAGAGCATCTTTCCTTCACTGTCTGCGGGAATGATAGTATCACGGGAGAGGGAAAGCGCAACAGAATACGGGGGGTGTGCATGTACAATGGCTGCTGCATCCGTTCGCCTGTACACCTGCAGGTGGACACGATATTCACTGGATGCGCCTGTACCTGCAATTCCCTCATCCGAGACAAATACCGACCGGGCAGGTACATCCAGAAACGAACCTGTCGGCGTAATTTCAAACCCACCCTCCACGCGCCGGGAGAGATTGCCAAATACCGACGACACCAGTCCTTCCTGATGAAGTCGCGTCCCAATATTCAGAAATTCGATATCATGCATTCATTACACCTCTTTTTGATACAGTATTTTTTTGCATACTCAACAAACCAGGCATGGCACTGCCGGTGTGCCCGGTAGTCCTCAGGCAACATACGCTGGAAAAGCGCCTGCAGGTCTTCACCCCTCAGAGATATTCCTGCACAGGCACAGATACGGTGTGTATAAGCGTCAATAACAAAGACAGGCCGATTAAACCCGTAGCAAAGAATACTGTCCGCAGTTTCCGGCCCAATGCCTTTTATTGCAAGAAAAAAGGCGCGCAGACGCGGTGTGGAGTATTCCCGTAATTGTTCTATTCCACCGTTGGATAATACCGTACGTGCAAGACATTTCAGCCGATCGCGCTTTATCCGGTAGAACCCGGTACAAAAAATCGCGTGCTCAAGAGCACAGTCAGAAGCCTCATCTATTCCCCTGAGAGAACAGACACCAGCTTCACGGAGACGCCTCAGTGCGATCTCAACATTTTCCCAGCGTGTCTGCTGAGTCAGTATAGCGCCGATCATCACTTCTTCAGGATCGCCCGGCCACCACTCAATGGTACCATATGACCTCTTTAAATGGGTTATAATCTGTTCAGCCTTCTGTTCCTCCGGAGTCATGCCGGTCTATTCTGTCAGGGGTTCGAGCATGCGTTTAAGCGTATCGGCCGGAGTAACTCCTTCCAGACGCTCCTTAATCTCCCCGTCCTTCTCAATCACCAGCGTCGGCACAACCATAATACCATACTTCTGTGCAAGTTCGAGATTGTCGTCCACATCGATTTTTTTTATTTCGACTGCATCTCCCATCATCTCTTTGAGTTTTTCAAGTTCGGGAGTCTGAAGCTTACAGGGTCCGCACCATACTGCGAAAAAGTCCATCAATACTGGTTTTGCCATAATAGATCCTCATGCAAATGTGAGAAAAAGAGAGATATAAGTATTGTGATGGGTGACGGCAGGTTCAGCGGTCACCCGGTTTTTTGGAAAGGATTGCCATAATGATCTTTCCATAGGCAGGACGGGTGATGAGCACACCAATCAGCACACCGAGGATAGTGATAATGGCAAATCCGCGCAGATTTGCAAGGTCCATCACAGCAAGCGGCAGCATCGCGATGACCGTTGTACACGCAGCCACCATAATGATGCCCAACGCACGGTTAAACCGTTTCAGATAGAGATTCTCCGACGGAACCCGGCCTTCATAGATGACTTCATCGGTGATCACCACAAGCTGGTCAATACCCGTTCCCAGGACAGCAATCAGACCGGCAATACTTGCAAGGTCCAGCTGCTGAAGATAGGTCGCGATACCCAGCAGAATAATGATCTCTGCGATGTTCGTTCCAATCATCGGAAGCACAATCGCCGGTTCGCGGTACCAGTAGTATACCGTTGCAGCGACAGCCATGAGAGCCAGAAGACCCGCAATTACTGACATTACCTTGAAATGTTCACCAAGACTTGCAGAGACAGTACCTGATCCGGCAATCTCCACATCAACCGGCAGTGCACCGGCGCGCAGGTGAATTTCAAGCGTTTTTGCGTCTTCCAGACCTTCTTCGCCAGACCCGGTCGTTGCACGAAGTTCACGTACAGGAGCCGTCTTCAGCTCTGTTGCCAGTGTGGGGTTCAGGCTCGCGCTGTAGACCATCTCATCATCGAGGAGCATCATGATCTCATGGGCTTCCGGATTGGTCGTGGCACCATAGGTAATGGCAGCGTCCCGGAAGGCAGCGGCACCACCTTCAGTGAGGGTAAAACCGACTCCCCAGACGTCGCTGCCGGGCGGATCCTGTGTCGGTGTTGACACACTCTTGATGGCATCCCCATAGAGCACATGCTCAGTCTCATTCCCGGTTGTCTCAATCCGAATTTCAAACTTACCCTGCGAACCAACGATCTCCTGTGCCGTTGCGATGTCAACGCCGGCAAGTTCAAGCCTGATGTACTGGGTCACACCATTCAGACCGGTGATAGTATTGATACGGGCATCCTTTGTCCCGAGATTATTGACCTTATTCTCTAAAATCAGCTTAATCTGGTCAGCCGTATCCGGTGAGACCCCATCTTCATAGGTGACGATTGTTGCTCCGTTCTCCTCAAAGACCGTTTCCAGTTCTTCGCGGCTAAACGGCGCCCGTATCTCCAGCCGGTCTTCTTCAAAGAGGAATACCTCAGCGTCCAGTGCTTCTCCAATGCGTGCCGCAAAGATCTCCGGATCTTCATCAGTATCAAACCGGACAACTTCGGACTGGAATGACAGCTGAATCCATGAACCACCTTCAAGATCCAGTCCCAGCTGAAGGTTTCCGGTCATCCCGTTGGATACACCCGGGGGAATGACATAGATACTCACAATCGAGAAAACCACCAAAAGGAGCATCAGAGCAACACGCCAGTCTTTCAGTGTCTTAATTAATCCACCGGAATTATCATCACTCATCGTTTGTCACCCCCTACATACGCTGTTAATATCCCTGCATTCAGCATCCAGGTATTCATCAGGTCAACAAAGAGTCCTATCAACAGGACTGCGGAAATATCCCGAATAACGTCAATCTGTCCGATCCATGAGACAACAAACATGAGCGCAACTGCACTGATAGTGGTTGAGGTCATGGTAAACCCGGTACGAAATGCACCCTGCATCTTCTCGGAAAACTTGCCTTTCCGTTTCAGAACACGGGTCGTCAGCAGAATGTCACTGTCCACCGAATAACCGATCAGCATCAGGAGGGCGGCAGTTGTCCCCAGTGTAAGGGTAATGCCAACGATATCCATAAGTGCCGCTGTGATGACAATATCAGATAGTGCTGAGATTACCACTGCAACGGACGGAACAAAGTTTTTAAAGACAATGAAGACGACAATGGCCATTCCGATGAATGAGAAGAGGAGTGCCCAGAGCGCCTGTGCCTGCAGCGTTTTCCCAAATGTCTCTCCAATCTGATCGACCTTCGCATCAGGATACCGATCATTGATCAGCTCAGACAACGTGAGGAAATCCTCATCCGGCATATATTCAAAGACCACATAATAACCGCCATTTACCCCCTCTCCGACACTCTTCAGAGGATAGCCGGAGAAATATGCCTCAAGATCTGCAGGAGTGTCTGCTGACTGTGGTATCGTAACAGCAACACCACCCGCAAAGTCAATTCCCGGGTCAACAGGCATACCTGTCGTAAGGGTATTGAACCCCAGGAAAAGAAATGAGATTACCAGTAACGCAACCGGAAGGGCAACAAGTTGCCTGACCGTGTATTTACTGATATCATAGGTGAAAAATTTCATACATTAGAATATTTGAAATAAAGAGATTAAATATAATGCCTAATACACGGAAGGCATGCCGGATTCCTCACCTATTACAGGCAATATGAAAAGTATGACGCGGATTTGCGCCAGAATATTTTGTTTACGTTCGAGACAGACATTTATCATGATTAATCAATATCGATTCGATAAAATTAAATACAATTCGTTCAAATGAGCGTGTATGCGATCTGCGTCTGATCTGAAGCATGAGATAGAGCGCCGTTTAAAGGGGTATCTAAAACGGGACACATCGGGGATTCGGCATGAACTTCTGAGCATCTTTATAAAAACCAGATCTGTTACTATTCCAGAAGCATTTGAACAACTGAAAACAAAGTTTACCATTACTCTTCAGTCCGTTGCATCGATGATTGGGACGGTAGCATCACGAATCGGGATTCTCAGCGTGCAGAAGAAAAATGACAATTCCACCAGTGTCTATACACTCAGGGACAAGTATACCGACATGGTCAGCACTCTCGTACAAGCAGTATAAGCCGATGTCCCAACAAAACCTATTTTTACCCAGATAATCAACCACTTAGAGATATGGAACGCTGCGAGGGCAATTGTGCTGCAGGGCATGATATCATTGTCTCTGATGACGTCAAATCCTATATTATTCAGAAAAATATTGATTTTAGGGTATGTACTTCCTGTGGAGGACCAGTACTTCTGTCCACTACGGTGAAATCCCCTAAACCATCGGATTATGAAATATATGTTGGCGATAATATTATTTACGTCTCCATGTACCAGGCACGGTACCTTGACCGGATAGAGATGGACATGGTTCCTGCATACTGTAATTATCTCTAAAATTCAAAGGAAGCGTAGATGCCATTTTCTGAACAAGAACACACGGCTGACGTTCTGATGCATGTTTGCGGTGCAACTGAGAAGGCACTCTTTGAAGAATCAGCACGGGCGTTGTTTTCAATTATGTTTCCATCCTCTGGCGAAGGAAATGTCAGTATCCGTTTTTCTCTCACTGAAAATGACAAAAACCATATGCTTCATGAATTTCTCTCAGAAATCCTTTTTTATGCGGAGGTCGAATGTGTGGCACTCTGCCGGGCAGAAGTTATCTTTACTTCGTCCGGTCTTACAGCAGAACTCTTCGGGGAACCCTTCAACAGGGAAAAACACGCAGGGGGGACCGAAGTGAAAGGGGTATCGCTCTCCGGAATGGAGATTACAAGGACTGACGAAGGATGGTGTACGTTGGTTCTCTTTGACGTATAGTGGAGTATAGCAGACAATGATGGAAAAAATAATTCAGAGGGGAGAATATGAATGGGAGGTTCCCATCGACACCGTTCCGGGCATGCGGGTGCCGGGCCGGTTTTATCTCTCTCAACAACTGATGGGGACGCTGGAAGAAGGTGCGGTGCGTCAGCTTGCAAATATCGCAACCCTTCCCGGCATCTGCAGGAACTCGCTCGCCATGCCGGATATTCATTGGGGATACGGCTTTCCCATCGGCGGCGTCGGGGCCTTCACCATGGATGAAGGCATAATCTCGCCCGGCGGCGTCGGATTTGACATCAACTGCGGTGTCCGCCTGATAACAACCCCACTTCAGCGCAGTGACCTCGGTCAGTTGAAAAAGGTACTGCAGGAACTCTATAACACTATCCCAACTGGTGTCGGAACGAAAAGCTGTGTGACAGTGTCAGACCATGAACTCAACCGGATAATGACAGAAGGCGCCAGATGGACAATAGAGGAAGGTTATGGTACAGAACGCGACCTCCTCTGGTGTGAGGAACAGGGGTGTATTGAAGGAGCCGACATATCCCACGTCAGCCAGAAGGCACGCAAACGCGGCAGACCACAGTGCGGGACCCTCGGTTCCGGAAATCACTTCCTTGAAGTCCAGTGTGTGGAAGAGATCTTTGATCCAGAG
The DNA here is from genome assembly GCF_026684035.1 of Methanogenium organophilum. NCBI lineage: Archaea > Methanobacteriati > Methanobacteriota > Methanomicrobia > Methanomicrobiales > Methanomicrobiaceae > Methanogenium > Methanogenium organophilum. The sequence goes on from NZ_CP113361.1 coordinate 245,368, forward strand.
GCTGCGCGGACATTCGGTATTGAGACAGGGCAGATATGTATCATGATTCACTGTGGATCACGGGGGCTTGGCCACCAGATCTGCACAGACCACCTGAAGGTTCTGGAGGGTGCGGCAAAGAAATACCGCATTCCTCTCGCAGACAAACAGCTCGCCTGTGCACCCCTCACAAGCCCTGAAGGAGAGGCATATCTTTCCGCAATGGCATGCGCCGCAAACTATGCATGGGCCAACCGGCAGATGATTACCCACCTGACTCGGGAGGTTCTCTCACGCGCATTTTCTCTCTCAACGGAGGATATGCCACTTGTCTACGATGTGACCCACAATGTGGCAAAGATTGAGGAGCACGTGGTGGACGGGACACGCACAACACTCTGCGTACACCGGAAGGGCGCCACACGCGCATTTGGTCCGGGGAGCCATGATCTGCCGCCGGGCTGTGATGCAATCGGCCAGCCGGTGATTATTCCCGGAAGCATGGGCAGTTCGTCATATCTCCTGAGAGGGACAGACGGAGCAATGGAGAAGACATTCGGCAGCACCTGCCATGGTGCAGGCCGTGTCCTTTCCCGATCACAGGCAAAGAAGACAATATCAGGTGACAGTCTCCAGGAATCGCTTGGCAGAAGCGGCATTACCGTTCTTGCCCCATCGGCAGGCTCTATCGCAGAGGAGGCACCGGATGCCTACAAACCATCAGCTGAAGTGGTAAAAGTTGTCCATGAAGCGGGTATATCAGCAAAAGTTGCCCGCCTCAACCCCATAGGAGTAATCAAAGGATGAAACAAAAAGCAGGGCTGGCATGGGAATGTTCCGTGCCGTTTGTCAGGTACATCGAAGACACCGGGATCACCTGTGAGCTGATAACGCCACAGATGATGGGGGCACCGTATTATCGTGGAAATATGGTATCCCTTATTATCCCGACAGGATTCGGAAACCCCGCATATTCAGGTCTCCTCCCGGCACTCAGGGCATCATCCGGGAGAATTAATAAATTTCTGAAAAAAGGAGGACGGGTCATTGTCTTCGGCGCGATGTCAACAGAACATGATCGTTATGACTGGCTTCCGGTCCCGGTCACCTATGTGAGTGAATACTTCGCGAGTCCCGTAACAGTTGACGAACAAAACCCCCTTGCAACCATCCTTGAAGATTTTGATACCAGTGAAATCGATTGTGACGGCTACATACAGGATCCGGAAGGTGAGGTGCTGGCACAAACAGATGACGGGAAGGCAATCATGGTCGCCTATCCGGTGGGAAAGGGGACACTCATTGTAACAACCATCCATGAATATCCATCACGCGGGTTTTTGCGCCATATTTGCACCTGTGAAAGCGAAACATTATTTTAACATTCAGCCATTCTATCTTTTTAGTACGGAACTTTCAGGTGTTTTCTATGAGTGAATATATCATCTCCGCAGATTCAGACGCAGGTGACCTTGTCGGGATTGCTCTCACAATCCATGACATTATAAACCGCCTCCCGGTAACAGCACGGTCCCTGAACAATCCCGGAGTAAGGATTGAGAACGGGATGGTGATTGATGATGCATATACCGGACCGGTTCTTGAAATTGCAATGAGGAAAAACCATCTGATCAAAACCGTTCCAAAAAGCGGACCATATGCAAATGTGCCGGTTGTTGTTGCCCCGGTACATGACAAAGACGGAGAGGTTATCGCCGCCATCGGGCTGGTGGATATCACCGGCATCTTTGACCTTGCGACTCTTATGGAACACCAGTCGACTATCTTAAAACAGGTCTGCGGCAAAGACCCATGTCCCCTTCCCACTGAAGCCGTGGCCGCAAAGAAGTGATATACATGAACACGACCGCAGACCAAATACTCAGTATTCTGGAAGAGGCAGGAGAACCTGTCTCCGGTGAAGAGATCAGTAAAAAGACAGGCGTAACTAGGTCAGCAATCTGGAAAAACATTAAAGAGCTCCGGGAACTGGGATATCAGATCGAAGCATCCCGACCTGCAGGCTACCAGTTAATTAGTCGTACGGACAGGCTTCTTCCATATGAAGTTAAACGACACCTGAAGACAGACGTCATTGGACAGAAGCTTGAATATTTTGATTCCATTCCGTCCACTATCGCTGTTGCAAAGGAATTGTGCGCGAAGAAACCGATAGCAGAACTGAACGGAACGGTGGTCATCGCCGAAGAGCAGTCGGGTGGCGTCGGGCGTCTCGGACGACCATGGGCATCCCCAAAGGGGGGCATCTGGACAACGGTCATCCTGAAACCGGAGATTCCTATTGACCATGTATTTATGGTGACAATGGCAAGTTCCATCGCCCTTGTCCGGACCATTCGGAAACTCTACGGGATAGGGGCCCTCATCAAATGGCCCAATGACATCTATATTGGCGACCGAAAGGTCGCGGGTATCCTGCTCGAAATATCAGCAGAAGCAGAAGACGTAAAGCACTGCATTCTGGGAATAGGCATTGATGCAAACGTTCCGCCCCAGGCCCTTCCCGCCAACCTGAATACCCCTGTAACTTCACTCCAGGCAGAATATGGCGAACCCATTGACCGGCCGAAATTCCTCGCATACCTGCTGCGTGAATTTGAACGACGTTTCCGCCTGATTGAAGCAGGAGAATACGATTCGATTGTGCGTGAATGGAAAAGTCTCTCCCTGACACTGGATAAACGCGTAAAGATTAAAACTCCCCGGAAATCCTTTGAGGGAGTGGCTATTGACATTGATGAATATGGCGCCCTGATTGTGCGGCGCGATAACGGCAGGGTCGAGCGAATATTCTCCGGGGACTGTACCCCGGCCTGAATCCTTTTCTTGTCAACCACCCTACAATATTGGGTTGACATGTACGGTAACGAAAAGAGAAGCCACCTCATATCACTGACAGCCGCATTTGTGGCCCTGATTGCCGTGGGCGGATGGGTATCCCTGCCCATTCCCCCGGTACCGGTAACCCTGCAGACGTTTTTTGTTCTGCTCGCCGCAGTTGTGATGGGCCGGTATGCTGTTCTGCCGGTTTTTGTATACCTGCTTCTGGGCATTCTGAATATGCCGGTCTTCCATAACGGACTTGCGGGAATCGGTGTCCTCATGGGGGCAACAGGAGGATACCTGATTGGATTTCTCCCTGCAGTTCTTGTGGCGGGTTTTGCATATGAACAGGAGAACAGAATTATCCGTGCAGGTGGAATTACTGCTGCAACGCTCATTATATACCTCTTTGGCATCACTTGGATGTCATACTCCACCGGTATGGCATTGACACAGGCAGTGCTTCTCGGCGTGGTGCCATTCATTGCAGGCGATGCACTCAAAGGAATTGCTACGTATATTATCGGAGAACGTATCTGATGATTCAGGTGGAGAATCTGCACCACAGATTTCTGGAGATTGAGTACCTCCGTATCGGAGAGGGACACACTGCAATCATCGGCCCCAATGGGAGCGGGAAGACTACATTCCTGAAACTATGTGCAGGCATCGAACTTCCGGAGAGAGGAACTGTCACCATATCAGGCAAAGAACCACGTGCGGTCAATACCGGATGGGTGGGTGAGGTTCCGGACAACAATCTCGTATTTCGGACCGTCGCCGATGAAGTGGCATCGGCCCTCCGGTTTGGAAGAGTTCGTGCAGACGAGATCAAACCGGCTGCCTGTGCCGTGCTCTCAGAAATGGGGATTTCCCACCTCAGCTCCCGCGCAACCCATACCCTCTCCGGCGGGGAGAAGGTTCTCGTAGCATGTGCAGCAGCCCTTGCACTCCCTCCTGAGATACTCATCCTTGACGAGACTGATACTCACCTGGACCGAAAAGCAGCAGAAAACCTTGAAACTATGATTCAGCGTCGGCCCGCTCCCTGTGTACTTCAGTGCACGCAGGATATGGATACCGCATCCCGTGCTGACCGTGTGATATACTTTGAGCATGGCCACCCCCGATACATCGGCACCCCGGAAGAGACGTTCAGTCACCTGTATAATACAGAGATGTACCCATCATTATGGAGGATCGCAGGATGCATCTGACGGCAGAGCATCTCTCTGTCTCTCGTGGCAAATGGACACTCACAGCGAATGGTGTGTTTAATACAGGCGTACACTTAGTTACCGGGCCGGTAGGAAGCGGGAAGACAACACTCGCATCTGCCCTTGCAGGCATTCTTAAACCCGCATCCGGAAGAATAATTCGAGACGGCAGAACACATCTCACCCTTTCTATGCAGTTCCCGGAATACCACGTGACAGGATTCCTTGTTAAAGACGAAATCCATTCCTGGCATCTTCCGGAAAGCGAGATTCTCTTAAAGGCAGGACTTGCTGGCAGGCAAAATACAAAGACACTCACTCTGTCCCGGGGTGAACTCAAGCGTCTGCACCTGACCTGCCTCCTCAGCGGATCATGGGATGTGGTAATACTGGACGAACCCTTTGCGGGACTTGACTGCAGGGAGAAGACCCGAATCTGCACCACTATTGAAGAACGGAAACACCCCCTCACCATCATTTTCACCCATGAACAGGCAGTACTCCCGGCTGCGGATTTCATCTGGGAGATAGAAAATAATACACTGGTCTACCGGGGGAGAGTCCCTGATGCCATCCCGGCATGGAAAGGTGCACCACGGTATCTGAGCTATGCTCTCGAACAAGGGGCATGCCCTATGAATATCAGAATTCAGGATGCGGAGGTAGCCCTGTGCAGGATGCACGACTGAGAATCGGGGCAACCCTCCTCCTTTCATGTGCCGCCTTCAGTTCAGTCTTCGGCGCGGTGCTGGTGGCCGTCTGGTGGGCAGTCGTGGCCCGCGGCGAACGCAACCTCCCGGGGAGACAGGCAGCTACCGTGATCTTTGGTGCCATTATCATTGTCGCCGGGTTCACGGAAGCATTCGGAGGTGACGGCATATCATATGGATTCAGGATGAGTGTTGTCACCCTCATCGCATTCTGGGCATTCGGGCGCGGACGCGAGGGGGACCTGATGAACACTGCAGTCTGGGCATTCGGTGATCGCATCGGATTTGACCTCGGTCTGACCGCGGAGATGGCTGTCTCCTCTCTCAGACGCATCGAAAAAGACATCCGTGACATCAGAAATGCCCTGCGTCTGAAAGGCAGCAGGGGACCGGTCTATGATCTGATACCCCTTGGTTTCACCCTCACAATTATGCAGATCTACCGGGCACGGGAACAGGGACTTGTACTTGCAACACGGGGCTACCAGGGAGGGGGGACATTCACCCCCACGTTTCATACCACCAAAACAGACACAATCGCCTTTTTTGGTTCAATTCTCATAATTATCGCCGATTTCGCAGCTTTCGCTGGGTATTTATAGAGTCAGGGGCAACTTACTAAAGGCTCGACAATATCAATATCCTGCCCTTTAGAGGTGTTTTATGAGTACTGCCAATCCTGTAAAAATTACCGACACGACCCTGAGGGATGCACACCAGTCTTTGATTGCAACCCGCCTCAAAACAGAGGACATGACAGAACTGGCGCATGCCATGGATTCTGTCGGATTCTTCTCTGTAGAAGCATGGGGAGGCGCGACATTCGACAGCGCGATACGGTTCCTCAACGATGACCCGTGGCAGCGCCTGCGCACCTTAAAAGAAGGACTTCCGAACACACCGATACAGATGCTTCTGCGCGGGCAGAATCTTGTCGGATACCGCCATTACCCGGACGATGTAGTGGAAAAGTTCGTGGAGGCTGCCGGCAGAAACGGCGTAGACATCTTCCGGATTTTTGATGCACTCAATGATCTCCGCAACATGGAAAAATCAATGGATGCGGTTAAAAATATCGGTGCACACCTTCAGGGCACAATATCATATACCACCAGCCCGGTGCACTCCACAGAAGGATTCATTGAACTGGCAAAGGACCTGTATGCACACGAATGTGACTCTATCTGCATAAAAGACATGGCAGGCCTCATTATGCCGGAAGAGGCCCGTCAGCTCATCACCGGCATAAAGCGGGAGATTGACATCCCGGTAGACCTGCACAGTCATTCAACAAGCGGCATCTCACCAATGAGTTATCAGGCCGCAATTGAGGCAGGCGTGGACATCCTGGATACCGCCATGTCACCATTTTCAATGGGCACATCCCAGCCTCCAACGGAGAGTATCGTAGCAAGTCTCATCGGAACAGAGCGCGATACCGGGATTGACCTGATGAAACTCCGGCCGGTGAGAGATATCTGTCTTGCGGTCAAGGACAAGTACGGGACACTGGTAAATCCCATATCTGAACGGATTGACAGTGACGTACTCATCTACCAGCTGCCGGGCGGTATGATCTCAAACCTGGTCTCACAACTCAAGGAACAGGACGCACTGGACCGGATTGAAGAAGTCCACAGGGAGATACCACAGGTGAGAAAGGATCTCGGGTATCCGCCACTGGTTACACCCACCAGCCAGATTGTAGGCACTCAGGCGGTCCTTAATGTCCTGATGGGTGCAGAGCGCTACTCCAATGTGACAAAAGAAGTCAAGGACTACGTGCTTGGCCTCTATGGAAAACCTCCCGGCCCCATCTCAGATGAGATCCGTACGCTCATTATCGGTGATGAGGAGCCTTTCACCGGAAGACCCGGTGACCTCCTTGAACCTGCCTATGAGAAGATGGCCGCAGAGGCGCGGGAAGAGGGGATTGTCACAAAAGACGAGGATATCCTCACCTATATTCTCTACCCGGCAATTGCCCCGTCATTTCTGCGTGGTGAGCGGGTACCGGAGGAAATCCCGCGGATGGTGGATGCCAGAGCAGCGCCCGCAGGAGTCATACCCAGTTCCATGGATGTTGAGGTTGACGGAGAAATTTTTGCAGTGCGCATTCTCTCTGTTGATGGTGGTGAAGTCGGTGCTGTCACCCCTACCGGCGCAAAACAGATTCCCCGGACCGCGATAAAAGGGGGAGTCACATCAAATATCCAGGGCATGGTCCTGAAGGTAGAGACCAGAATCGGTGCTGAAGTAAAAAAAGGAGACACACTCGTCGTTCTTGAAGCAATGAAGATGGAAAACCCCATTGTTTCAGCGATAGACGGAAAAGTCACCAACATCTTTGTCGATGCAGGTGACGCCGTCCAGAACGGGGATGTCCTGCTGGTGATTGAATGACATATTTCGAGAGAGTGCTTGTTGCAAACCGCGGAGAGATTGCTATCCGCGTGATGCGTGCCTGCCGCGAGATGGGGATTGAGACCGTTGCCATCTACTCTGAACCGGACAAACATTCCCTCCATGTGAAGTATGCAGATGAATCGTTTCTGGTGGGTGAAGCGCATCCGTCGAAGAGTTACCTGAATCAGGAGCGCATCATTGACATCGCTAAGAAGAGCGGTGCTGAAGCCATTCATCCCGGATATGGATTTCTTGCCGAAAATAGTGGATTTGCGCACCGGTGCGATGAGGAGGGGCTGACATTCATCGGCCCGTCCTGGAAATCCATTGAGGCGATGGGATCAAAGCTGGGCTCCAAACATATGATGGAGGAGGCAGGGGTTCCGGTACTGCCCTACACACCGGACGGAGTCACAACCCTTGATGAGGCAAAGAGGATCTCTGCAGATATTGGCTACCCGGTGATTGTCAAGGCATCTGCCGGAGGTGGCGGTATCGGGATGCAGATCGTGGAAGATGAGGCAGGCCTTGAGGAAGCAATCGAGAAGGGCATGCGTATTGCGGCATCGGCATTCGGTGATTCCACGGTATTTATTGAGAAGTATCTGGTCAAGCCACGGCACATTGAATTCCAGGTACTTGCAGATCAGCACGGGAACCGCGTTCACCTGTATGACCGGGAATGCTCCATCCAGCGACGTCACCAGAAGCTGGTGGAAGAAGCGCCCTGCCCCATTATGACCGATGAACTCAGGGAACGAATGGCAGAATCAGCCCTGAAGGTTACCGAGGCATCAGGATACTATAATGCGGGCACCGTGGAATTCCTCTATGCAAACGGGGAATATTATTTCATGGAGATGAACACCCGTCTGCAGGTCGAACACACGGTCACTGAGATGGTGACCGGCATAGACCTGGTACGCCAGCAGATTGCTGTTGCTGCAGGTGAAGAACTCTCCTTTGCACAGGATGACATCACACTGAACGGGCATGCAATCGAGTGTCGGATCAATGCGGAGGATCCGCTCAACAATTTCCAGGCAGATCCGGGGAAAATTGTCCGCTACCGCTCTCCGGGGGGACCGGGAATCCGGGTGGATTCCGGCATCCACATGGGGTATTCCATTCCGCCAATGTATGACTCGATGATCTCAAAACTCTGCGGCTGGGGCCGAACGAGAACAGAATCTATCGAGCGCATGCGCAGGGCAATCTTTGAGTATGTCATTCTCGGGGTGAAAACAACTCTGCCGCTCCACCACGCAATCATGAATAACCGCCATTTCATCGCGGGGGATACCCACACCCATTTCCTGCAGGAAGAGCATGTAAAGGAAAATCTCAGCAGGTATCTCCGTGAAGAAGAGACACGCATGCAGACTCTGGCAGACTCGCTGCGCCACGGCAAGGAAGCGGCGGCAATATCTGCTGCGGTGAGTGTATACATCTCACAGACGCAGAACAGGGCAGAGTAGGAGAGGGGGAAAAACCCTTCTGCTCGTGCTATTTTATTTAATTATTTTTACCATTCGGATCACTATCATCAGTTTCTTTGCATTTGCCCATTTTGGAAATATCTGTATCAGCTCACACAAGTCAGGGAAAACAGGCAGTAGCTGGAGAAATAAACCAATCGGCAAACACTTACCGGAAAAGAGGGATTGGAAAATTAACCCCGCCTGATATCCCTACCACAATAGAGAGAAAAATCAATATCAGAAGTTTTAATACGACATCCAGCGTTCTTATTGTGCACATTGTGTGCGAGATTATATGCTGTCGTGGCCTAGTTGGTTAGGGCGCCAGACTCATAGGGTTTGAGCAATTTCGGAGCGCTTTATCTGAGACATCTGGAGGTCGTGGGTTCGGATCCCATCGACAGCATAGAAACGTGAGGTTTAGACCTCTTTTCTTTTTTCAAGTCATTACAAAAGATATATAGAATCAATCAAATTCTTAATGCTCCTGAATCTATCTGTCATTTTTGGACCTGATTTTTGGATAGTTACGGTAATCCTGTGCCCTTCAGATTCATGCTTCAGCTTTTTATTCTTCTGAATAAGGACAGGAGCTCTCCATACAGAACAAACCTGAAAAAAATGAATCAAAAACAAATACGCAAAAATGTTTGGTAATACTTCCCGGAATTGATATATTTCGAGCTTTATTGAGTAATTTGCTAAGATTATGTACAATCTATTTATACTATAAATCAAATACATTACAGGAATGACTAATCAGTCATTTGTGGAGATAATGCGTGAAAGAAAAGGTTGAAGACAAAAAAGCAGCCCTTCTGCAATCGGCACTGAAGCTCTTTACGGAAAGAGGGTTCCATGGAACATCCACTGCCCAGATATCAAAAGAGGCAGGTGTAGCCACAGGTACGTTATTCAATTATTTCCCTACGAAAGAGGATCTGATCAATGCCCTGTATTTTGATGTGAAGGGAAAATTAAGCCGCAGTATGGGGAAAGACCTCCAGACGCAGATCACCTTTCATGATAAGCTTAAGAAAATCTGGTATAACATGACCGAATGGGGACTCAACAACCCGGATGATTTTCTTTTTGTCGGGCAATTCTGCTCCTCCCCTTATATTACGAGCTATACACGTGAAGAAGTCTCAAAAGAGTATGTATTCCTTAATGAGCTTGTGAAAGAAGGAATAACAAATGAGGATTTAAGGGACTATCCCATAATACTGGTCACATCAATGTTATATCAGTCTAACAGGACGGTAGTAAACCTGATTCTGGAATCAAAACCGCAGAACACAGATGAGATCATTGAGGATGGTTTTCAGATTATCTGGGATGGACTAGCCAAAAATTAATATATTTTTAACACTAAATTGAGTGAGTGGTCAGTCACCACAGATTACGTGAATGATACCTTCAAAAAAGGAGGAAACTGAAAATGGATAAATCAGATTTACGTGAAAGCACAATCTTCCCAAAAGGAGAAGAGCTTCCGGCAATGTTCAGCGAATATTTTTCAGGCAAAGTATGGCTTAACATGCTGGTTGGAAGGGACAATGAATTTAATTGCCCTATCGGCAATGTGACATTCGAACCCGGATGCATAAATAACTGGCACAGGCACCCGGGAGGACAGATACTGCTCGTCACAGGCGGACGCGGGTACTATCAGGAAGAAGGGAAGCCTGCACGGGAACTGAAACCCGGTGATGTAGTGACAATAGCTCCAAATATTAAACACTGGCATGGTGCAGCACATGACAGCTGGTTCGTGCACCTTTCCGTAGAGACAAACATTGACGCAGGTCCTGCTGAATGGCTGGAACCGGTGGCAGATGAAGAGTACAATAAACTGAAGTGAGGATAGATCGGAGAGACTGCTTTAATGAGTGAAAAACCGCTGCATAAAGACATATTTGAACGTGACAGGTCTGGAGAACCGGTTTCTGTAGATGATCCGGAATACCCGAAATTACGGGAAGTGATGGTTCGTACTGCGGAACTGACCACCAGACTGAATACTTCATTTCATGATGAGGATGAAATACGGAGCCTGTTCAGTGAATTGACCGGTTCTGAGGTTGATGAATCCTCCAGGATAACTCCTCCATTCTATACGGATTTTGGACGGAATATCAGGCTTGGCAAAAATGTGTTTATCAATCACGCTTGTACCTTCATGGATAGAGGAGGCATAACTATCGAAGATGACACTAAGATAGGGCCCAAAGTCAATCTTATCACATCCAATCATTCATTGGATCCGGCACGAAGAAAGGAATTAATATCGACTCCGATTTGGATCAAAGAGAATGTATGGATCGGTGCTGCTGCAACTATTTTACCCGGTGTAACTGTTGGAGAGAACTCTGTAGTAGCAGCTGCTGCTGTCGTTACGCATGATGTTCCTCCTAACACAGTTGTGGCCGGTGTACCGGCAAAGGTCATCAGAACATTGTAACCAATTTAAATTTATGAAGGAAATTCGATATGAAAACTCGTGAAATTCAGAACGGAACAAAGATCAATATGCATTTTGGCAGCACGATCATCCCCGGAATACTAAATGATAGTGAACCTGCCAGAGAGCTTATCAGCAGACTGCCATATACAGTCCGTGCCAGCAGATATGATTACGATATTTGCGGAATAATGGATAAACCGCTATCATTTAATGATGGAGATCTGATTTCAGGCTGGAAAAATGGTGATATTGATTTCACCACCCAGGGGGATTATTTCACCATTCTGTTTGATAATGAAGAAAATTGTTATGGTGAATTTGTAAATCTTGGTGTTATTGACTGTGACCCGTCTAGAATGATTCATTAAGTGGCAGTTTTGATGTTTTGAAAGAACTGGCCTGACAGGAGGGATACTTATTTTGCCCCTTATGAGTGACTAGTCATTCATAATCATTATATACCTCCCCACCGTATATAATCGACCAGTCAGTCAAGGGTTGGAGTAATATAATTCCAATGTATTGGAGAAATGGAAATGACAGAAACCGGAAAAGAAGCTAATGGAAAGACCTTTGAACTCAGTGAAAAGGTAACGGTAGAAAGCGTATCCTACAAGAACAAATACGGAATTACCGTTGCAGCGGATATGTACCTGTCAAAGGATATCGACACGTCGAAACAATATCCGGCACTTGTTATCGGAACGCCGTACGGTGGGGTAAAAGAGCAGGGCGCCGGTATTTACGCACAGAACATGGCAGAACGAGGATTCGTTGCCATTGCGTTCGATGAATCGTATAACGGAGAAAGCAGTGGAGAACCAAGACATATCTCCTCTCCGGATATATTCGTTGAAGACTTCAGCGCAGGAGTAGACTTTTTGGGCACACGCACGTTCGTAGACAGAGATAAGATCGGAGCTATTGGTATATGTGGGAGCGGAGCATTTTCCGTCACTGCAGCCCAGGTTGACCCCCGTATCAAAGCAGTAGCAACTACAAGCATGTACGATATGAGCAGAATGATACGAAAGGGATGGGAAGACTCGATGACTGATGACGAGCGTGCCCAGACGTTGGTTCAGCTTGGCGAGCAGAGATGGAACGACTTTGAAAATGGCAGTCCATTGTTACCTGACGGATTCCCGAGTGAACCAGCCGATTCAATTCCGGAAGGATTAGACCCGATTACCAGTGAATTCTTTGAATATTATGGAATGAAGCGTGGACATCATCCGAATGCAGGAGCAGCATTCACCGTAACAAGCAGCATGTCATTTATGAACTTCCCGCTGATGAACTATATTGAGACGATTTCACCACGGCCAATTTTGTTCATCATCGGTGAAAATGCTCACTCCAGGTATTTCAGTGAAGATGCCTATGAGATGGCCGCCGAACCCAAAGAACTTGTAATTGTTCCGGGAGCAAGGCATATTGACCTGTACGACGGCGGAGACAACAATTATATTCCCTTCGATAAGCTGGAATCCTTCTTTGGAAAGATGTAGGGTGAATATTGGAATATCAGAGTTCCAACGAACTGAATATTGAACAATTGCCCGTAGATGAATGCCAGAAAAACTTATCTTTTTGTCTCTCTATGAGCAGTCGGTCACAGCGCGGCGAAACAAATCAAAATTCAGGAGAATGAAAATGCTATATAGAACTGCCCCAAAAATCGGCGACGATCTTTCAATACTTGGGTTTGGATGCATGCGTCTCCCGGTAAAAGAAGATGGATCGATTGATGAAGAGAGGGCCACAAAACAGGTACGCTACGCTATTGATAACGGCGTAAACTATGTCGATACGGCCTGGCCCTACCACATGGGAGAGAGCGAGCCCTTCCTGGGCCGTGCCCTTGCGGACGGCTACCGCAAGAAGGTAAAGATCGCAACAAAACTTCCTTCGTGGCTTATCGAGACCCGGGAGGACATGGATACGTTCCTGAATGCCCAGCTGGAGAAACTCCGGACAGATCAGATCGATTATTATCTTGCTCATTACCTGGTCGGAGATGAATGGGACAGACTTGAAAAACTGGGCATTCGTGAATTCTTTGATGAAGCCAAGGCAGATGGTCGGATAAAACATGCAGGTTTCTCTTTCCATGGTCATGGGAGCGATTTTAACCGCATCGTTGACGGTTATGACTGGGATTTCTGCCAAATTCAGTACAACTATCTTGATGAAAAAAATCAGGCGGGAACTGCAGGTCTTGAATATGCGGCATCAAAGGGCCTTGCGGTAATGATTATGGAACCCCTTCGGGGAGGAAACCTGACACATCCGGTCCCACCCGAGGTGAAAGAGATCTGGGATCATGCCCGGACCAGGAGAACTCCGGCTGAATGGGCTCTCCGGTGGATCTGGAATCATCCCGAGGTTACCGTGGTCCTCTCCGGGATGAATGAAGAATCCCATGTAAAAGAGAATCTCCGGGTTGCAGGCGAAGCGTATCCAAACTCCCTGACTGAGCTGGAACTGCAGCTGATTGCAGGCGTTGAGAAGAAGTACCGGGAACTGATGAAAGTCAGCTGCACCGGCTGCCGGTATTGTATGCCATGCCCGGCAGGGGTGAACATTCCCCACTGCTTTGAGGTGTACAATAACAAGTATTTATCCGGAAACCCGGATGAAGCCGGATTTTTATACGTGGTGCAACTGAGTGGCATCATAACCAGCGGAGAACCAGAATTTGCATCACAATGTATTCAATGCGGAAAATGCCTGGATAGATGCCCCCAGCACATCGACATCCCAGCCGTCCTTGCAACTGTTGTGGAAGAAATGGAAGGAAACGACCTTGAACAGAGAGTCGCTACTGTCCGGGAGCTTTTCAAAAAGTCGGACTGACACCAATCGAGACAATGGGAAGTACCCACTCATCCAGGGACATATGACAGTCCCAGGATGAGGGAACTTCACGTTCACATTCTATATTATGTATATCATCGTCTTTGCACTGGCAACAGGGCTTCTGATAAATTTATTCATTTAACCGAATTTGGACTGGCATATGGATAAAAAAGAAATCAGAAAATTATTGGAACAGGTATCGGGAGGCTCTATGTCGGTGGATGAAGCGATACTACGCTTTAAAACAGCACCGTTTGAAGACCTTGGATTTGCCAGGATTGACAATCACAGGGGTCTCAGGCAGGGTATTGCAGAGGTCATCTATGGGGCGGGAAAGACACAGGAGCAGATTGCTGAAATTGCCTCTTCGATGCTGGCAAACGGGCAGAAGACGGTACTGATTACACGAATGAACAGGAAGACCGCAGATTTTGTCGGGAAGAAAATACCTCTCCAATACTTTGAAACAGGAAATGTTGGCATTGCCGGTGAAATCCCAGAACCTGACGGATGCGGCAGAATAGTTATTGCCACCGGTGGCACGAGTGACATCCCGGTTGCAGAAGAGGCGGCACTCACGGCCATGGCACTGGGAAACGAGATCACACGGCTCTATGATGTAGGCGTTGCCGGTCTGCACCGGCTACTGGATCACGCAGAGGATATCATGAATGCACGGGTCATTATCGCAATCGCAGGTATGGAAGGTGCTTTAGCAAGTGTTATCGGCGGGCTTGCAGACTGCCCGGTGATAGCCGTTCCGACAAGCGTTGGTTACGGTGCATCTTTCGGCGGCCTCTCCGCACTCCTCTCAATGCTGAATTCCTGTGCGAGCGGTGTTAGTGTAGTGAATATCGATAACGGATTCGGTGCCGGTTACCTGGCAAGCATGATCAATCACATAGGAGCCGATTAAATGAGGATACTGCATCTTGAATGCAACATGGGTGCATCGGGAGATATGCTGATGTCTTCCCTTCTCGAACTGCATCCCGATCCTGAAGGATTTATTCAAAGACTCAACGGACTGGAAATCCCCGGAGTAACTGTTCAGGCAAATTCAGCGGTAAAATGCGGAATTATCGGGACACAGATTGTAGTCACGGTGAACGGTGCAGAAGAAGGCAGCGGAGATATTTTTCATGAACATAATCATGAACAAAACCATGAACATAATCATGCACATGAGCACCATCACCATGGTATGCCCGAGGTCGGGCACATCATCGGCCACCTGAATATTCCGACAGGGGTAAAGAATGATGCACGTGCAGTATACTCGCTGATAGCAGAAGCGGAAAGTCATGTCCACGGAAAACCGGTAGACCAGGTGCATTTCCATGAAGTCGGGACGATGGATGCAATTGCAGATATTGTCGGCGTCTGTCTGTTGATGGAAGAACTAAAACCAGAGCAGATTCTTGCATCACCGGTTCATGTCGGATCAGGAAATGTCCGGTGTGCACACGGGATACTGCCCGTACCTGCCCCCGCAACAGCACACATTCTCAAGGATGTCCCTGTATATGGAGGAATGATACGGGGAGAACTCTGCACTCCGACAGGAGCAGCACTGTTGAAGCATTTCTGTTCTGAATTTTCACCGATGCCTGTTATGAAGGTGCAGAAGATCGGATACGGGATGGGTAAAAAAGATTTTGAGATTGCCAACAGTGTCCGGGCTTTTCTGGGTGAAACCTAAGATGAAAAGGAATCCGGCAGGTCAGGTATAAACTGAGACAAAGATTATGCACGATTTATCAGAAATCATGGCAATCTTCATAAATTTCTCTTTAAACTGAACAAAGACCGATGGAATATAGATATTTACCAAACAGCAGCTGCAGGGTCAGCACAATCGGTATTGGTGCAGGAAGTCTCCGTGAATCCGGACCGGAAGAGATCAGGAAGATCATCAATTCCGGTATGGAACACGGCATAAACCTGATTGATACTGTCATGTCCGATACCAGTGCAGCAGAACCTATTGCACAGGCACTGAAAGGACGACGGGATGAGATGATCATGCAGATCCATCTGGGTGCCGTCTACCCGCATGAAACATATTCGCGAACCAGATCTCTTTCAGAATTACAGAGAGGATTTGAAGGCGAACTGAAAAAATACGGGACGGATTATGCCGATATTGGCCTCATCCATTACGTTGATGAGGTTTCGGACTTTGAAGAGATACTGTCCGGCGGAATTTTCGACTATGCCCTGAAGCTGAAGGATGAAGGAGTGATACGACATCTCGGTTTTTCGTCACATTCCGCGGAAGTTTCCAGGCTCTTTATCGAGACCGGAGAGATCGATGTCTTCATGTTCAGCCTCAATGCCGCCTATGATTTTGAACCGTCAGAGGGCAAACTGATCTTGGCAAAAGAGAGAGCGGAACTCTACCGGGCATGTGAAAAAAGAGGTGTCGGCATCACTGTCATGAAGCCGTACTGCGGCGGGCAGTTGCTGAATGCAAAGACATCCCCGCTGTATCATCGTATGTCAATCCCCCAATGCATCAGATATGCTCTGGACAGTCCCGTTGTTATCTCCTGCCTGCCGGGGGTACGTTCTCTGAAAGATCTGGAGGATGTACTTGGATATTACTCCGCTTCCGAAGAGGAATGCGACTATTCTTTTATCGGCAGTCTGCCGCACAGGGATATTAATGGAATCTGCATTTACTGCGGCCACTGTCAGCCCTGTCCGGCCGGGATCGATATCGCCTCATTGAATAAATATCTGGACCTCGCAAAATCGGGTGACGAACTTGCACGAGACCATTACATGAAACTGGATAAAAACGCAGAAGACTGCACCGGATGTGGCGTCTGCGAAAAGAACTGCCCTTTCCACGTGGACATCCTTGAACGGATACAGGAGGCCTGTGAGCTGTTTCCTCCGGTTACGATCGGGAAGCCATGATTCTGCATGAAAATCAGAATTCTTACCCCAGAATTCATTGATGGTGAGACAAGATCGAACACAAAAATCAAATCTAATATTTCAGGAACAATTCGCTTTTTCTTTTAAGTCCAAAAACAGCAACCTTGTGTTCATCCAGTTCATGCTTCAGCTTTCTGTTCTCATGAACTAGGACATTATTTAACCAGCCAGTTCTTTGATCATTTAATCGAATTATGAAACCTCGCGTCTGTAAACCCACCGACAGCATGATTTTACGAAATTACTTAATTTATTTGCTTTAAATTCTACATACAAATTTTATCATAGCATTGTCATTAGGATTATACTGAGGATGAGTGCTAAAAGTTGTATCTAAAACTTGAACATTTCTAATTTCATTGAGTAAATATAATTTCCATGCTGGTAGATTTCCCGATTTACTATATCCCCCAACTTGAAATGCTCTCAGAGCCTTGTTCCCTTTTTCATTTATTCCTATAAGATGTGGATTTATTTTTCTAATTTGCCCATCATACAAGATATTTACTTGTTTTTTACTTTTAATTGCATTACATAATTTAGGTTCACTCATTCAAATCAAACCTGGACTTTTTAGTTCATTGAAAAATTGAAATAAACTTACTTAAAATTATCCTAAGAAAATTGATAGAAATATTTCTAAATTATGATTCATATTTGAATATAATTCATTGATCTAAATGTGATACATCCCTGTATAATTTGCATAAATGATCTCCAGAAAGATCAATCAATGGTTCATACATGAATGAATTTAAATGAATATTTTCAGGTGTCATAAGGTTTACTCTATCTAATATATTTATTGTATTTCTTTCAGAAGGGAACTCTTTTTTATATTTTCCAACCATAGTTCCAGTAGTCCATTTCTGAATTTTTGTATCAATATCAGTAATCACAGGTTTCATTTTATTATACATATAATATTCAGCTTCAAGCCTAATGCCTATTGACAAAACGATCTTCTCCTCCAAATTATTGCAATTTGAAGCGAGACATTTATTTGAACATGATTTAATTGTATCAAATATCCTATTTGTGGGATTTACAATTTTTATTCCCGCGTTTGGTAGTTCATGTGCCAAAATGAATTCAAGATCCTTATTTGTCAAAAGAAGTGTATCATTTTTTAAATGAAGCATTGAAGTCAGTGATAGATAGTTTTGTTCATCTGTCCCCTTAGTATATTCAATTACATTTCTGATAAAAGGAATAAGAGCAATAACATAATTTTCATTCTTCGAAGCATTTTTAATCCATTCTCGTAATGGCATTTTAACAAATGATGCTTTTTGAAGTTTTATTCCAGAATCATTTTTTTCTGCAATGTAACAGTTATCGTCAGGAATAAATCTAGAATTTAATGTTCTAAAAAAATCAAAATTATGTGTTAAAATAATTTGATAAAAAAAATCGTCTTTTGAAATATCAATCATATATTCAACAATTGCATATTTATTCATATAATCAAATGAATCAGCAATATCATCAAAAATAAATATAGTCTCTTGATTGTTTTTCCTTCTTACTTCAATTTCATAAATTATATCTAATAGATATAATGCCTTTTTTTCACCCTGACTAAGAACCTTCATAGCATTCTCTCTATCAGCAATATATTCCTCATTCGAGTCTTTAAACTCAAATTTTATAGTCGGAGTGTCACTTCCTAAAATTACATCTTCTTTATTTTCAATTTTTACGATAAATGGAACTTTAAATCTACTATTAAATTTATCCTTTACCTCTTCCCATAAAGTAAATTCTTTCTTAGCTTCTTCAATTATCCCTTTAATTTCATCTTTACCAGATCTATAAAGAAAAATTAATTCATTATATCTATCCTCTTCTATTTTTATGTAATTTAACCAAAATTTCTTTTTCAATCCATCTATATCAACCAAATCCGGAATAATAAATTTATTTTTTTCAAGAAATGTCCTAAATTTCTTTAAATTCTCTTTAGCTGTAATTGCATTATCAATTTTTTCAAATTTTTCAATAAGAGATTCATCACCAAATATCCTTTTTTTCTCAGTATCAATTATATTTAAAAAATTTTCATCCGAATTTACTATTTGAGTGCCTTTTTCTGATTCTAATAACACTTTATGATTGGCTTTATAGAAACCACTATTTTTTAAATATTTAGAGACATCAGATGCATTATTATGAGTAAAGATATCTTTTACAAAATAATCAGCTTCTTCAAGCAATTCATCAAATCTTTCAATATACTCTTCTAATAATTTTTTATTATCTTCATCAAGCAAAAATTTCTCAACATCTGGATTGAATATATCTTTATACTTAATTTTAGAAATATCTGAAATTTTTAAATTTTTTATTTCGGAATGCATATTTTCTAAACATACATATAAATCTTGTTCCTTGAAATCATTTAAAATAAAATTTTCATTAGCAATATTATCCCTAATTTTTGATGATTTCTTTATCTCACGAATGAATTCATCTTTCTTCTCATTAAGGTCTTTGTGAATTTTTTCATAACGTTCTTTGAGACTTTTTGTCGCAAGTAACAAAGAAACTTTATCCGACTCAAATGATTCTAAAAAAGGGTGAATTACATAAATTTGATCATTTACTAAAGGATTTCCATTTTCATCATTAATTTCACGAATTGTTTTTCTAGATGGATATCGTAGATCTTTAGAATCACCTGAATTTTGATAATCAGTAAAAGTTTTTGCAAAGGATGATTTCATAGCCCCATTTGAAGCATAAATTCCAAACACTGATTTTTTCTTAATAGAACTGTTTTGTTCAAAACAGAACTCAAAATCAAACTGCTTTATCCCATAACAATTTTCTAAATTAATCGAAACCCTTTTTTGCATCAATGGGTTTTATAAAAATAAGCTTTGATAAATCTTCTGATTTTTATTTGAACATTTGATTTACATATTAATGAGATTAAATAACTTTACTCAAAAATATTCTCTCCCAATCTCTTCAAGTTGATTAATTTTCAATACAAATTAGAAATTCTCAAGACGATAAAGTAAACCATAAACACTCTCCCCAACTCAAAAAACAACCGAAATACCCGGCCAAAACAGAAGCCCACCATTCTACGATCTCATGTCAATCTGATACATAAATCAACTGAAAAAAGTGCCAATAGTAAACCGTTACATCCCTTCAATTTGGGCTTTAATTCGAGTAAAAAATACCATATCGCACGGAATCGTGTGGAATTCCGGTTTCCTTTTCCAAAGGACGGGTAACATCGTGAAAAAGAGCGGCAGGAATGAGGACCTGCATATCTACACCTTCTGCTTTTCCGATCTCTACGCAAAGGCTGGTGACACGGAGTGTGTGATCAAAACCATGTGATCCTGACTGTCTGAAGAAGGTATTAGCAACGACCAGCATCCACTCAGTCTCAGTGTTTTCCGTGTTTTGAGAAACGCTCAGCAGAAATATGGGTTTTGTTATATGCTGGCCCTATTGGCCAACCCACTCATAAGTATCGCTAAGCGGACTTTCGCAATCGCGATAGCCAGTCTGGACTCTAACATTCCAGGTAGACTCGACCGGGAGGTATCTTTCAATGGTTTTTTGTCGGAGCCGTAGGAATCAATCAGGGGGCCTCCGGAGATGTGCCCGCCATCTCTATGTTTACTCTCACATCGTCTTTGCCCCGCATTGCCGAGACGATAACTGCCGGGATCGTAAGAATTGCTGATATAATAAAAACAAACGCAATCCCATCGGTGAACAGAATCTGCGTATCCATTGGCATATTCATGCCACCCACGACAAACATGTTCATCATCGTATCCAGAGGAACGGTTGTGATCAGCAGAGGCATAGCAATGGTCATTGATATTACCATGCCTGTATTTCCAAGGAATGCACGCATCGATGATGCAACTCCCCTGCGTTCGAAGGGAACGGATGCCATGATCGCACTGGTATTCGGGGGCTGGAAAAGCCCGCTTCCAATTCCGTTTACCACCATCCAGGCCGCAAGAACCCAGTACGGCGTATCGTACTGCATCAGGGCAAGGCCGGCAAGCCCGACAAGAGAGATGATAAGCCCGATAGTGCTGATCAGCCGCGACCCATATTTATCGGAGAGAGATCCGCCTATTGGCCCGCCGACGATAAGTCCTATTGCCATTGGTGCAATGAGGATACTTGCCATAAGCGGATCATATCCTCTCAGACCCTGGAAGAAGAGGATCAAGAGAATCATCACAGCACCACGGGCAATTGCATTTAAGAATACACTTGCCTGCCCAAAGGCAAAGATACGGATTTTGAACAGGGACAGGTCGATGAGCGGATGAGAGGAGGTAAGCTCCCACCTGATAAACGCAACTAGCGAAATAATCCCTACCGCAAGAACTGCCAGCATCAAAACCGACAGGGGACCAACGAGAACAGCGACTCCCAGATAGACGGTTAGTGCCACGAATGCAACCGCAAAGAGAAGCATCCCCACTAAATCAAAAGGCTCCACGCTGAATTCCTTTACTTCGCGAAGTCTGGTATGGGCGATATATGCAACAGCGATTCCGATGGGCAGATTGATGAAAAAGTTCAGACGCCAGTCGATCAATGTCAGAACACCGCCAAGGATCGGGCCGACAACAAAAGCGGCTGCCATTATAACAGAAAGGATGCCCATCGCCCTCCCAAGTTCATAATGAGGGAATGCATCGACAACAAGGAGCGTGCTGTTCGCGACAAGAATCGCACCGCCAATCGCCTGAATAATACGGAATATGATGAGCTGGGTAATATCTGCTGCAACTCCACAAAGCAGAGATGCGATGGTGAAAGCAATAATCCCAAAGACATAGAGCTTTTTTCGTCCGTATATGTCGGCCAGACGTCCGCTTGCCGGTGCAAGAATGGTGAGGACCAGCATATAGGCGATTAGTGTCCACATAACTCCGACGAGTGTGGTATTCAGATCCAGCATTAATGTTGGAAGTGCGATGATCAAAGTGGTTGAGTTCAGAACCCCGAGAAGGGAACCCAGCGATGCAATTGCAAGTGCTATCCATTTATAGCGTTGATTATCTGTAGTTGTTTCAGTCAACATATCCTTCCTTTCGTTTTTATTGAAGTATTCATGGTACGGCAAAAGGTGAGAACGCAAAAACTCTTTCTCAACATTCCCAGGCTGATTCTTCAGATATATCAGAGAGTACCTGGTCCGTGTTTGCGATTATCCGGTTCAAAAGACTGAGGGTCATCTCCTGCTCCTCATCGGTAAAACCCTTCAAAAGGGATTTGTTAAGGGAGGTGAGAACCTCAATAATATCCCGTTTCATCGCGGCACCATCATCAGTGAGACTGAGTAGTAAAACCCGGTGGTCTTCCGGGTCACTGCGCCGCCGGACATATCCTCCCTCATTGAGTTTTTTTATCACCCTCGTGCCTATTGCCTTATCTACGCCAATTTTGGATACCAGTTCATCCTGTCGTATTTCAGCATCCTGTGTGAGATAGATGAAGGCTGCCACCTGGCCCGGAATGATGGGGTGGGGCAAAATTTTTTTAAGGATTTTTTGATTGGACCAGTAAAGGATTCCAAGCTTATTTGTTATGCGTTCGCGTTCCATTTGCATTTAGTTGATATGTCAACTGATTATTTAATACTATATTATCGTGCAGATCCTGGGAGGGTAATGATCATCAGAACCGGCTCCAATTCCTGTATAGAAGAAATAAATCAAAAATCTAAGAATAAAAAAAGTGTGTAATATTTGCTGAACTGGCAGATGTTGAGTCTTGAGAATTGACTATTTGAAATGGACACCCATCCATGGTAAAAATATGATATATTCATTTGAGTGACAAACCAGCTAATTATATGGGCAATATATTTCGGAATAAATTTGAGATGGAAGAACAGCTCTCCTGCAGGCGGCCCTGATACTCTTTACAGAAAGAGGGTTCCATGGAACATCCACCGCCCAAATATCAAAAGAAGCAGATGTGGCCAAGGTACGTTATTCAATTATTTCCCTACGAAAGAGGATCTTATTAATGCCCTGTTGTTTGAGGTGAGGGGAAAATTAAGTCGCAGCATGGGGAAAGATCTCCAGACACAGAGCACCTTTCATGATAAGCTTAAGAAAATCTGGTATAATATGACCGAATGGGGACTCAACAACCCGGATGATTTTCTTTTTGCCGGACAATTCTGTTCCTCTCCGTATATTACGAGCTATACACGTGAAGAAGTATCAAAAGAGTATGTATTCCTTTATGATCTTGTGCAAGAAGGAATAACAAATGGCGACATCAGGGACAATTCCATAATGCTGGTCACAGCAATGCTTTATCAGTCTCACAGGACGGTAGTAAACCTGATTCTGGAATCAAAACCGCAGAACATAGATGAGATCATTGAGGATGGTTTTCAGATTATCTGGGGTGGACTAGCCAAAAATTAATATAATTTTAACACCAAACTGAGTGAGCGGTCAGTCACTGGAGAGTGATTGAATGATACCTTCAAAAAAGGAGGAAACTGAAAATGGATAAATCAGATTTACGTGAAAGCACAATCTTTCCAAAAGGAGAAGAGCTTCCGGCAATGTTCAGCGAATATTTTTCAGGCAAAGTATGGCTTAACATGCTGGTTGGAAGGGACAATGAATTTAATTGTCCTATCGGCAATGTGACATTCGAACCCGGATGCATAAATAACTGGCATAGGCACCCCGGAGGTCAGATACTGCTCGTCACAGGCGGACGCGGTTATTACCAGGAAGAAGGAAAGCCTGCACGGGAACTTAAAACAGGTGATGTAGTGCTAATCTCTTCAAATGTAAAACACTGGCATGGTGCAGCACATGACAGCTGGTTCGTCCATCTTTCCGTAGAGACAAACATTGACGCAGGTCCTGCTGAATGGCTGGAACCGGTGGCTGAAGAGGAATATCTCGCTTTAAAATAGACAATAGATAATGGTACAGAAACGTGAACAAGTGTCGGAGATGAACAGCTGAAAATTATTTTTAGCCCAGTGGTGAGTGATTAGTCAATCATAACACATATATGTAGGAAGCGACATATAAGATTGACTAGTCAGTCACCAAACATGATATTAAAATACGTCTCATGTATTGGAGGAAAAATGTCAGAAATTACCGAAAACAAAAGAGAAGCCAGCGAAAAAACCTTTGAACTCAGTAAAAAGGTAACGGTAGAAAGCGTATCCTACAAGAACAAATACGGAATTACCGTTGCAGCGGATATGTACCTGTCAAAGGATATTGACACGTCGAAGCAGTATCCGGCACTTATTATCGGAACACCATATGGTGGGGTAAAAGAGCAGGGCGCCGGCATTTACGCACAGAATATGGCCGAACGTGGATTCGTTGCCATTGCGTTCGACGAATCATATAACGGAGAAAGCAGTGGAGAACCTAGACAGATCTCTTCTCCGGATCTGTTCGTTGAAGACTTCAGTGCAGGAGTAGATTTCCTTGGAACAAGAGACTTTGTAGACAGAGATAAGATCGGAGCTATCGGCATCTGTGGAAGCGGAGCGTTTTCAATCACTGCAGCACAGGTTGACCCGCGTATCAAAGCAGTAGCAACTGCAAGCATGTATGATATGAGCAGGATGCTACGAAAGGGATGGGAAGACACGATGACTGATGAACAGCGTGCCCAGGCGTTGGTTCAGCTTGGCGAGCAGAGATGGAAAGACTTTGAAAATGGCAGTCCATTACTGCCTGACGGATTCCCCGGTGAACCGGCTGACTCAATTCCGGAAGGATTAGACCCGATTACCAGTGAATTCTTTGAATATTATGCAATGAAGCGTGGACATCATCCGAATGCAGGAGCAGCATTCACTGTGACAAGCACTATGTCATTTATGAATTTCCCGTTGATGAACTATATTGAGACAATTTCACCACGGCCAATCCTGTTCATCATCGGTGAGAACGCTCACTCCAGGTATTTCAGTGAAGATGCCTATGAGATGGCTGCTGAGCCAAAAGAACTGGTAATCATTCCGGGAGCACGACACATTGATCTATACGACAGAACTGACATGATTCCGTTTGACAAACTCGAGTCGTTCTTTTCAAAAAATCTGGGGTGAATGATGAGAATTAATACCTCTAAATTATTACCCGTTTTTGGTCTGATATTAGGCCTGCTCTTACTTACAACATCAATTGCCGGATGTACTAGTCCGGTGCAAAATGAAACTGAACCAATAGGTGTAGATACTGCGTCCGTAAAATCTGATGAAAATACTGTCGAAGCAAAAACCGAACCCGTTTTTGAGAAAGGGATGTTAGCAGAAGGTCCTTTGGGCCAGATGTTCCAGGGAGATGTCTGGGTAAAGATGCTCGGCTCAGGTGACGGATATAATTCCTATGACGTGATATTCTCAGAAGGAGCCAGAACGCACTGGCATTCGCATACAGAGATACAGCTGCTGTACATTCTTAGTGGAGAAGGCTGGTATCAGGAAGAAGGAAAGCCCGCACAACTCTTAAGAGTTGGAGATTCTGTGGAGATCCCTGCAAACGTTACGCACTGGCATGGAGCAACTGCTGATAGTTCTTTTGAACATCTGGGAGTTACTATGAATCCCGAATCAGAACAGACTGAACGGTTTGATCCTGTAAGCGATGAAGAATACGCTAATCTTGCCGCAAATGCACAGGAAAATGTCTATCCAAGTCCGGAAATAGTAATGCCTGATCCTGGTTATGTGGATCCTGAAACTCTCACCTTCGAGCTCAGTGATGATGTCACTGTCCAAAAAGTGACCTACAAAAACAGATTTGGCATAGAGCTTGCAGGCCATCTGTATTATGCAAAAGATCTGGATCTGTCTGAGAAGCACCCGGCAATCGTTATAGGACCTCCATATGGCGGAGTAAAAGAACAGGGGCCGGGAATCTACGCACAGGATATGGCCAGAAGAGGATTTGTTGCTTTAGCGTTTGATCCTTCATACAACGGAGAGAGCGGAGGAGAACCCAGACACACCGCATCTCCGGAGATATTTGTCGAAGACTTCAGTGCCGGAGTAGATTTCCTTGGAACACGGGACTTTGTAGACAGGGAAAAAATCGGAGCTATCGGCATCTGTGGAAGTGGAGGATTCGCCATTACTGCAACAGAAGTCGATCCGAGAATCAAGGCAGTAGCAACTGCAAGCATGTATGATATAAGCAGCATGACAAGGGACGGATTCGGCTACACCATGACCGACGAACAGCGTGCTGCAACCCTTGAGAGTGTAGCAGAAGGAAGATACGAGACCTTTGAGAGCGGATACGCACGTCAGCCCGAGACTCCAAGAGCACCGGCAGATTCTGTTCCGGAAGGCCTTAACCCTGTAATGAGTGAGTTCTTCGAGTATTACAGTATGGAGAGGGGATTCCATCCGAATGCATTGCCCGGCTTTACCGCATCCAGCACTATGGGATTCATGAACTTCCCAATGATGAATTACATCGACACCATATCACCACGTCCGATACTGTTCATCATGGGAGAGAATGCACACTCCAGGTACTACACCGAGGAAGCTTACGAGAAGGCTGCTGAGCCAAAAGAACTGGTAATTGTTCCGGGAGCACGGCATATTGATCTGTACGACGGCGGAGACAACAATTATATCCCCTTCGATAAGCTGGAAGAATTTTTTAACCAATATTTGGAATAAAACTGGTATCAGACATGGGTCAAAACACCAATGACAATTTAAACAGAAGGAAAAATAAGGGGGAAATTCCCATTGCTAACACCACATCCCCTGAATGTGTTGACCACAAAGAGAAAATTACTGAATATAATGGCTTAAACCTGGATGGAGAGCGTGCCTTATATGGTATACAGAATGCAACAATCAGCAATTGTATATTTGATGGCCCCCGTGATGGAGAATCCGCTTTAAAAGAAAGTCAAGACATATACGTTTCAGATTGTGATTTCAGGCTTCGTTATCCATTTTGGCATGTCAAAAACGCCCAAATGGAAAATAGTCGTATGACAGAAACATGCCGTGCCGCATTATGGTATTGTAAACACATGACAATAAAAAATTGTCATATGGGCGGCATTAAAGCAGTACGGGAATGTGAAGACGTCAATATTGAAGACTGTACTATTCAGTCATCCGAATTTGGATGGTTCTCAAACAAAATAATGGTAAAAAATACGGAGCTCGAGTCTGAATATCCATTCTTACAGAGCTCCGACATTTTGCTAGATAACTTTGTATTGAATGGTAAATACTCATTTCAGTATGTAGAAAATGTTGAAATCAGGAATTCCCGTCTGGATACAAAAGATGCGTTCTGGCACAGCAAAAATGTCACAGTATCTGACAGTATTGTAAAAGGCGAATACCTGGGATGGTACTCGGAAAATCTCAAACTTGTCGGCTGTAAAATAATCGGAACCCAGCCGCTCTGTTATGCAAAAGGGCTGATTTTGGAGGATTGTGAAATGATCGATTGTGATCTTGCATTTGAATACAGCGATGTGCATGCTACAATTACCGGTCCGATTACCAGTGTAAAAAATCCATGCAGCGGACATATCAGTGCAGATTCGATCGGAGAGGTAATACTGGATGAAAATCAGTCATCTGATGCTTCATGTGTTATCGAAGTCAGGATGGACGGGCACACCTCCTCTGAGGAACAGCCCCTGACTTTTGCGGATGGATGTGGCAGGATGCAGTGCGAGGGTGACCATATCTCAGAGATCTGCCAGTGTGATAAATAATAACAATGTGCACGTGCAAGAAGCATAAAAAACGGGGCCTCTTCAATGAAAATTATCCCTGATTCTGATGGAACCAAATGGATGTTGATTTGTTTTGGAATACTGCTGCTGGCAATTTCAGGCACAGGATGTACTGAACAAGACAACATGGATCACATAAATACCATTGTTCAATCGGATGTACATCCATCCGAACAGACTGTTACAGCAGAGCAGGGGCAAAATCCGGCTTTATCGGATATGAGTGTTAAGATCACTTCACAGGGACATATAGCAACATTCCGGCTATATGATACAATTGCTGCCAAAGAACTGTATGAACAACTGCCACTGGAACTGGATCTAACGAATTTCCAGGATGCACAGTGGATGTTCTACCCGCCAAAGAGACTGAATGTCACTGCACAGGAGGCGTATCATGACGGTAAAAAGGGCGAACTCAGCTACTATGAGCCATGGGGTGATGTGTTCATGCTCTATGAGGATTTCTATGCCGGTGACGAGATGCATCCTTTAGGTATATGCATCTCGGGAATTGATGAGATTGCCAATATGTCGGGCAGCGTGCAGATCGAAAAAAATGACCTTGGTCCGGAAGAGGAGGATGAAAAAATGCAAATCAGTGTTCAGGCAAATGAAGAAACGACTATATTTGAGCTCAATCGCGGGAACGCTGCAAAAGAACTCTATGAACAGTTGCCCATAACGGTCGATGTTGAAGATTTCGGCAGTAATGAAAAGATATTTTATCCACCCAAAAAGCTCGATACAACGAACACACCTATGGCAAATGCAAAAGACGGAACACTTGCATATTATGCCCCATGGGGAGATGTGGTAATGTTTTATGCTAATTTTGGCTCTGCAGACGGTTTGTACGAGTTGGGCAATGTCGTATCAGGCGGTGAGCATATCAAAAATATGTCAGGCACAATACTGGTTGAGAAACGGTAAATAAAACCAGAATTTTTTTCAAAATAGAAACAGCCACCCGACAGGGCAATTTTAGTGACTACAAACGAATGTACAGGTTTTAATGAAGACGCAAAGAAAATTCGCGTAGCTGTTTTTCCGCATTCCAGCAACATACGTGGGAGTACAAGTCAGAAAAATGAAAAAGTGTTCAGGAAATCTCGTTGATATTCGGGCCACTAAATTCATGGTTCTATGGCAAAATAAGGTTAGAATTCGTAATAAAAACAATACCACCGGATAGAATAAATGATAAAAAAATTAAACCTGGATGAGAGCTGGACAGGATTTATAGGAGCAACATTTTCCTTAGTTGTTATATATGCAGCCTCGTCTGCCCCTATTCCTCTTTTAAACACCTATCTTCAAACCCTTCATCTAACGAGTGGAGATCTCTCCATGACAGCGGTTGCGTACTTTATCGGGTGTGTAATATCGCTGCTGATGTTTGCCAGAGTATCAGATTATCTGGGGCGGCGTCCGGTGGCACTTGCTACATTAGGACTAGCTGCTATCTCGTGTCTAATATTTATTTACGTTCAGAGTGGATCAATGCTTTTGGCCGGAAGATTTGTACAGGGAATTGCTTCTGGTCTGGCATCCAGTGCAATTACAGCATATATAGCAGATAATGCACCGGCATCTCCAAAATGGATAAGTGCGGCAGTTATCAGTGGATCTCCTGTGATTGGGATCTCAATTGGTGCTTTTGGCAGCGGTATCATTGAGGAGTACGCTTTCGGTTCACTGTCACTCATATATGAGATATTCATTATTCTGCTTGCATTTTCTGCAGTGCTGATTGCAGCAGGTCCCGAGACGGTAAAACGTACCAGAGGTGCCATCACCTCCATAGTTCCACAAATATCTATACCTGGAAATATCCACTATCTTCTTCCGGCTGCAATTAGTATCTTTGTTGGAACCTGGGCAATCGGTGGATTTTATCAGGCTTTCAGTTCAACAATGGCAGCAGACCTGCTTAACTCAGATAGTACCGTAGTAGCTGCAGCAGTGCTTGCCTGTTTACTGACACCCCAGGCGATCGGTAGCTGGATGAGTGGCCGTCTGAGATCTGGCGCTGCTCAAAGTCTTGGCATCTTGGCTTTTTTCCTGTGTATGGTGGCCATTCTCTATTCACTAAAATCCAGTCTCATGATTCCATTCCTGATAGCAACTGTACTTGCGGGATTGTCCCAAGGTGCAGCATTTACCGGAAGTATGCGCAGCCTGCTGGATAAAACCACCCGGCAGGACAGAGCAGGGCTACTTTCGAGCATTTATCTGATATCTTATAGTGGTGCTGCCATTCCAAATCTTATCGTAGCACGGTTAGCCAGTGGTTTCAGTTTACTTGAGATAGCAGCTGGATATGTCCTGTTAGTAGCACTAGTTTGCATAATTGCACTCTTCGCGTTAAACAGGAACAAGAGACATGACGAAAAATCAGGGGTACAGGCTGGGACACAATCCCAAATGTAATTTTTCATTTCAATACCCGGATGGATCATTCAATTCATTTATCACAGGTAAGTGCAGTACGTTACTGAATGCACCGTGAATCAGAGATACCAACCCCGGAGAATTTTGAGGCAGTGCTTGCCTATCGGGGGCAATTGGACGGAGCAGCAATCCTGAAGGGCTATGAGGAGGAGATTCGGGAAACCGGGACCTGCCCGCCGGTGAATGAATTTATCCGAATGCTCTACGACAATAACTGGCTCATCAACACACGCTGGCAGGGATGGGCGGATGAAACAACCGGATATTTTGAAAAACCTTCCCTTCTCTGTGTGGCAGAGACAGAGACCATCCGCCGCATCTTAACCGTTCATGTCCGTATTGACCGGATGATGCCGGGAGAGATTGCTGATATCATTAAAAAAGGATACATGCTCTCTATTGTGAACCGGATTGAAGAAATATATGATATCTGATGATTTTTTAACAATAATGCATAGATATCAATACCACATTGTATCCCCCCTCACAGGATAGCATTTATTCCCTGATACGGGATTCCGGTAATGACTCGTGAGTATAGCATTACATAGAACGGACAATCAGGGATTTCGTTCTATCCACTGTCTAAGACCGGCGAAAACGAACCGCCACACGGTTTTATTCGCCAGATCATCAGATGCATACCGTGTTTGATACTCATGCCGAGCGACGCCGTTGATCAATACATCGGCCAAAAGATGAGAAGAAGTGGTATCGAAACGATGACAATGATTATTTCAAGCATCACCCCCATCCTCCAGTAATCGGTAAAGAGATATCCTCCCGGCCGCATGACAAGCGTATTTGACTGGTGTCCAATCGGGGTTAAAAAGGCGCAGGATGCACCGATGGCAACCGCCATCAGGAACGGATCTATAGAGGCACCGAGATCGAGCGCGATCCCGATTGCAATTGGTGCCATCAAAACCGCAGAAGCTGCATTGTTCACCAGATCAGAGAGGAACATTGTGATTATTAGAAGCAGGACGAGCGTTGCTTCCGGCGGAAACACAGATGCACCGGCAACAATACTCCCGGCGATAAGAGCTGCGCCACCGCTTGTCTCAAGCGCCTGCCCAACAGGGATCATCGCGCCAAGGAGAATAATAATTGGCCATTCCACACTCTCATACGCATCGCGAAGAGAGACAATAGAGGTCAGGATCATTAAAACAACCGCGACGCTGAAGGTGATCTGTACCGGCATGATTCCAAGAGCAGATATTCCAAGGGCCGTTCCGAATATTCCTACCGCAAGCAGGATCATTTTCTTCCCTCCTATCCGAAGACCCCGTTCAGCAAGGGGGAGGCATCCTATCTTTGGAAGGGCTGACTGGAGTGCATCCTTCTTTCCCTGGAGAAGCAGGATATCTCCCGGCTGGAACCGGATCCGGTTCAGCCGATCCCGGATACGTCCCCCTTCCCGTGCGACGGCAAGAAGATTGAGTCCGTAAATCCAGCGAAGATTTGCTGAGTACGCAGTCCGATCCAGGATCGGTGAATCCGGTTTTACGATAGCCTCAATTATTCCAACAGTGTCGGATCCGATCATCTCCTCAGAAATATCTGCCTTCCCAACAAGTTCAAGACGTGTGGCATCCAGGAGAGTCTGCAGATCGCCGGAATCCGCCTCGATGATCAAAATGTCACCCTCCAGTATTTTCTCGAGGCTTGACGGTGCGACGATCTTACGCCCATCCCGTATGATTCCGACAACCACCACTTCGGCCTCGGTGGCAGCACCGAT
This sequence comes from Methanogenium organophilum, assembly GCF_026684035.1. Taxonomy (NCBI): domain Archaea; kingdom Methanobacteriati; phylum Methanobacteriota; class Methanomicrobia; order Methanomicrobiales; family Methanomicrobiaceae; genus Methanogenium; species Methanogenium organophilum. The sequence goes on from NZ_CP113361.1 coordinate 277,260, forward strand.
ATCGAGGACCAGCTTTCCTGCAAGTTTAGATTTCTCCGGAACTCTGACCTCGGTCAGGTAATCTTTGACGGCAAAAAGCTCCTCTTTTGAGGCAGGACTCTGCCGTGGTGGGATTAACCTCCACCCAAAAAAAGATATGAAGAGGATCCCGCAGATGGCAACCCCAACCCCGACATAGGCAAAGTCAAAAATTAGGAATGGATCACTCCCGCTTTGGGCACGATAGCTGGCGATGATGATATTTGGAGGAGTCCCGATAAGGGTTACCATCCCACCAAGGAGAGAGCCAAATGCAATCGGCATCAAGAGAGAGGAAGGAGACCTCCCCCCCTTCCGGGCAGTCCTGATTGCAACCGGCATCATCAGGGCAAGCGCCCCGATATTATTCATAAATGCGGAAAGGATGGCGACGATCCCCGTGAGTGAGAAGATCTGCCTCACCTCCCCATCCCCAACCCGTGCAACCCACCGGGTAAGTATATCAATAAGACCGGAATTCTGAAGCCCTTTGCTGAGAATCAGAACAGCTGCTACGGTGATCACCGCCGGATGGCCAAACCCGAGAAAAGCATCCATCGGGTCAACAATGCCTGTTATTGTGACTATCAGAAGCGCTATCAGGGCGACAATGTCATAACGGATCTTGCCTGTTGCAAAGAGGACCAGCGCAAGGATGAGGGTTCCAAAGACAATTGCCATATCGAGCATAGGTGATCAGCTTTTCCTTAAGATACAGGATGATGATAATGAAGATATACCTTCCTTCAGGTAACGGATTGACGAATACCTGAAACCGACTTCTCTCTGTGATCATTTTCAGGACAGGAATTGATACCGGGAGAAGAATACAAGCGTTTTGTGAGCAGTTCACCCGGACACGGAGAAAAAATCCTGCGGCTGATGCACCACCCGGATGAGAGGCAATGTCTGAACCATATCCAAAAAAAGTATATTTACACAGATTCTGACTCACTGCACTACAGGAAATACCATATTAAGAGAAACATATGATTCTTGCTCCATGTTCCCGGCATTACCCGCTCCTTTCTTTAGAACTACGGCCAGACCCATGCATTTCAAAAAATGAGATGCCTGCATTACTAAAAAAAGAGCTATTGAGCGACTGAATCAACCTACAGCACCCGCATACACCCCCGATCCAACAAAATACATATCCATTACTGGTGCCACATAGCAAAACTTGAGCTCTTCCATACCCGTATCAGGATTCTCATAGACCACATACACGTACCCGCCGCCCCGTTTTGCTGCGTCAATCTCCAGTTCCACTGCACGAACGCCATAGGCATCGGTGAAGTTCAGACGGTCTGTTCCCGTCATCTCCGGCTGGAACGGAAGATTGAGACAGGTGCCGTTCATGTCATAGGCAAAGACATAGTTAGCATCGTCACCGAATTTCTCGTTCATGGCTACAAAAATCTCAGTGTTGTCCCCGTATGATGATGTCGTCAGGGCAAATGCCTGCGCCTCTTTCACTCTGCCAATGAGGGTATCAATGGCCGTCTGATTCAGCGCGACATTCATCTCGGGAATATAGATGCCGGAACCCACATACCAGGTATCATCAACTGGCCTGATTGCGGCAAGTTTCAGCTCATCCCGGTAGCTATCGGAGGGATTCGGGAAGGTAAAGTAGAGGTATCCACCGCCGCGGGCCGCAAGGTCCCTACAACATTTTATGATCTCAAGGCCATTCCCATCCACAACCGCCGTCCGGTTTTCACCGATAATTCCCGGCTGGTACGGGTGGGCAAGAGTGGTGCCGTTCATATCATAGGCAAATATGTATAGTTCCCCGTCAATGAAATCCCCTTCTGGATCGTTGAAGGCTGCAAGTGCCACATCTCTTCCGTTCTGCTGCGCAAATGCTGCTGCATCTTCGACGAAGGACTCCACCCGGAGAATATCCTCATCCAGCACCGTGTCAGAACGTGGGGTGGGCAGAGGTGTTGGGGATAAACTGGTGTTGATGTCACGGATGATCGCCACCCGCCATTCTGTCCCGTCGAAGGTGACTGTTGACCAGTAAAGTTCACGCGACACTTCTTTCTTCCAGTCCGTGTCCCAGAAAGTATATACCCCCCGGCCGGATGACTCTGCAACTACCTTCTCTGCCAGTATTTGAATCTCTGTTGACTGGTAGAGAGGATCCGTAAAGGTATTCTTCCCGACTTCCTCTTCATTCGTCTCATAGAGAATGGTCCCATCTGTCTGCAGAACCATGAACTCATATCCCGTCTCTTTCGTGATGGGACGGAAATACTGTCGCAAGAAGATCTCCGGACGGAAAGTGAGGTCGGTGTATCCGAGATAGGCACCTGTATCAGAGAATATCGGATAACTCAGGGATATGCCGGGGAAGCCTTCTTCAAGCATGAATATCCCGCTCAACACCGGTTCTTTCACCTCGTTTGCATACTGCACCTCAGACTGGTAGCCGAGATCCATGCCTGCAATGATCTCGTAGTGCGCCGGTGCCGCGGCCGTTACGATTCCCTCAGGGTCAATCGCCAGTGACGAGATCACATACGGTGACGTTCCCGTAAGTTTCTCCTGTAGCAGCGTATTTGCGGCAACGCCTGTAATACCGGTTTGTGACAATTCTTTTGCATTCTCTGCATTGCTCTCCTGCAACTGGGAAAGCCCGGAAGAAACATTCGCTATTGCACAATCAAGAAGAACTGTCATTTCATTATCTCCCGGCGTGACGGTAGCATCAGGAGAAGTGGTGCACCCTGCCGAAAATAAACAGAGGCATACACCAACAATAACAAGAACACTGAATCGGTTAACCATTAGTGAAAAATGGAACATCACAACAATTAAATGATACGAATAGACTGCCCACGGCAGAACCCAAAAAAATGAAATTCCTATTGAGGAGAATTGCGAATCTCGTCCAGAACATCCGCAACGATCTCAATGCCAGCCTCAATCTCCTCTTTATCGGAATTGGAGAAATTAACCCTCACAGTGGAGTTTCCGCCGCCATCTGCATAAAACGGTGTACCTGGCAGGATGGCCACATTCCGTTTCAGGGCCGCTTCAAAGAGCTCACCTGATGAAACACCTTCCGGAAGCGTCAGCCAGACAAACATCCCACCTGTTGGCCGGGTGTAGTGCACATCGTCCGGGAAGCACTTATCCATCTTAGAGACCATCCACTCGGCACGTTTCCGGTACTCTTTGTTAATACCTGCAATATGGGCATCAATATCGTTTTCTTCCAGATATTTTGCAAGGATACGCTGGGAAAGATAGTTGGAGTGCAGGTCGGATGCCTGTTTCGCGATGAGGATCTTTTCCATGACCGCATCAGGGGCACAGACCCATCCCATTCGCATGCCGGGCGAGAAGATCTTAGAGAATGAACCCGTCAGAATCCCTTCACCGTCCATGTATGCACTGACCGGTTTTCTTGCAACCCCGTCAAACTGGAGTTCGCCATAGGCATCGTCTTCCAAAAACGGTATTTCATGCTCGCAGAGCTCAGATGCAAGATCCCGTCGCCGGTTTTCCGAGTAGGTGATACCGGACGGGTTCTGTGAGTTGGGGATACCATACATGAACTTGGCAGATGATGTCTCAAGGACGCCTGTGAGACAATCCAGGTCAGGCCCTTCCTCATCCAGAGGTACCGGAAGGTATGTTGCCTGAAACATGGAAAAAGACTGGATGGCACCCAGATATCCGGGATCTTCAACAATCACCGCATCACCCTTGTCAAGGTAGACCTTTCCGACGAGGTCAAGACACTGCTGCGACCCGTTTGTAATCAGGATATTATCTGCATCGACCGTGAGGCCGTACCGGATGCGGTATCGTTCTGCAATCCATTCCCGCAGAGGTGGGTGACCTTCGGTGGTTGAATACTGGAGAGCGGTCTTACCGTCTTCCTTCAGCACTGCTGCTGCGGCTTTCTGTATCCCCTCATCATCAATGAGATTGGGATTCGGAAGGCCGCCTGCAAAGGATATTATTTCCGGATTTGCGGTGACCTTCAGTATCTCGCGGATAAATGATTTCTGTGTTGAACAGATTCGTTCCGAGTACCGATGGTTCATTAGGTATTATGTACCGGCTCGAAAGAAAACCGTGCCCATTTTGATCAAACAAAGATCACCACCAGGCATTTTTCCCTGCTTCTGTGATACATTCAGCGCCTTCATGCCGGGGGTTATTGACCGTCTGGCCCACCTGCACCATCGCCATCCGCGCCTCCGGGTATGGCTGCAGGATGTCCGGAACATACGGGCCAAAGAGCCAGCGCGTTTCATCTTCTTCCGGCAGGATAACAGGCATGCGATTGTGAATGCGTCCGACAAGCATATTTGAGGGGCAGGTGATCATGGTGAAGGTCGGTTTCAGCTGTCCGGATTCCGGGTCCGTCCACCAGTCACAGAGACCGGCGAATCCAAAGAGCGGCCGGGACCGGAGGGTGATATAAAAGGGATAGGAGACGCCCCGCTCCTTCTTCCATTCATAGAACCCGGACGCAGGAATAATACAACGTGAGTGCTGCACAAGGTCACGGAATGCAGGTTTTTCCGAAAGTGTTTCGGAACGGGCGTTTGTCAGCCACTCCCCGGATTCCCCATTTTTCTTCCAGGCAGGAATCAGGCCCCACCGGGCAGAGACACAGACAACATCGTCACCTTCTGCAATGAGGACAGGGGCGCCCTGCGTTGGTGCAATATTATACCGGTCCTCCAACTCACCGCAGGAGATACCAAACGTGGAAACGAAGTCCTCCGTGTGAGTCAGGGTATAACGCATGCACATGGCAGGATTGTTCGCGTTCATCGGGCATATGCATAATCCCCCTGTATCAAAAAGAGAGTTTAAAGAATCCAAACTCCAAACGTTCGCATACATACGGTGAAAAAGAGATGACAGGATCTGCTAAGATATCATATACGAATGACGGGCTGCTTGTAACCTTTGAAAACGGCCGGATTTACGACGTTCATCCGGGTAAAGGCGGGGACGTCTCCTGCACATTACAAAACGGACCCGTTGAACTGACACCTTTTGCACAGACTGTGAAAGGCCTTGTCGGTGATGAGATACTCTCAGAGATAGAACACTGTGCAGAACTCTTCAATCAAAAGTGCAGGTAAAAGAGAGATGGCCATTAAATGGGCCGTACTAAAATTAAAATGTTATACCCCGTTCTGGTTGATGAGGTGGATAAGAGCGGAGAATCCATCGATCTCCATCTGGAGCACTTCATTGCGTGTCATACCCATGGAGGTTTCCGCGTCGGCAGTGAGGGTGTCAGGGCCGCGGATGACGGTTCGTTTGACACCGTCTGCCGAGAGGATTTCTGCGGCCTCCATCTCATGAACGAATGACCTGCCGGGAAGGATGACGACTTTTTCAAGGGACGGGAGATCAATTTCTTTGAGGTCATCGCGGGTGATCAGGCAGGCAATCTCTTTTTTCGGGCTGTGCACCCATGACTTGTTTCCGCAGGCGTCAAGCACATCCTGTACATAGCGGGCGGCGATGGCACCGGAGATGAGACTTGCCCGCTTGCGCACCCGTGGGAGTTTTTCCAGGAGTTCGGGTTCATCGAGAATGGCGAACGGCGACCCGAGGGTGGGGTCCCAGAGAGGTGTGCCGCTGATGCGCAAATTGTAACGTCCATTAAGGTCGGTGACCATGTCACGGAACGACGATACGGTCTGCACCCGCTGCCCTTTGACAACCGGTGCATTTTTCAGGATCAGTCCCTGATCTTCCCGGTTCGCAAACCGCATGAGAATAAGACCCTTTGCGCCCTTTTCCTCCAGCCATTTGCAGGTGCGCTCAAGGTCTTCGCCGTCATTGACACCGGGTATGATGAGCGCAGCCGCATAGACATCAATCTTCTGGCAGAGTTTACCAAGTACCGCAAGAGATGCCTCGGGAGTTTTATCCCCCATCCACTCGCGCCGGAGTTCGGGGTTGACCGAAAATACGGTAAATGAGACTTCAGAGAGGCCCAGTTCCACCATCCGGTCGGCGAGAGCCGGGTCATCGAATCCTTTTCCGCTGGTGTACCCGATATGAATGGGCACTTCCATGCTGCCCAGAAGGTCCATCAGATCTTCAAATGCCGGATAACAGGACGGGTCACCCCCGCCGGAGATGGTGATACGTTCAAGGTTACCGCCCATCATCTGTAGGTTTCCGAGCACATCGTCTGCTACATCACGCAGATCCTTAAACCCCGTATATCTTTCACGGACGAAATTGGTGCAATAGTCACACCCGACAGAAAACGGCATGCAGTATTTACAGCCCAGGGGTTCAGGTTCATCTTCCTCACGAACCCCCTTAAAGTAACAGTATTTACAAAATCCCTGGCAGTCCAGACCGGGCCTGCCACCGATATCTACAGTCAGGTGTGCCATGATTATGTACTATTCTGACGCTGACGGGATAAAGGGATTTGGAATGATGGTAGGGATGAACAACCAAAGAGGAGACATGCGGAAACATAATGAATAATTTAACAAAAAGAGTTTCCGCAACCAGTCGGGTGAAAACGAAGATGAAAAAATCCGATGAAAAGCAGTCAGAAGGGGGAAGGACGCACCAGATCATATCGCCACATTTTTTACCCCGGAGAACCAATTATGTAAAGCGCCTCAGTGGCTTAGTGGTATAGCGGCTGATTTGTAATCAGCAGGTCGGGGGTTCAACTCCCTCCTGAGGCTTCATTACAATTAATACAGAGTCCCTTTCGTTTTTTCAATTCAAAACCCTTAAAGGCTCTTTTGAGATGGCATAAATTCATATAATTTACAGATATCATTAATTGATTTAGTAAAACGCATTACTATACTCATAGTCAAGCTTCATAGCATCACTATCCTTTCGGTGATTGTATCTCCATACGTATTCCCCGACATACCGTGGCATCTTCTCTCGTCAGATTCCCCCGTTGGAGGTCAATTTCCGTTTCAAATAGCCCGGAATCCTTCCAGACCGATGATCTGGTTTCCTCGGCCATCGCTATAGTGCCTCTCCCCATGTGCTATTGGTGTATGGACGATAAAGAAGTCGCAACGAACAGGGCCGTACGGTGAGCGCACCTTCTGTCTGCAAACATACGTGTCTGCTTGCGGATTGAGGCGGATGACGAAAAGGTTGGGAGAACGGTTGAGTTTGATACTGTAATGCCTGACGCAACACGGTTAGGTAGTATGATGAAAGTTATGTAAAATGAAGAGGCGGATTGAAAGATCCTCTCCCTCTGATTGATTAATTCCAGCCTGGCTGAATTAAATGAAGGATGATATTTGCTTTGCGGCGACTTTAAAAGAGGAAAGTGGTCATTGCATCTCCACAATTCTATCTTCCGGATGGAAAAATATTATACTATCTCACCCAAATTCCGGGCAGAGGCACTTTTTAGAACTTTATTGACTATTATTTAATTTTAAAGCAATTTATGCGATTTTTATTCCTTCATACTATTGCCCTGATTCCCTTCTAATTTCATTGTGCACTGCGCCTACCAAATTCTCCTGCAATGAACATCAGGATAATAAATCCTATGACGGCCACGTCCATAATCTCTATCAAGACTTCGGGATTGGTGGCAAAATTGCTGGAAGCGATGGCAAATGCAGCCGCTAAATTTCGTTGACCCGTTCCGAGTGCAAGAACCGTTTTATTATTTTTATCAGTCCCACCCAGCAGATAACCGATGATAACAGCGCCAACAACCAGAAGGATGGATGTTAAAATTCCGCCGGTTCCAAGAACTCCATAGGTTACATCGGAATAACCCACAAAATATCCGATGAACAGTGCTGCCAGAGACAGGTTGGCAGCCATACTCATCGTAGGGATGAGACCCTTGGCCACTTCTTCGTACCTGGCCCGGACAAAAAGGGCAAAAGCGAGCGGAATGAGCATCAACACGACAAGGCTTCTGGCAATCTCCAAGGGATGAACCTGCACTCCGGTCAATACAAATGGCAGAACGATGGGCAGATAGGCGACGGTAATCACCATCAGGAGGACCATCAGCCCGGCGGTAAACGCCATATCGCCTTTGGCCATCTGTACCAGCTTGGGCAGGAACGGCGCCCCTGCGGCGAAACCCACCAGAATCAGGCCGACCTGCAGTCCCTCGGATAGCGGGATGAACCCCACTATTAATAATGCCAGAATGGGCACGAGGACGAAGTTTGCCACGAGAGTTGTGATGACCAGCTTTCTGTTCTTCAGTGCGGTCATGATTTGAGGAATAGTCAGGCTAAACCCCATTCCTAACATGCTGGTAATGACAAATACCAACACGCCCAACGTGCCTATGGCAATAAAGACAGGATCAAACTGGGTCATACTCATTTAAGCCCCTGCCCGGAAACACTCCCGGAATCAGGGGGATAATGATTCCGACAGTGATGGGACTCCTCATATGCGGTCATTATTTTTCCTCCTCCTATTAATGTTTCCGGATGAGAGTGAATTCCGCGCGGAATTCCTTGTATAAAATTGATTGAAGCGGGAATTTACGCATTTCAGACCTATTTTTAATTATTTTGTGTTATTCCTCATCGTAACGAGCAGTCCGCGAAGAACACTTCGATACCTACTTAACAGCCGTCGTGCCCACTCTGATCTCCATCGCAGCACCGCTCCTTCCGGTGGGGAGTCCTCCTCGTCGTCAGCCTGGCAAGATTCGTCCGGGTCATTGACACCACCACCATGGAAGTGTCCATGAACGCTCCTGCAAATGACCTGAACACTGATCTCTCAGACATCCAATCCATCATCACCATCTACACCCTGATGAAGGCTGCCAACATAAACTGTTTCACAAAATAAAAAGAGCAATAGGACACGCACTATCAACAGTATCGCATCGTCTGATCTCAATATATATTTGCCCATATGCATCGTGCCATCCTTCTATTGGCAGCAAATCTTTCCGGCTCCCCGCTAATATTCATCCTGCGGCTTTGTCATCACCACATCCTCAACCTCAGGCACAAGAAGCCAGAGTGCCTTCACGACTTTATTTCGTATAACCGGGTCATCTGTCTCAAGCATCGGATCCAGTCGGGCAATCACACCATTCTCAATAAGAGCCTCTTGATCGTCCGTTGCAGCAATCGCGATGATGATATCAAGGGCTGAACCGCATATGTGCGGATTTGGATCATCGAGGAGGTCTGCAACCACCTCGATGCCACCCTGCCGGATGAGCTCATTAGCCCGCCAGTCCTCATCTTCTGTACTCACCGCAAGCGCCTCCACCGCAGCCTCCCGCACTTCCTCGTCCGGATGAACAAGGCGACTGAGGAGATCCTCTGTCAGATCTCTTTTGATTTTCAGATCTTCCATATCTATCTCTTTCAGAGCCACATCTTCCGGACCAACCTCTTCCATATCCACATCTTCCATACCATTTCCCCATCTCATTCAGAATGCCTGCAATTTATCCCAATGACGGATGATGTAACTTTCCAGCCATCTATATATAACGTTCGTACAGAATCTGCACTGGTACACGTACATCCCGGATCACAATCGCATCACAGTCGAACGGGTGCTCTCCGCCCACCATTTTCCCCCTTACAAAAACATATACTCCCCGACAGCATACTGGACCCTAAAGCGGGCAGACACCTTTGCCGGAGAGCGAACAGATGATCAATCAAAAAGACCGGAATGCATGGCTCTGGATGATATTCGCCATCATTGTCCTCTTCATATTCGGAGATCTGATTGCGCATGCGTCCTTCTATTCACCGGCTGACGATTACTCATTTGTTTCTCATGGAAATGCCAACACCATCTCCATCCTTCTGGATGACATCATGCCGGTGCTCATCCTGTCCGGTGTTATCATCGCAGGGATTGTATTTCTTCTGGTGAAAGACCCTCACTAACATACTCATCTGATTCATTCCAACCATACCTTATTTCGGGAAAACGGAACCCACATTCAGTGCCCTGTCTTCCTCAAAGTAATTCACACCACATGGCAGGAACCATTCAGAAAATACTTTTTCCATCCCTGATATATTGAACAGAGACTGGAGAATCCTATGAAAAAAACAGCAATAACAGCAATGACTCTCATGCTTGCACTCTGCATCCTCTTCTCATGCGGCTGCAGTGCACCGCCCGCCTCACAGGAAACCACTGGGCAACCAACCAAAACAGCCATACAGCCAATCAGCTACGAGGACACGCCGGTACAGTACATGGATGTAAACGGTGTCACCCTCGGATACCGCGAATTTGGGACCGCAAATACCGAACCACTCCTCATAATCATCGGATTCAGCGAGACAATGGATAGCTGGAATACCACATTTGTAGGCATCCTTGCAGAGAACTACCATGTCTATGCCTATGACCACCGGGGCATGGGAAAAAGTACTGACACCGATGCGCAGTATACCATTGCCCAACTGGCAGATGACGCAGCAGGGCTCATTACGGCACTCGGATATGAGAGTATGAACACCTACGGTGTCTCGATGGGATCAACAGTATCGCAACAGCTTCTGATAGATCACCCGGAAAAGGTGAGAAAAGCAATCCTCTCGTCTGCCACATACAGTGCCACAATTCCCGAGACAGAGAAATTGCATGGTATTCTTGAAGAATCCTCAATAACTATGGATATTCCTGAAGGAATACGGAAAGAAGCAGTTGCAAACCTTGAATATACTGGAAGCCTTGACGGCCTTCCTAACATCACAAACGATGTCATGCTCATCACCGGCACCGAAGATGACCTCACCCCCCAGTCAGTCGCCGTTGATATTGCAGACCAGATTAACGGGTCCTGGCTTGTCCGGTTCAAGGGTATTCCTCATGCAGGATCATCCTATGCACCGGTGGAATATGCAGAAATAGTCACAACATTCCTGGAGATGGACGAATCTCCCGCCTAATTTTTGAGCTGCACTATGGGTAAGGGTGAACTGCACCCGGGAGGAGGGGTCCCCCCCTCCGACGAACGGATGCCGGTATTCAAGAATCACAATATCCGGTAAAGAAATGCATAAATAGCCCATGATATTGCCGCTAATTGCAAATAATCGACCCACACAGAAGCCCGGAGTGGGCAGTTCTCACCCTGAGACTACCAATACATCCTGCTGAAATTGCCGACAATATAGTGGCGAATATAGAGCACGGAAAAACGTTTATTTCCAAAATAAATGTAATATTGCCCATATTTTTTGCACAAACAACCCATGTCAAAATACACCCGATTTGCCCCCAAATTCCTAAAAAACAGGGAACGAAATCGGGACAGAACAGCGAAAATCAGGACAAACCAACTCTCACCATTACCGGGATTCATCCGGGGTGGGTCACATATGCACAGATTTGTCTGGAGGTTGGGCATCTCCAGAATATCGGAAATTTGAAGTCTTTACCACCCTTTCGCCTCACACAATACTCACAATAAGATACCCGCCGTCAGAGGTGGCAATGACATCATGCTGTATGTTATATTCCCCCTCTATTCTGACATCTGCCGAAATCTGCTTCAAATCATCATTATATCTGCGGAGAGTCAGTGTGCCGTCTGAAATGGTAAATGAATCTACAGAACCGTCAGCATACAGCAGGGCATGTTCAAAGAGCTCATGGTCACCCGATGATTTTTCCGACAGCCACTTCCCGGTTTCTGCATCAAACCTCCGCAGTGTATACACAACGGATGTGTGTTCCCCAAAGATACCCGATTCTGTATTCTCTTCGGTCGTCAGAAGTACCAGTGTTCCGTCTCCTGTTTCCTGAAGGGACCAGTCAACACCTGTCCTCCATATCCCACTGTCATCCCCGGGGAACACCACATCCCAGACGATATTTCCGTCACCATCCAGCCTGAGAAGATGGATCAAGTCTGATCGCTTTGAAACTTCAGGCTTCGTATTCTCAGGAAACAGCACCACGGAATCTCCTCCACTAAGCCCCAGCACCGGATGGCGTGAGGCAAATTCAGGATCACCATACGACTGTTTCCACACAACGTCACCATTCTTTTCAATAAGGACACAAAATTCTCCCCACCCGGCAAGGGTGCGATCACCCGGAGAGGGCACAGCCGCTACAATGGGCCATACCGGAGGGTCGGCATCACACAGAGTAGCCTCTGTCATAACCGTACCTCGGGAATCCAGCACGACAAAATCGCTCTCGCCGTCAAAGACAGCGACACTTCCATCGGAAAGGGCAACAATCTCAGAATCCCACGATTTGAATGTGTCATTGTCAAACACCGTCACACTGTCAACCGCCCCCCCACCATCCACAAAGGCACACTTCTGTATCCGGGTGTCCTGCCCGTAGTCAATACAGACAATAGCAAATCTGCCGTCTGTCGTTTCGGTGAAATCCTCAAATCCTTCATAATCCGACGTGTCAAGGACAGTTTTCCACAAAACAGCGCCATTTTCATCAGTCTTCGTGACCTGAATATCATTGGGTTGAGGGATCGGCGGTCTGTCGTCTCCAACCGTACCCCCAATGCACCCGGCAGCGAAACAGATACCTACTGCGAGGAACAGAATACCAACGAACAATCCCCCGGAAACCATGCTCTTCTTTGAACGATTCATACCATCACCCTGCAACACAACGACATCTCACCAACGAATTAAAAGACAGCAATTCGATAGAATCAACATATGGTTTATTGGAGGAAAAAACCGTCACCTATTAACCATCAAAGATAACTCATTTCAGTTAACTACAGACACCCACATTTAATGCACCATACATCCCAGTCGTCATAATGGATAAAAAGACAAAACAGATACTGGGAGTCTTTTTCATATGCCTGGCAATCGTGCTCTTCATCGCATTTGCCGCCACCACCGGCCTGTCCCGGACAAATCTAACGGACTTCCGGGAAGAGACCGGAGATCACGAAAAGCATGTCACATTCTCCCACAAAGGCGAGGATATTGTTACGCTCTCTGTCCGGGCAACACCCGGCACATATTCTGGCAACAGTATCATCCCCCTGATGGTCGTCGTGACCCACCCGGAAAATACCAAGATTGACAGCCTAAAAATAAGCATCCACCCGCCACAAATCACATCTCATTTCTCATACGGCGAAATATTTCTGAAAACACCGGAATGGAATCCCGATCCCATGCTATCCTTCCATACCAATACCGAATCAGGTAAAAGTGTCAGTGTTCTGGATATTCCCAACATGGGAGTGCAGGGAAAAGGAACAGTCCGGCTTGATTTCCTGATGCACCCGTTTTGGGAGACAGAAAGTCCAGAGACACTTACGGTATATATCAACGCAGAACTCTCGGGGAGCCGTGAATTCTGGAATACATATATCGTAAATTATCCAGTAGGAGTTGAGTTCACCAGATGAATAAAAGGCCAGACCTCACACATACGATCAGAGCGAAAACAGACTCACCGCATGTGTGCAACAGCCATTGCAGCTTTCGTAATCATGGCATTCGTGCTCTAATCCGGGTGCATTACAGAAGGAGACATGACACCCGGCATGACAAAGGGCTCAGTCGTTATTGAGGCCGTTGACAATAGCATCCCCTCAGCAATCCTTTCATTGACGGCCTGACATATAACTTTCAAACGGTCTTTTCGAAGATGCAATCGCATGTTTTGACGAGACAATTACAATATACTCAAACTTCAGAGAAGCATGAGTGCTCAAAGGCACAACACTGACTGATATGAGCAGGCAGAGAAGTGCAATACCGAAAAACACAGCACGAAATGAAATTCAATATCAACCATTTATAGAGAGGGAATTGTTGATAGTATCACAACCCGTCTGCAGACAAAACCTCTTTACTGAACCATCATACCACCAGCCGGATGACTTGAGAGGGATAAAGTATTTTAATGGTGTAACAATAATTTAACACCATTGAATGGACTTCCCCATACTTTCCCGGAAATCGCAGGAATCCTCGGATTTCTTGGCAATGAACAGCGACTGCGGATACTGACAACCATCGCCCGTAAGGAAAAGTTTGCACGAGAAATCTCAGAAGAGCTTGACATCTCCCGGCCTCTCGTTGCCATTTACCTGAAACAGCTGGAAAAACACGGACTCGTGAAAGGCACTGACCGGAGATGTGACGAGCCACCGTATCACCGACGGTATTACCGGGCGCAACCATTCGAATTTACGCTAAACCTGGAGATATTAACACAGGCAGAACAGGAGTGAAAAAATGGTAAACAAACGGATTGAACGATACTATAAGGTGGCACTGGCTGTGATATTCCTTCTCGCCATTGCTGGAATTGTCGGATACATCTTTGCCCTTGATCTACGCACCCCGCTGTTTGGCTCAGTATATATTATACTGCAGTTTGCAATTCTCTCACTCATTATATATATCATCATCAAAGCAAAGGAGTGGATCGAAAAATACCTGGAAGCTGTCACGGAAAAACCAAACGAAATCTCAGAACTCAGGGAGACCATCACCCAACTGCGGATATCCACTGATGCAATAGGAAAAAAGATCGACAATATTGAAAAAATCCTTGAAAACGTTCCGGAATAGGAATTTATTGGCCATCCCGGTTTCCGGAATCAATTCCCGCAGCAGAGGCATTCCTATCTGACAGAATAAACAGGTGACCGGATCACATTGCAGGGAATTCCCTATTTCCACACGCCCGGTCGATATCCATTACAGGCAGCATCCCGGCAACGCTTCCCGATACGGTCCGGGTCCATCGTAAGCACCTCCAGACCCGGCACAATCACCCGGACAACCGGAACACCAATCTCTTCACGGGTGAGGTCTGCCACAATACAGCGGTCGAGGCCGGCATCTTTCAGCTGATCCAGAACATACTTGATATCAGTGAGGAAATCGTCACTCCGAAACGCTCCGATATCCCCATAGGAAGACTCCGTATCCTTTGCAAACCACAGTTTGTTCATTCGTTTGGTGCGATCATATCCCATAACACGCCGCATATCAGCCCCCGTTGGCTTCGTTCCATCCACAAAAAGCTGGGTGGCACGACTCTGTGCAACCTCAGTCAGGGCACGCAGCACCGCAATCTCCGGGCAGACATGCGTCCCTGCTCCTGTACAGAGCAGCGCAGGATCTTTCAGTTTCACATCATCGCAGATAGCCACTATTGTCGGCAGGCGGATGTCGCTCGTGATATCACGGACAATCACTTCAACACCCTCTTTTTGGAATGATTCTATGACCTGAAGGCACTGTTCATCGGTGATATTGACGACAACCGGCCCGGCATTTCGCGTGGCCTCCGCAAGCGACCATGCATCACGCTCAACAATTTCTGCAAGTGCATGAAAGATCGCCTCTTCAAGGGTGTTGCCGGACGCAATGCCATTTGTATGTGTCCGGGTAAGGGTTCCGTAAGACTGATCAAGGGGGTGGAACACCTCCTGGGCAGGTACAAGGATAGCTTCATCACGGATAATATCATAGGCCCACACCCAGGAGATTACCGCATTCGGGTCAGCATATCCCGGAAGTATCAGATCATTCGGGCACAACAAAGGATATTCTCCGGAAAGTTCACTATAGGACCCCGAAATCATTTCCCGACCATCCGGTTCAGCTGAATATCTCTCAATTGCCTCCATAATGGCAGAAACCCGTGCAGCCACAGGAGTCGCCCCTTTCCCGTTATGCACAAAATCCCTGCCGTTCAATCCCGGCCGTGTGCAGGTAAAGACCGGAATGCCCAGCCGGTCAATATCAGTGATGTCATCCACATGAGTAACGCCTGTCACAGGCACCAGTGGATCAACGCGTTCCAGCGTATCTTCCGGTGAAACAGTCCTGTGCGTCTCGACAGAATACCCTTTTTTGCAGGATGATAATTTCATGAATAGAGATTATTGGACAGGGCCGGATATACAATTTTCTTTCAGGATGATCAGCAGCAATACCACCACCTGAGCCACACCTATTTATACATCGGATGATATTCATCGATTAGTCACGGGATGATATCATGCCAGATGGAAATAATCCAAAAATTCACCTGCCCATTAAAGGAATGGTCTGTGAAGGATGCGTCGAATCAGTAAAAAAAGCCCTTGAATCTGTTGAAGGTGTGGAACGTGCCGAGGTAAGTCTTGAAAATAATGAGGCAGTGGTTACGTATGACCCTGTTCATGCGACGAAAAATACCCTTCGTAAGGCAGTACAAAGTGCAGGATACGAAGTTGTCGACTAAACCTGCAGCACCTCCACAAGAAGATCACACTATCAGGGAGAGTAGATGAACAGGGATGATCCAACAACCAAAGAAGCCACCGCAGTCATCCGGGTTACCGGTATGCACTGTGCCACCTGTGTCGCAACGGTTGAGAAAGCATTGAGTGCTGTCGACGGTGTCCATGAAGTATCCGTCAGCCTTGCATCCGAAAAGGCAGTTGTACAATATGACCCAAATCAATGCTCAGTTCAGGACCTTGATGCAGCAATAACCAGTGCAGGGTATGGTGTTCTCCGTGATACACTGCAGATTCGTCTCGGAGGCATCCACTGTGCCACCTGTGTAGTTACCGTCGAAAAGGCACTCATGTCTCTTGAAGGAGTGTATTTTGCAGAGGTAAATCTCACAACCAACCGTGCCGTTGTCGGCTATGACCCTGACATGGCAAATATCCCACAGATGAAGAGAGTCATCGAAGATGCGGGGTATGAATATCTTGGATTTGTCGGGGACGAAGAAGGAAACCAGGAAGAGATACAGCGTTCCCGTGAGATACGAAATCTCCGCAACAGAACACTCATCGGATTTACCATATCATTCTTCCTTTTAGCCATCATGCTTTCCGGGGTAATGCTGCCCATTCCGATGACATATTTTATGTTCGTAATCTCAACACCTTTCTTCATCTATCTTGCCTACCCCATATTCCGGGCAGCATGGGGAGCACTGAGAAACTACGCTCTCACGATGGACGTGATGTATGCAATGGGTATCGGTGTCGCATATGGATCAAGTGTTCTTGGTACGTTTGGAATTGTCCTTACCTCTGATTTTCTCTTTTACGAAACTGCCATCATGCTTTCGGCCTTCCTTACTCTTGGCAGATATCTGGAAGCACGAGCGAAGGGACGAACAACCGATGCCATCAGAAAACTTGTTGAACTGCAGGCAAAGACGGCCATTGTCATAAGGGAAAACAAAGAATTTGAAGTTCCGGTTGAAGAACTCACAACCGGCAACATAATCCTGGTAAAACCCGGCGGGAAAATTCCGGTTGACGGCGAGATTGTCACCGGAGAATCATATATTGATGAATCAATGATCAGCGGCGAACCGGTGCCCGTGCACAAAAAACCCGGTTCATTAGTCACCGGCGGCACCATAAACACCACCGGATCTATTACATTCACCGCAATCCGTGTCGGAAAAGAGACCTATCTTGCCCAGATAATCCGGCTAGTAGAAACCGCGCAGGCCACTAAACCTTCCGTTCAGAAATTTGCCGACATCGCAGTGACATGGTTTATCCCGACCGTCCTTATGATTGCCATTGCCGCAGCACTATTCTGGTACTTCGTGCTGGGAGCAACCGGCCTTTTTTCCCTCACGATTCTCATATCCATACTTGTCATCGCATGTCCGTGCGCCCTTGGCCTTGCCACACCGACTGCCATCACCGTTGGTGTCGGAAGAGGCGCAGAACTGGGAATACTCATAAAAAATAGTGAAGTTCTCGAGTTATCACGAAGGATTGATACTATCATATTTGACAAGACCGGCACCCTCACACGAGGAATTCCGGTCGTAACAGAGACCGTTCTTTTTGGGCAGAGTGAAGAGGATTTTCTTGCGATTGCTTCCGGTGTTGAGGCACGTTCAGAACATCCCCTCGCCGCAGCCGTTGTAGCGCACGCTGAGGGAAAGGAAATCGTGCCTGCAGATTGCACGGAATTTCAGGCAGTGAGCGGCAAAGGAGTGAAAGCAGAAGCAGGAGGACATTCTGTTCTTGTTGGAAGCAGGACCTTTCTTTCAGAACAGGGAATTGGTCTGATACTCCCGGTTACTGATGCGTTTGAAGCGATCCAGAACCGCGGAGAAACCGCTATCGGGGTCGCAGCAGACGATGCCATCGCAGGCATAATCGGCATATCTGACAGCATACGGGACACATCCTTTGCTGCAGCAAAAGAACTTCATACAATGGGCCTTGCTGTCGGCATGGTAACAGGCGACAATGAACGAACTGCAGCGGCAGTGGCACAACAATTGGGAACAGACTTTATGAACGCAGAAGTTCTTCCGGATGAGAAATCAGGGATCATTCAGAGAATGCAGAAGGAGGGAAAATGTATTGCATTCGTTGGTGATGGCATCAACGACGCACCCGCGCTTGCCGCAGCAGACATTGGTATTGCCATTGGAAGCGGCACCGACATCGCAATTGAAAGTGGTGATATTGTCCTTGTGCAAAGTGATCCTCTGGATGTTGCTGCGGCAATTCAGCTGGGACGAAAGGTGATGGGCAGAATCAAACTGAACCTATTCTGGGCATTTGCCTACAACGCAGCCTTAATTCCGGTTGCAGCTGGTGTGCTCTACCCCCTGTACGGCATCACCTTCCGTCCGGAGTTTGCAGGGTTCGCAATGGCACTGAGTTCCGTTACTGTCATCTCACTATCCCTTCTCCTCAAACGATATACTCCTCCCGCAACGGTGCTGAAAACAGACAGACGCAACATTCCATAATTCCAAAGCGAACCCACATCTGGTCAAATTTTTATAAAATACGTCAACAATACTCCCGAATCTGAAACCAGAATACTGAAATAATTCTCCCGGACAACTACCAATAATCACAGAGGTGTGATAACGTGGTTGAAAAATATTTAGAAGGGAACCGTAAATATATCGAGAACGATTTCCAGAAAGATTATGAGCATTACCAAAAACTGGCATCCGCCCAGAGTCCCGAATCCCTCTGGATTGCCTGCTCAGATTCACGGGTAAATCCCGAGCGTATTGTATCAGCAAAGATGGGTGATATCTTTGTGCACCGCAACATTGGCAATATTGTCGCAAAGGGCGATCCAAACCTTGGTTGTGTTCTGGAATACGCAGTCGGGCACCTGAAAGTGAAAGATATCGTTGTCTGCGGACACTCCGACTGTGGTGCCATGAAAGCTCTTGATGCTGACATGTCAGAAGAGGAATATATCCCCGGATGGCTGGATAATGCACAGGAAGTCAAAGAGACGGTCGAAGAGGAATACGGTACTCCTGAAAAATGTGCAGACCCCGCCGGACGAAAAAAGGAGATAGAACTGGAAAATATCAAGGTTCAGCTTGAAAATCTTAGATCATATCCCTTCGTACAGTCTGCAGAGGAAGAAGGTAAAATACGTCTCATTGGCATATTCTATGATCTGGAAACGGGAAGAATAGAGGAGATTGCCTGAAAATTCATCGTAAACCGACTAACGGAGAGATCAATTCAAAGATCTTCTTCTCTCATTTTAATGAATAGTTAATTTCTGAACCTTAATTTTGAAATTAGGATAATTTATTTGGTTATTTTCATTTATATATGGGCATCATTCTTTAAATTGGAAAATATTTGATAAAAAATCCGCGTGAGTATTTTCCAGAGTATATCCAACAACATTTATTTTTTATAATGTTAAATACAACACATTAATGCCCATTCTGGTATATCCAATGGATTGGGGTGAATCCCCCCCAATTCAGTGGAGATTTATCGAAAGCTATTAATATGCTCATACAAGAGTTTAAATCACCTATAAATTATAGGTAGTTGTGTGTTATTTGGTAACTTAATCCAAATGAGGTGAAAGAAAAATGGTATTCCATCCCCCAGCAACAATTATCTCCAAAGTTGGAGATGCAGGCAAGGGCAAGTGTGCCCTTCCGGCCTGGAATATGCTCCTGCGTGGTTTCATGGCAGGCGCATACATCGCAATGGGCGCAGCACTTGCAACCGTTTGTGTAACTGGCACCGCAGCGTTCCTCGGAGCGGGTGTCGCAAAATTAGTTCTCGGAAGCGTGTTCCCCGTTGGACTTATTATCATCGTGCTTACTGGTGCTGAGCTCTTCACTGGTGACGCAATGTTTGCTCCAATGGCAGCTTTTAAGCACAAAACCAGTTGGGCAGCAGTCCTTAATCTCTGGGTATGGGTCTACATCGGTAACCTGATTGGTTCACTTGTATTCGCATATCTCATGTCTGCAGGTCCTCTGGTGTCAATCTCCGGAAGCACCGCAACTGCAACCGCATTCGGTGTTACCGCAGTCAACATTGCAGCTGGAAAGGTCGCATACACAAGCGGACTCGGACTCTGGTCTGCATTCTGTAAAGCTATCTGCTGTAACTGGCTTGTCAACCTTGCAATTCTCCTCGGTATCTGTGCAGATGATGCAATCGGTAAGATTGTTGGTATCTGGTTCCCGATCATGGCTTTCGTTGCCTCCGGATTTGAGCACTGTGTTGCAAACATGTACTTCATCCCAGCAGGTCTGCTGACAAAGGCAGCACTTACCGCTGAACAGGTAGATGCTATTGGCGTTGCAAAGGTTGCAAACCTTACATGGGTCTCCATGTGGACGAACAACATCATCGTCGTTACAATCGGCAACATTGTCGGTGGTATGATCTTTGTTGGTCTCATCTACTGGATCTCATTCAAGAGCGACATTCAGGCATAATTATCTGAACAATGAAAATTAAAGGAACAACGGTAAGGGTTTCAATCGTTCAGGTTGGACTCGTAATAGCCCTTACCCTTATTTTACTCGCGTATGTAATCCTTTCAGGGGATTATCGCAGCCTTCTCTGGGCAGTTCCGGTTCTTATCATGCTTCTCGTTATCCCAACAGCACTGAACTACATGAGTCAGAGCCAGTATGATGACCTTATTCCCTATTACGAAGCAGAAGCAGTCCCAACCAGAATGGCAGCTATCCGCCCGAATGATATCGGAAAGATTGTCAGGGTTGAAGGTGTTGTTGAACGTGTGCTCTTCAAGTCACTTAATCGTCCTCAATATCATATCGCTGACAAAAGTGGTGTGATGTCTGTAAAGATGTTCACAACTCCAAAAGAGGATGTGAATAAAGATGACGTAGTTGAAGTTCTTGGCCAGGTCATCAAACGCTATGTGGTTGTTGGCGAACCAGTGATTAATGCTGTTGTTATACGCAGGATAAACACTAAAAAAACCTGAACTATAATCCAGTTAAGGAAAATTTTCACATTTTACATGCCAGACACAAAACGAATGTCTGGTAATCGTAAACCCACTCTTCTTAATAACCAAAACGACTAATTTCTTCTTTGAAAATCCATACCGGAGATTATTATGACAGACAAAACACCATCAGTAACGGAATTGCCCAAATATGCATGGGTATCTGTTCCCATCATTGCCTTTGCAGGAATTGCTATTGGCATAATTTTCGATATGTATACTATAGGGATATGGGGATGCATCATCAGTTCTTTCATCCTCTGCGGGATCGCCCTTCTGAAACCAAAACGCGATTTAGTCTCCCTTCTGGTACCTCTCTTTGCCATTATTATTTTCAACCCGTGGAGTGAATTCACAACCGGCCCACTCATGCAGATTCTCTTTGCTCTCACCATCATGGTAATCGCTGTTCGTCTGGAAAAACGATACAGCCAAAAATAATATTTCACACCACCCAGACACTCATTTTTTGCTGACGCAGTAAAACACACTGTCATGCAGGATAATGCGCTTTGGTAACATGGAAAACCCAATTGTTAACACATGTAGATTGATTTTTTGAATAATTAAATATCAACAAATAACGTGGCATTTGGCCCAAAAAGGACATATTCCACACATTCCACCAATATTCCCACTTTTTTTAATTACCTTTATATGCAGTGAGCAGTATAAAAGAACATGTTCGAGGTAATGACTATGGACATGAAATACGTTCAGACAACCTGCCCATATTGTGGGACAGGATGTTCATTTAATCTCGTGGTCAAAGACGGGAAAGTCGTTGATACCGCTCCGTATCACCGCTCTCCTGTCAACGAAGGTAAGGTCTGCCCAAAGGGGACTTACGCCCACGAGTTCGTGAACAGAGAGGACCGCCTCACAACGCCGCTCATTAAAAAAGACGGCAAGTTTGTGGAGGCGACCTGGGAAGAGGCAAACGCCCTTATCGCAGAGAAATTTAAAGGCTACAAACCAGACGAATGTGCAGTACTCTCATCAGCACGTACTTCTAACGAAGACAACTACGCTCTGATGAAATTCGCACGTGGCGCATTAAAAACACGCCACATTGACCACTGTGCCCGTCTCTGCCACGCCTCAACCGTTGCTGGTCTTGCCGCATCATTCGGATCCGGTGCAATGACCAACTCCATTGGGGACATCGCAGAGTCAAAGTGTGTCTTTATTATCGGGTCTAACACTTTTGAGCAGCACCCACTTATCGGCCGCAGAGTTATGCAGGCAAAGATGAATGGCGCAAAACTCATCTACGCTGACCCGCGTTTAACCTGTACCGGAAAGCAGGCTGACCTCTACATGCAGTTCAAGTCAGGCAGCGATGTCGCAATCCTGAACTGTATCATGGGAGAGATCATAAGGAACGGCTGGGAAGACAAGGCATGGGTAGAGAACCGTGCAAAGAACTACGAAGAACTCAAGGCAACTGTTCTGAAAGACGACTACCTGCCGGAGAATGTCGAGAAGATCTCAGGAATTCCTGCAGAGCAGCTCAAGACAGCAGCAGAGTGGATCGGAACCGCTGAATCCAGCGCACTTCTCTACTCAATGGGTATCACCCAGCACACCGTTGGTGTCGACAACGTAAAGTCCACTGCAAACCTCCAGATGCTTACCGGAAACATCGGCAGGCGCGGAGGCGGTGTAAACGCACTTCGTGGACAGAACAATGTGCAGGGTGCCTGTGATATGGGAGCACTCCCTGTTGTGTTCACCGCATATCAGAAGGTCATTGACCCCGCTGCACACAAGAAATTCGAAGATGGCTGGGCATTCCCTGACGGTATCGCTGCAGCAGAAAACGGATACGAAGTCACAACGATGATGGATGTCTTAACCGACAACCCAGGTGAACTCAAGGCAATGTATATCATGGGAGAGAACCCGTTCCTCTCAGACCCTGACATTCACCACGTTGAACATGCATTCGAGAATCTTGATTTCCTCGTTGTTCAGGATATCTTCCTGACAGAGACCGCTCAGCACGCCGATGTTGTGCTCCCCGCAACCTGCTATGCAGAGAAGGACGGCACACAGACCTCCACCGAACGCCGTGTTCAGATGTGGAGAAAGGCACAGGAGCCACCCGGACAGGCAAAACTCGACTGGAAGATCATCGCTGACATTGGAGCAGCCATGGGCTATGCAGACCAGTTCGCATGGGAAACCTCAGAAGATGTATTCAACGAGATGGCATCACTGACTCCATCCTATGCTGGTATGAACTACGAACGTCTCGACAAGCCTGAGGCGCTCCACTGGCCATGCCCCACAGTTGACCACCCCGGTACACCAATTCTGCACATCGAAAAGTGCTCCCATCCAGATGGTATGGGTGTTATGCACGCAATCGAGTGGAAGCCTCCCGCAGAAGTACCTGACGACGAATATCCATTCGTGTTTACCACCGGCCGCTGTCTCTGGCACTGGCACACTGGTACCATGACACGTCGTTCAGACACCCTTGCAAAGGAAGTCCCAACCGGCTGGATTGAAATCAATCCTGAAGATGCAGAAGCACTTGGTATCAAGGACAAAGAGATGGTCAGAGCAATCACCCGCCGTGGTGAAATTGAAGTGCCTGCAAAGGTCACCTCTGAGATCATGAAGGGTGTCATGTTCATGCCATTCCACTTTGCAGAGTGCGCAGCAAATATGCTGACCAACAATGCACTGGACCCAATCGCCAAGATTCCGGAGTTCAAGGCCTGTGCAATTAAGATTGAAAAGATCCAGGAGGCCTGAAAATGGTAGCAAAAGGCGATATGGTATACGCATCCGCAAGTGATGCAGGCATTCTTGAGAAAGGAGAGTGCGGTGGTGCAGTCACAGCACTTCTCAAATACGCTCTTGAAAGCGGCATGGTCGATGCAGTCCTCACCGTAAAGAAGGGATACGACATCTACGATGCAACCCCTGTCCTCATCAAGGACCCCGCTGAACTTGCAGACACAGCAGGATCACTCCACTGTGGTACACTCCTCCTTCCCAAACTCATCAAGAAATACCTTGATGGTGCTAAGGGCGAGAAGCTTGCAATCACACTCAAGGGGTGCGACGCAAAGGCAATGTACGAGCTTGCAAAGAGAAACCAGATCAACCTTGACAATGTCATCATGATCGGTCTCAACTGTGGTGGATCCGTCTCCCCGGTTGAAGCTCGGAAAATGATTGCAGACAAGTTCGATATGGACCCGGACTCAATCGTCAAGGAAGAGATTGACAAAGGTCAGTTTATTGTTGTTGACGAGAACGGTGAGCACAAGGGTATCTCCATCGATGACCTCGAGGAAGAGGGATACGGACGCCGTGCAAACTGTCAGCGCTGTAAAACAAAGGTTCCCCGCCAGTGTGATCTCGCATGCGGTAACTGGGGAGTCATTGGAGACAAGGCAGGCAAGGCAACCTTCGTTGAAGTGTGCAGCGACAAGGGAGCAGCACTTCTCGAAGGTGCAGAAAAAGCCGGTGCACTCGAAACTTCAGCACCTATCCCCAAGGGCATTGAGATTCGCGGCAAGATCGAGAATGCAATGTTTAAGCTTGCTGACAAGTACCGTGAGGCACAGTTCGGCGCACTTGGCGAGAGCGAAGACCGTCTGAAGTTCATTATGGACGAAACCTCACGCTGTATCAAGTGTTACCAGTGCATTGAGAACTGTCCAATCTGCTACTGTGTCGAGTGTTCCACCAAGAAACCACATCTGGTTACTCCAGGACAGGTTCCGCCACCCTTCATGTTCCACCTCATCAGGTTCAGTCATGTATCTGACTCCTGTATTAACTGTGGACAGTGTCAGGAACTTTGTGCAATGGATATTCCAAATGCACTCTTCATGCACTCCCTGCAGGTAGAGATGGAGAAGATGTTCGGGTTCGTGCCTGGTGTGAACATGGATCTTCCGGTCCTTGCACTTGTTGAAGAACCTACCGAGCGCAAGCGTCTTGCAGACACCGGCGACGACCAGATCTTCAACATATTCTAATCTTCTCTTTTTTTCTCAGACCCTCATCATTCAAAAAAAGATCACCTAGCAGGAACGCCAGTACGTGATAGTTATCTTCCTTCTTTGTGTAGGTAATACATCAATATTGTATAGAGAAGAGAGATGACCATCAGGCGATGGCGATAGCGGCGTGCTGCAAGCATCAATGTAATGGATGCAATGCGGTTTGCATGTGTCCCTGGAATAAATATAGCATCCAGAGCATTCATTGTATATGAACGATAGCGGCGGCATGCGCCAGTGTGTATATCATACCCAATTTCCTGCATCTGAATCCCTGTGCGTATGAATGATTCCGACACACAAAATTCTTCGCATTGTACCGTTGGTATCACTGGCACTATAACAATCCCAAACTTACCAGCACTTTCCCTTTCCAGAAAAAAACCATCAACGAAGATGCGAAACAACAGGCACCGCGACACTCACGCTCTTTTGTATTCAGTTTATACAGAACAGAATGTCACAGAACAGTGCAGAGATGTACCACAGAAAGAATCGTTTCGAAGCGCTCACGCTTCTTTGCATAACAGATACAGAACAGATTTCCTCATTTAGTATGAGCATTTGCAGCGTGGTGTGCTTCCCGAGCGCTCTCGCAACTCAGTACCACACACTACGTGAACGGGCTTAACTTCCGGGTTCGGTATGGGTCCGGGTGTTGCCCCGCTGCTATGGCCGCAAATACAGAGGTTGTATAGTGTGGTGTGCACATTGAAATTCGTCTGAGTTTTAACGGACGATTAATCAGTGTTAGCTGATTTGGGCGTTAGTACTCGTGGACTTAACACGTCGTTACCTTCGTGCTCACATCCCGAGCCTATCAAACGGATCTTTTATCCATGCCCTCAGACGAGGTCTCTTTTCAGGTCTGGTTTCAAGCTTAGATGCTTTCAGCTTTTATCCATTATCGCGTAGCCACCCGGCACTGCCCTGTCGGACAACCGGTATACCAGTGGCGACGACGGAAAGTTCCTCTCGTACTATTTCCGTCTTACCCTCAGACCTCTAACACTCCAAATAGATAGTAACCGACCTGTCTCACGACGGTCTAAACCCAGCTCACGATCCCCTTTAATAGGCGAACAACCTCACCCTTGGCTGCTGCTGCACAGCCAGGATGGAAAGAACCGACATCGAGGTAGCAAGCCACCGGGTCGATATGTGCTCTTGCCGGTGACGACTCAATTATCCCCGGGGTAGCTTTTCTGTCGTCAATAGCACTCATCAAAAGCGCGTATTGGTTCGTTAGACCCGAGTTTCCTCTCGCGAACACTTGCTATGCGTGTTCACGTCAGGCCAACTTTTGCTCTTGACACTCTTCTGTGAGTTTCTGACTCACATGAGTTGACCTTGGGGCACCCTTGATACCTTTTCGAGGGTGTGGCGCCCCACCCAAACTGCCTACCTACCGATGTCCTCACGAGGAGTTAGTGTTACAGTAAACAAAGGATGGTGTCTCATTGTTGACTAACCAGCCCCCACAAGGGCTGGATCGACATCTCCCATCTACACTGCGCAATGAATACCGTAACACAACAACAGGCTGCAGTAAAGCTCCACGGGGTCTTCACTTCCCATTTGGAGTCCCTAGCCTTTGCACTAGGATAAAATGTTCAACGGACTTGTGTTTGGGACAGTGGGGCTCTCGTTAATCCATTCATGCAAGTCGCCAATTAAGCGACAAGGTACTACGCTACCTTAAGAGGGTCATAGTTACCCCCGCCGTTTACAGGTCCTTCGTCCGGTTGAACCCGGTTTTCAGATACCTGCACTGGGCAGGAATCACAGACTATACTAGTCCTTTCGGAGTTGCAGTCTGCTATGTTGTTATTAGACAGTCGGAGCCCCCTGGTCACTGCGACCTGCCCAATCGCTGGGCAGGCACCCCTTCTTCCGAAGGTACGGGGCCATTTTGCCGAATTCCCTAAACACAATTAAACCGACACGCCTTAGCCTTCTCAGCTAGGGGCACCTGTGTCAGATCTCGGTACGGACATCTGATTCCCTTTTCACGGGTTCCAGGAGTTTGCTTTATTACTCCATCACGCTTTCACTCAATTCTCACCATTACGGTTCTCCAGGAGTTTATACGATTAGACAGGGCGACAGCCCTGCAAAGCATATCCAGAAACGTCAGGGTTAACCGAAGTTAACTACAATCAGATGGTACAGGAATATTAACCTGTTTCCCTTTCGCTATACTCGAATTACGGTATAACTTAGGACCGACTAACCCTCGGCTGACGAACATTGCCGAGGAAACCTAGCCCCTTCGGCGGTTAGGATTCTCACCTAACTATGCTTCTACTAGTGCCAGAATTCTCAATTCTGCACGGTCCACAGGAACTTACACCCCTGCTTCCGCCCATGCAGAGCGCCTCTCTACGCCATCACCTTACGGTGGTCTGTGGTATCTGTGGTAGGTTTTAGCCCCGTCCATTTTCAGCGCCCTAAACCTCGACTGGTAAGCTGTTACGCACTTTTTAAAGGGTAGCTGCTTCTAAGCTCACCTTCCAGTTGTCTTTGGCCTAGGACATCTTTTAGTATTGACACTTAACCTACACTGAGGGACATTAACCACAGTCTGGGTTGTCTCCCTTACGCACTACAAGCTTACCCCGTAGTGCGGACTTCCAGCCTTCTTCGACGACGGGGAATTCGGAGTTTGACAGGAAGGTGAGGGATTTCTCCCCCAACTCCTCCAATCAGTGCTCTACCTCACCGTCTATCTCCAGCCAGGTCATGCTACGGCATGTTTCGAGAGGAACCAGCTGATGCCCAGTTCGATTGGCCTTTCACCCCTATACGCAGGTCACACGAATGATTTGCATATCAATACCGCTTCGGCCCTCCACGCAACTTTCGTCACCCTTCAGCCTGCCCACGCATAGATCACTGGGCTTCGGGTCTTATCCTGTCGACTACACGCACGATTAATACGTCGTCCCATGCACGAATGCTACGGACTTGTCGCTTTCGCTTCGGCTTCCCTTACCGGTTAACCTCGCCAACAGAATAAACTCTCTGGCCCGTTCTTCAAAACGTAAGTTGTGACACCGGCAATACATCCCATACTACCGCCTCGCGACGGGTTCTTTCAACGTAAAGATCCTTTCATGCCACAACACACTATCACCTATCAGTTTCAGGCACTTTTAACCACCTTTCCAGGGTTACTTTTCAGCTTTCGCTCACGCTACTATTGCGCTATCGGTTTCGAGGAGTATTTAGTTTTGGAGGTTGATGACCCCCAGGTTCATGCGAGAATTCCAACCCGCACTACTCGAGACACTTCCTCACCAAACATCGGTATGCGTACGGGGCTATCACCCTCTGTGGCAAACCGTTCCAGAATTATTTCCGCTTCGGATGTTTGGTTAAACGGAAGGCTCACAACACCACATGTCCCCGAAGGGATTCGGTTTGAACTATGTCGTTTTCGATCGCCTTTACTAACGACATCTCGTTTGATTTCTCTTCCTCCCCCTACTGAGATGTTTCAATTCGGGGGGTTCCCAATCCTTACGGATCGCTTCCGAAGAAGCAGGAGGTCCCATTAGGGTATCTCCGGATCATAGGTTCCATGCGCCTACCCGGAGCTTATCGCAGCTTGGCACGCCCTTCATCGGCACTCGAACCGAGCCATCCACTGACAGGTTTGTATCAGCTATGTCTTTTTGATTGTGTCCGTTAAAACTCATTTAACGTCCAATGTGCACACCTTTACACAGCCTCTAAGAGTCTTGTGGACTCTCGGCCCTTCCCCGGAAACTCACGTCTCCGGGTGCATTGGTAGCCTGGTTCTCAGACAATAGATGTCACGAAGGACACATCTGATTACCAGGCAATGGACTTAAGGGGATTTGAACCCCTGGCCTCGGCGTTGCAAACGCCGCGCTCTTCCAGCTGAGCTATAAGCCCATATCCTGTTGACACCAGCAATTTTACGTTCTATTTAATAACCGCATACCCAGTTCTTTAGGAGGTGATCCAGCCGCAGATTCCCCTACGGCTACCTTGTTACGACTTAACCCTCCTTGCGAAACCTAGATTCGACTGCGGCAAAAACCACAGGCTCATCCAAACCTCACTCGGATGGTTTGACGGGCGGTGTGTGCAAGGAGCAGGGACGCATTCACCGCGCTATGTTGAAACGCGATTACTACGGATTCCAGCTTCATGTGGGCGAGTTACAGCCCACAATCCGAACTTGGGACAGGTTTAAGAGATTGCCTTCACCTTTCGGTGTCGATACCCATTGTCCTGCCCATTGTAGCCCGCGTGTAGCCCGGATAATTCGGGGCATGCTGACCTACCGTTGCCCATTCCTTCCTCCTCTTTAGCAGAGGCGGTCCCAACAGTGTCCTCATCGTTCCGGAGAACAAGCTAGCAACTGTTGGCGTGGGTCTCGCTCGTTGCCTGACTAAACAGGATGCTTCACAGTACGAACTGACGACGGCCATGCACCTCCTCTCAGATCATCAAGCAGAGTCTTCAGCCCGGCTATCATATGTCTGTCCTATCCGGTGAGATTTCCGGCGTTGAGTCCAATTAAACCGCAGGCTCCACCCGTTGTGGTGCTCCCCCGCCAATTCCTTTAAGTTTCAGCCTTGCGACCGTACTTCCCAGGCGGCACGTTTCACGGTTTCCCTTCGGCACCCCAGTGACTCGTGGTCACCAGTACACCTAACGCGCATAGTTTACGGCTGGGACTACCCGGGTATCTAATCCGGTTCGCTCCCCCAGCTTTCGTCCCTCACTGTCGGAGCCGTTCTGGTGAGATGCCTTCGCCATAGGTGGTCCCCCAGGGATTACAGGATTTCACTCCTACCCCCGGAGTACCTCTCACCTCTCCCGGTCCCTAGACCCCCAGTATCTCTTAGACGCCCGCCGGTTAAGCCGGCGGATTTCCCAAGAGACTTAAGGGTCCAGCTACGGACGCTTTAAGCCCAATAAAAGTGGCCACCACTCGAGCCGCCGGTATTACCGCGGCGGCTGGCACCGGTCTTGCCCGGCCCTTTCTTCAGATGCGTTTTAAACACCTGGACAGCCCGCGTATACGGGCACTCGGGGTTCCCTTATCACAGTTTCCTGCATTGTAAAGTTTTCGCGCCTGCTGCGCCCCGTAGGGCCTGGAATCGTGTCTCAGATTCCATCTCCGGGCTCTTGCTCCCACAACCCGTATCGATTACAGGCTTGTTGGGCCGTTACCCCAACAACAACCTAATCGACCGCAGATCCATCCTAAGGCGCCGGAGCTTTCGACTAGAGAACATTCCAGTATCTCTAATCTATGGAGTATTATCCCCAGTTTCCCGGGGTTATTCTCCACCTTAGGGCAGGTTATCCACGTGTTACTGAGCAGTCCGCTGAGGGTCTAAACCCTCTCAACTCGCATGGCTTAATCGAACCCCGATAGCAGTGACCTCTGGCAGGATCAACCAGAATTAATTTCTTGAAGTAGGCAAACTGATACCTCAGTTTTGCTTTTCAAAGCACACTTATGTTCGACTTATTTTTTAAAGGATATTAGCGGTTACTAAATAGATTTCCGCATTGCCAGTGCCAACGTCAGAACCGACACTCCCATCCGAGTGGTTTCGGTTCCCCATCAAAATCTTGGACTTCAGTATTAGCGGCAAGAGGTGATAAACCCTCGCATTTCCCTCCGAAGTCCCGAAGACAGACCTCTGCACCGACCCGAAACGGTTCGGGCATGTACAAAGATCATATTTCTATGGTATCTGTATGCCTGCAGAGCAAACAAAGGCAGTATAGCCCCCGATTGTCACAGTCATTCGACCTAACAACATGGGAACCACAGGGATATAAACCCTTGGAATTTCTTCTGAAATCGATACCCCATACACCAAAAGATCGACCGGATGACCCTGCATGAAACCACAACTACACAGAAAAAATACAGCAAACGGCCCCGATTGAGCGCACACTATATTTCGAACACCAAAAACATGTCCGTCGATCGTAACACGCGCATACAGGATTTCGTAAAAAATGATAATAAAATTCAGGAAAAATCTACACAAAATTAAAAATCAATGGCGCCGACGGGAAAGTTCCTCGAGCACCTCACCCAGATCTTCACCGGAAGCACGCAAAGCCAGCATAATATGGAACAACAGATCCGCAGCCTCTTCAACAGTCCGTTCAGATGAACCATTTTTCGCAGCAAGAATAAATTCTGTAGTCTCTTCACCAACCTTTTCAAGAGCCTTGTCCATCCCTTTCCGGTGCGTAAGCACGGAAACAACGTATGACCCTTCCGGACGATCTTCCATTCTCTGATTAATCGTATCCCATACTTCAGCAATTACATCAGTATCCATATTATTCACCTTCTGCGACAATATCCACAACCTCAGCATTATACATACGCCTGCAGAGAAGGCGGATTTTTTCCGCATTCGAACCGCCTTTGCCTATTGCAATGCCAAGGTCCCGCTTTTTTTTAATTAAAACCCGGATTTTTCCGGATTCCGGATCGTCTTTTACCATCAGTACATCAATCGGCCGAAGAATATTTCTGACAAATTCATATAAAGTGTCACCCTCTTCAACCATCTCAATACGCTTTCCAAGAACCTTCTGCATCCGACGAATATTTTCTCCATTTTTACCGATTGCAAGACCCATATCACCTTTTTTCACCACATAGATGATCCGATCAAATCCATCATCCACAATACAGTCTATTGCAATCGATTTGGTAAGAATACGAAGCTCCTCAATATATCTGCGCTCTTTAAAGCCTATGACATTGTGCATCAAACAGTCTCAGTAATATTTCCCCTTTGATACCATATAACCCCTTGTCCCATCAAATTTAGAGCAATTCTTCAGGAATTCACAAAAACGTTTTATATCTTGCTTAAAACAGTTAATCCTATGTACGGGAGATATGAAATCCCCTTTGAATACTCAGACGAAACCATCGCCCTTTCCATAACTGAAGATGGCGATTTTTTTCGATATACACGACAAATATCAGGTGGTGAGAGCGTACAAAAAACACTCCTTACAACGGGCAATGCTATTGTTACCATAAACCCAATAGAACCTGTCAATCTGCCAAAACCTGTCACTCACTATCTTGAAATAGAATTTCCCCCAGTCCTCATAGAACCAGAAGGGAAAAAAATTGTATATCTAATGTTTCCCATTGAGATTGGCGTCATTGTCTTTGGCAACAGAAAAATGGAGGCAGTTGACATATTCTCATTCTGCCCGCAGAAATATTCACTCTACGGACCCTCCGGAGGAGGAGTTATCACCAAATATTATGCCAGTGACATCTTCTCCTCACCACCGGAATCCGACCGTTACTGCAACGGCGTACTTCGTCTGGAAATCCACAATAAAACTACTGAATGGGCAAATATCTGTAGAACAGTCCTTGATGGATACAGCATGAAGATTTATTACGGCCCCTATGTCTCCATGCTGGCCCACATGAAGATACTCACACCCACCACCGCAGAAACAGAATTTGTCCGCAACCCGGCAGCATCAGAATTCCAAAAAGCAGTGGAAGTCTATCACACTCTTAATATACCCTCAATAAACCGTACATTTCTCATGGAATGGGGGTATTGACAGATGGATGCCAATGCAACTTTTATCATTTTTGAATCTCCGATATTTACAGACCCAATCTATGGCCAGACCACCATGGCCAATATACTCTGGTTTTTTGTCATCCTCATCATAGCAGTTATCGTCGCAAAAATTGTCTCCCTCAACCTCACTCGATTTCTCAAAGACCGAGTCCGGAAAAATGACCTGAACCTCATCAGCAAGGCAGCATACTGGGTGATATTCGCCATCGGATTTTTAACTGCCCTACCATACCTCGAAGTAGACCTCTCAGGCATCCTTGTTGCAGGAGGGGTTGTTGGTATCATCATTGGTTTTGCTGCTCAAAGCGTCGTTGCCAATCTTATTTCAGGCATCTTTCTCATCTTCGAACAGCCGCTCAAAATCGGCGAAAATGTGCTGATTGAAGACACACACATCATAGTGGAAGACATCCGGATCTTTTCCACCATAGGAAAGACATTTGAAGGCATTTATGTCCGCATCCCAAATGAGAAGATATTCACCACAACAATCATCAACTATGTGGCAAATACCGCCCGCCGGTTCGAATATGATGTAGAAATCCGTTATCAGGACGATGCATCCCGGGCAATAGAAATAATTAAAGCGCTCATTGAAGAGGAGCCATTCTGCCTGAAAAATCCAGGACCATCCATATATGTTGATGAACTTGCATCAGACGGAGTTATAATCAAAACACGCATGTGGGCACCCTCCGAGGTCTGGTGGGACATCAGAACAACCATGCTATGGAAAATAAAATCCGCACTTGAAGCCGACGGCATGGAGATCCCATTCCCACAGCGCACCATCTGGATCAACCCCGAAGAAAGGGACGAATTCCCGTCCAAAATACTACCTGATGCACAGGATTCTGGAGAAAATCATAAGCAGACGCACATATGCTGCAAATCAGCCATCCTACCCAATAACAGGGAAAGCAGCCATTACAGCACCACCCCGTACAATGGTCCGGACGAACAAGAAAAATAATGAGAATTTATTTTACTTTTTAGTTCAGTTTACGGCAAATTATATCCAAAACACCGTTTTTTATGCCATATCTGCACTGTCCCAGATGAATGGGGGCAGAAAGGGGCACCTCAAAGTCACGACCATCAATGGTCACCCGCACTTCCTGTTCAAGAAATTCCACACGGGGCACATCAGATTCTTCACCTGACAATTCCAGGGTGATATAGAAATAATCTGAATCTTCAACAAGGTCATAATCAAATTCATCTTCGAAATCGTCCATATGAAAGATACGCCCATCATCACCTGAGCCCGATATGATCGTACAACCTACAAACCGTGGGGATTCATCCCCGGGCAGATTGCGAATCATCTCCTCCATAGCCTTTGCAAGATTCCTAAAGATGTCGTCGTTTGGTTCATTTGCCATTTGTTTCACGCACCGAATATTTTTGTCCATGACGCGTTACAATCCCCATTCCCTCAAGCCGTTTCATTGCACACTCGATGTGGGAAACAGGAACATCTGTTATCCTGTGAATTTCAGGAATTGACAGATCACTGTTACATAGTGCGGTTATAAGATTGATTTCTGTCTCGCCTGCTAATATGTCTTTGCTCGCATGCACAAGATCGTCAATAGCGGCATCAATATCTCCCTCAAGATATTCCAATGTCTCAATATACCGATTGCGGGTATTAAGGAGAGAACGAAGATTCACCACGGAATTAATAAATTTGTCATGATATGAGGGAACATTGTTCAGCAGCATGCCCGGAGCATCTGCAACCTTTATATCAATGCTTATGTCACGAACAAGGTAGTAATATTTTCGCCTCCGCGCATCTTTACGAGAAGAAAGAAACTCTGCCCGTTCCATATACTGAAGATGATCCACCACCGCCTTCGGGTTCAACGTCAACCGCTCTGATATCTCCGTAACATAGCATGGCTTTTCACGAAGCAGTTTGATGATGCGCCGCCTGTTTCTGTTACCAAGTACATCAAGGAGACCAGAACCCCCATCATCATCGATCATATTTACCTAAAGTAAGTGAAAAGAAAATATATATAGA
Organism: Methanogenium organophilum; assembly: GCF_026684035.1. Classification (NCBI taxonomy): domain Archaea; kingdom Methanobacteriati; phylum Methanobacteriota; class Methanomicrobia; order Methanomicrobiales; family Methanomicrobiaceae; genus Methanogenium; species Methanogenium organophilum. The sequence goes on from NZ_CP113361.1 coordinate 312,214, forward strand.
TTCCGCATCATTCCATGACGCGGTAATTCGGTGCCTCATCAGTTATGAGGATATTATGCGGATGACTTTCAGAATATCCGGCTGACGTTATCTGAACAAATCTTCCATTCTTTCTGAGATCCTGAATGGTCTTTGAACCCGTGTATCCCATTGCAGATTTCAGACCACCGACAAGTTGGTAAAGAACATCAGATACATTACCAACGTATGGAGTCGCCCCTTCCACACCCTCCGGAACAAACTTGTTCTTTCCGATATCTTTCTTCTGGAAATAACGATCACTGGATTCTCCACCGCTCATCACACCAAGAGATCCCATACCCCGGTACTGTTTGTAGCGTCGGCCTTTCATTGCAATAAGACGGCCAGGAGACTCGTCTGTTCCCGCAAGAAGGCTTCCAACCATCACAGAATCCGCACCGGCGGCAATTGCCTTTGCAATGTCACCGCTGTATCTGATACCACCATCAGCGATAACGGGTGTGTCATACTCCATCATCACTTCAGCAACGTTTGCAATAGCAGTGATCTGGGGCACGCCCACACCTGCGACAATACGAGTAGTACAGATTGAACCCGGGCCGATGCCGACTTTTATTGCATCAACATCTGCACCAAATTCCTCTGCAGCCTCTCTCGTAGCAATGTTACCGGCAATAACATCTGAGGAGACACTTCCCACAATGTCACGGACAGCGGATACCACATTCATATTATGACCATGCGCACAGTCAACGGCAAGAGCATCAGCACCAGCCTCAGCGAGCATGACCGCACGCTCAAAATCGAACGGCCCAACCGCAGCAGCAACACAAAGATTCCCATCACGGTCACGCAGTGCGTTTGGATTCTGGTGACGCTCCAGGAGGTCCTGCATTGTGATAATACCCAGAAGGCTCCCATCTGCATTTGTGACAGGGAGGCGCTCAACCTTATTGGTGTACATCTTCTCAAGCGCATCCTCCAGACCGATACCATCCTCTGCAGTAATAGGCTCGTGAGTCATTACATTCCGGATATTCTCATCACCACGTTTTCCGACAATACCACGCAGATCCCTGCGGCTGACAATGCCAATGATCATGTCGCCATCCATCACAGGCACGCCACCAATGTCATGGTAGCGCATCATCCGGTCCACTTCCCCGACGGTTGAATCAGACTGAACGGTAACCACTTCGCGCTCAATAATATCTTCTGCCTGCTTCACCAGACGTATCTCTTCTACTTCCCGCTCTGCACTCATATTCCGGTGAATTACCCCAATACTCCCCTCCCGGGCCAGGGCAATCGCCATTCGTGCCTCAGTAACGGTGTCCATGGCTGATGAAAGGATAGGAATATTGAGATCAATGTTCCGTGTCAGCCGGGATCGGGTGTCTGCTTCTGATGGCTCAACGTATGACTCCTCCGGCACCAGCAAAACGTCATCGAATGTCAGGGCCAGCGGGATATCCAGTTTTCCGGCACACATGCTGCTCACCTCACAAGTGACATTGCCTTTTCAACAAGCTCTTCCCTGATCACACTGCTGCGGTCTCCACCGCAGACCATCCCACGGACACCAATAATTTCAGGATTGATACTCCGCAGAGGTGCAAGGTCATCAAACTTCAGAGAGCCTGCAAGAGCAGTCTTTTGATTCAGGCTGCGGTTGAGATCGGTAAATTCCCCAAGAACAGATTCATCCATGAAATCAAAGAGGCTCTTTCCATCCTTAATACCTGTGTCGATCATGGCGATATCTGCTCCATTTTCGGCCACAAGAGGGGCCATCTCCATCGGAGAAATTGTACCCATCCGTTCGTAATCCGCATATGCTGCAATCACAACAGTCTTTTCCGGATACTGCCAGTGCACTGCCTTTGCAACTGAGGAAATCAATTCCGCTGCACGCTCAGCTCCATCGAACTTCAGGCCGACCTTTACATAATCCGCACCGGCAGATGCCGCACCATATGCCGCCTGTGACGCACCGCCGGGAAGAAATGAATAATCACCGATAGCAGCACTGACAGGCTTATCTGACAGTTCCTTTATAGCATGAATAACCCAGGGAAAATTGGCACCGAGTGAACCTTCTGACGGTTTCTTCACATCGATGATATCAGCAGCAAGGGCACTCCGTGCCTCCTCAACACTGCTGGGGCTTACTAATAGTTCCATACTTATTTTTGGATATTCCCCATAATAGTGATTACGTATGATCATATCCCGAAAGGAGAAAACCATCCCCGACATAACCATAATTTCCCCGAACAGACAGATGCCACGCGCCCACTCATTCAGAATAAGTGGTATGACTAAAATATGCAGGACGGAATTAGAATGCTGATTACTATCGAAGGAATAGACGGAACAGGGAAATCCACACTTATCAGATTCCTGAATGAAAATTTAAAAGACATTGCGCCGGTCATTACCCGTGAACCCGGCTCAACATGGATTGGAGAACAGGTAAGAAGAGGGATTGCAGAAGAAATTGACCCGGTGGCTGAAGCCCTCCTCTTCACCGCAGACCACGCCGCGCATATACGCGATGTGATCCGACCAGCCCTTTCTGCCGGAAGACTGGTCATCTCTGATCGATATAGTGATTCACGCTATGCCTACCAATCTGTCACGCTGGATTCCATCCTACCGGATGCTCTGGGGTGGCTGGAGGCCGTCCATCACGGGTGGACCATTCTCCCCGACCGAACCTATCTCCTGACCATTCCGGTAGATGAAGCCATGTCACGTCTCTCAAACAACCGCGATGGTACTGAACACTTTGAAAAAGCAGAGATCCTCTCCCGTGTCCAGAAAAACTACCTGGCGGCGGCAGAAAAGGATCCGGAACGATTTGTCATCATCGACGCAATGTTGGAAAAAGAGAAGATCGGGAATTATGTTGCCGACAGTATCAGGCAGTTCGTGAAACGGTGACAATGACCCCATCATCAAGGGTCAGCACATCCACCTCTTTTCCTGCAACACGGTAGGCATAGACAAGCTCGTAAGCGCCCTCCGGCACTGCAACCTCCTCCCCGTCAACAGTAACATGTGATACACCATCGCGAAGGTCGTCCTCAGAAAGCGCACGCACCACATCCATAAACCCACGGGCTTTATTTCTCAATTTCGGCCCTATGACCGCCATCGAGAAGTCCACGTCTGATATTACCCGTTCAAGCTGCGGTTCTTCTGTACTCCAGGTCACAGTAGCATTCAGAGCGCGGGATGCGTCACCGGCATCATCGACTTCATCAGGTGCATACACAAAGACACTACCAAGGGGAGCGTTGAGTGCCATACCATTGTCATGCTTAAACCGACGCACCTCTGAGACCACAGTGGAGAGAAGGGCACCTTTTCGGTCTGCATCCTCATCGACAAACGAGAGATCAGGCCATCCTGCGGCATGCACACTTCCGCAACCAAAGTATGAATAGCACTCCTCAGAAAAGAACGGCGTAATCGGTGCAAACATTCTGCAGATCGTGGCAAGCGAGAGCCTCAGGGTATAGAGGGCACTGTCACGTGCCGGTCCTTCGTCTTCATACAGCCTGCCTTTCACCAGCTCAATATAATTGTCTGCAAAGACATCTCGAGAAAATTCACGGATGGCACGAATGGCACGGTCAAACTGGTATCCCTCCATTGCCTCTGTTACTTCTGCTACCGTTGCAGAAAGCCGGCACATCAGCCACCGGTCAGCAAGGGCGGTCACCGAATCTTCGCTCAGGGAACCCGTATTACCCGGCTGCATCAGGACAAAGCGTGAAATATTCCAGAGTTTTGTCTGGAACCGTGACGCAGCGACCACATCAGTCCAGTTGAAGACGATATCAGACCCGGTTGCCGCACCGATAGCACTCCACTGGCGGAATGCATCTGCTCCATAGTCCTTCAGGATAGCTTCCGGCGGAATGATATTGTCACGACTCTTGCTCATCTTATAGCCGTCTTCACCAAGCACCATCCCGTTCACAAGGATCTCATTCCAGGGTTTGGACCCGGTCAGAGCAAGGGAGCGCAGAATAGTATAGAATGCCCACGTCCGGATGATGTCATGACCCTGAGGCCGGATTTGCGCAGGGAAACGCTCGGGTATTTCCCCACCGTCCCATCCGGTGACATTCAGAACAGAAATCGAGGAGTCCATCCAGGTATCAAGCACATCTTCTTCCCCGGTAAACGAGGTGCCGCCACAGACCGGACAGGCATGTTTTGGAGACTCGGTAGTCGGATCAATCGGCAGGTCTGCCTCATCCGGCACAATAACCTCACCACAGGAATCGCAGAACCACACGGGAATCGGGGTTGCAAAGATACGCTGGCGTGAGATACACCAGTCCCATTCCATCTGTGATGCCCAGTTTTCCAGCCGGGAATACATGTGATCCGGTGTCCACATGATATTTTTCGCCGCTTTGATGATGCCTTCATTATGAATCTTCACAAACCACTGGCGCTCACTGAGAATCTCAATGGGTGTCTTGCACCGCCAGCATGCACCGACACGCTGATCCAGATCTTCCTGCCGGATTAAAATACCCTGTTCCTTCATATCTGCAAGGACTCTCTCACGGCACTCCGTTGTGGTAAGACCATCATAGGGGGCTGCGGTGGCAGTCATCCTGCCGGAGAGGTCAATGGCCTTTCTCAGGTCAAGGTTGTGCTGCTTCCACCAGTGCACATCCTGTTTGTCACCGAATGTACAGATCATCACCGCACCGCTGCCAAACTCCGGGTCAACTGCCGCATCGGTTATAACCGGCACATCGTAGCCAAAGAGCGGAACCGTCAGAGTATTTCCTTCCATTCCCACATACCGTTCATCATCCGGATGAACAGCAACTGCCACACAGGCTGCGAGAAGTTCAGGGCGGGTGGTCGCAATCTCTACACCATCAAAATTAAAGAAGTTCAGGAGCGTGGTACGGTCATCGTAGGCCACTTCTGCAAATGCGATGGCTGTCTCACAGCGGGTGCAGAAATTTACCGGATGTTCACTCTGGTATATGTCGCCTGCCTTAAGCATCCGGAGAAATGATATCTGCGTCTTCCGGTAATACTCCGGCATCATGGTGATATATTCATTACTCCAGTCTGTTGAAAATCCACACCGTCGCATCGTCGCGCGCATTTTTTCGATATTCTGAATGGTCAGTTCACGACACATGCGCCGGAATTCATCGCGGGGCACGTCATTTTTTGTGATACCATGAATCTCCTCAACCTTCACCTCTGTGGGAAGGCCATGGCAGTCCCATCCCTGGGGGAACATGACATTGAATCCGCGCATCCGCTTATACCGGGCAATAAAATCGATATAACACCAGTTAAAGCCATTTCCAATGTGGAAATTGCCCGTGGGGTAGGGAGGAGGGGTATCAATAATAAATTGCGGTTTGCATGAGAGGGGATCAAAATAATTGTCCTCATCGTTCCATTCCTGCAGCCAACGCTCTTCCACAGAATTTGGATCATAGGTTTTCGGTATTTCCGTTGATGGCGACATTTCGAAAATATTGGTTGTTTTTTCTCTTAATAGTAATCGCAGTTACGCCATTCACCAGAAGACAGCCTGCACTAGTTTATCATGACATCCGTGATTTTAGAGTGGAATGGCATGGAACAGGCATAAACCCATTAAGCATGAATTACAGAAATAAAAGCAATGGAACGGGAGACAGGCATGTGGGCAGTATCGGCTCTCGCACTGGCATGCATTATAATCGCCCCATATATCACCCCCCCATGGTTGCTCTCCCTTTTTGTTGTGCTCATCTGTGCACTGCTTTTTCTAATAAAAAAGTCCAGATATACCTCATTTTCCATCGCAACGATAGCAGTATTCTATGGTCTTGAACTGATACCGCTGGTGGTATTCTCCACTACATTTGCAATTGTAATCATGGGCGAAGCAGCATACCGGATCGCGGGGAGAGGAACGAAAGGATATATTCCGTTTACCATTGTCGCTTTCACGAGCGCGTTTCTGGTGATGATGTACTCCGGATATACGGCTCCCTTTGTAGCAGTCACCGGAGTAATCGTTGCCCTGATGCTCCATTCCATTCTTCGGGAGCGACAGGACAGTATCTTTATTGAGACACTGGGCGTTGCGATGACAATGCTCCTATTCTATGAGATTGGATATCACGTCGAGACGACCATCCTCATCTTTGCAGTCATCATTGGATTCGGATTTGCATTTACCTCATACAAACTAAAGGCAGCAGACGTTTCAGGTCTCTTTTCCGGAGCACTGATGGGTATCCTCATCATCGTTTTCACAGACGTGAGCTGGTTTCTCATTATGCTTGCATTCTTCATACTTGGTGCAGGCACCACCAAATTCCGGTTTGAAAAGAAGACCGCAATGGGAGTGGCAGAATCTCACGGCGGAGTCCGCGGATATTTCAATGTATTTGCAAACGGCCTCGTCTCACTCTGCGGTGCGATTTTGTATGGGGTCACCCAGGACCCTATATTTATTGCACTCTTCCTCGGAAGTGTCGCCTGTGCTACTTCAGATACCCTTGCAAGCGAGGTAGGTGTTGTGGGAAAGACACCACGGCTCATCACCACATTCAGGGAGGTGCCTCGCGGCACAAATGGCGGAGTAACCATGGTAGGAGAGGTTGCAGCAGTTACCGGTGCCATCATTATCGCCCTAATCGCATATGCGCTGAATGTTGCAGATCCAATCCTCGTTGTGGTTACCATACTTGCAGGATTTTTCGGCACCAACATCGACAGTCTCATCGGTGCACTGTATGAGAATAAAAATCTTATAGGGAACGCCGGAACGAATTTCCTCGCCACTCTGTCCTCCGGACTCTTTGCGATGGTAGTGTATTATGCACTCAGCTCTTTCTGAAATAGGAATGCACGGGATATCATTCAGGGTATGTTCATACAAAAGATTTTATCCCTCCGGTAACTGAAAACATTGGTACGCTCTTGCTTCACATCACAAAGTGTTCCCCAAAAACAATGGCATACCCAAACAATACCAACAGCGAAATCCTACAAAATGGTGCAACGTCTCCTGAGATCCCAGATGACATTCAGGATATTGATCTTTTTTCAGAAATAAAACACCTTCATCTCCAGAATTAAATGAAACTATACCCGAAGAAAAAAAGAGGAATCAGGAATATTTGTACCAACGTCCCTTTTCATCATAAACCCCTTCCTGTACCTTTTTATCAGAATTTGCTTCAGGAACTGCCTGCACATACCGCCGATAAAAAGCCGCTTTAAAGGGTAGAAGAATGGCGGAAAAAATCCCTGTAACCACCGCATACAGAACAATTATTAGATTCATCCCTTCTTCTCCAATCAGATTCTGCTGCTCCTCAACAGTCATATTCAGAAGCGTGTTAACATCAAGGGACGGATCAAAGACCATTGAACCTGCAAGGAAAATGGATCCCAGAAAGGCACTGACCACAAATAACGCAATGAGGAGAATAAAACAGCCACAATAAAATGCGATAACCTCAAAGGGCCGGGAACGGACGAATGCCGCACTCCGTAACAGTGATGTAAATACCTTCTTTTCCTCGAAAACCGCAGCGGTATCATAGAAGAAAAAGAAGAACATGAGCGGGATAAATATCCAGAAGATACCTACGACCATAAGGGTATCATCATTCCCCCCACCAAATGTTGCCAGCAGTACAGTGACAATCATTACTGCAATGGCTCCAAAGAATGTCAGAAAGGCTCCCGGTAGCAGGATTGCGAAATACCGCGAAATGCCCCCTGTACCATATGCAGAAAGTGATCGATCATCCCGGCGTATCATCTCATAGGATGCTCCCACAAAAAACGGGAATACAATAACGCCAAAGAATCCAATCGTCTCACCATAGAAATCAAGGCCATTGAATATACAGTATTCAACAGCTGCAACAATACATCCGGCCCACACTCCGGAGAGCAGGATAAGGGGATATCTCCCAATATTACGGAGGGCTTCCCTGAGTGAATAAACGACCATAGTGTCTCTCAGCGATTCCGGGGCATGGCTACGATCTCACGAACCTGCAGGTCAAAGTAGCGGGCCGTATTTGCAGGAAGCACCACACAGACCGTATCCGCACCCTGCGCTGTACCACCAACGGCAATTACTTCGGAATCTGCCGGTACTTTACCCTGGTCTGCAGCAATAAGCGTACACTCAACAGCCACCTTCAGTCCTATCGCAATCGTCCGGCGGAGTGTCTCTGCAACAGCATCAGTACGGGATCCACCGCCCACCTTCGGGTTTGATGATAGTGCGCGTTCGAGGCCTGAGAGGACATGTGTCCCCATGATCACATCTGCTCCCTGCTCTTTGAAGTACGGCAGATTTGCCTCATCAAATTCCCACACTCCTGGTTCACGGAATCCAACGGTATGTGTCACACAAACCAGATGAATATCCGTCCCTTCCATCGCCTCAGCAAAAACCTTCGCCGTTTCACCGGTTGTACTTGCAACAACAATGGTGGATATTCCAAGTTCCTGTGCACGTTTCACTGCAATCTTTGCAGCGTCATGTGAATTTTCTTTTCCCGGCCGGTCAAAGAAAAAAACCGATTTTTCAGAAAAACTCATGATAACGTTTTTTGCATCTTATCATTTATACTCTGGTACGACAATCAGATACCATATGCAACGGCACGAAAAATGCCCGAGATATGAATCAATTTTGAAGACGAGAGGAGGAGTATAATGCTTACAATTGCTATAGCAGGAAAACCAAATTGTGGAAAATCAACGTTTTTTACCGCATCCACACTCGCACCTGCCGAGATTGCAAATTATCCGTTCACAACGATTGACGCAAACACGGGCGTTGCCTACCTGCGTATCCCATGCGCGTGCCAGGAACTGGGCATTGAGTGCGGCAACTGCACAAACGGTGTCCGCTTCATTCCGGTGGCGCTTATCGATGTTGCAGGACTTGTGCCCGACGCCCACCAGGGGAAAGGACTGGGCAATCAGTTTCTGGACCACCTGAGAGAAGCAGACGTCATCATCCATATCATTGACGGAAGTGGCGGAACAGACAGTGAAGGAAACCCGGTTGATGTAGGATCCCATGACCCGCGCGAAGATATCGGGTTTATTGAATACGAAATGTCCATGTGGATCTACGGCATTCTTGAAAAGAACTGGCCAAAGATGCAGCGTTCAACCCAGCAGCGCAACTATGACATCCTTGATGCTGTCGCAGAGGCCCTTGCAGGCCTCAAGATCACGTATGAACACGTCCGTGATGCTGAACGTGAAGCTGGAGTCGACCTGAAATCCTGCACCAACGATGAACTGATCAAATTCTGTTCCGTCCTCGTGCCCCTAAGCAAACCAATGGTAGTGGTTGCAAACAAGGCAGATCTCGCATCTGAAGAAATGCGCAACAATCTGAAAGAGACCGGCATCTTATTTGCATCTGCAGCCGGTGAACTGGCACTGAGAAAAGCAGTGGAAGGTGGATTTATTAATTATCTGCCCGGAGATCCAACCTTTACCATTGCACCGGACTCCCTACTCAATGATGCCCAGAAGAAAGGTCTCATGGCAATTCAGGACGTTATGGACTCACTGGGCGGCACGGGTGTTCAGCAGGCAGTCAATGGATCCATCTTTGACCTTCTGGATATGATCGTTGTCTACCCGGTAGAAGATGAGAATAAATTCTGTGACGGACAGGGGCGGGTATTGCCGGATGCATTCCTCATGAAACGTGGTTCAACGCCCCATGACCTTGCCTACCAGGTGCACTCCGATATCGGGGACGGATTCTTGTATGCCGTTGACGCAAAGACAAAGATGAGAATCAAGGAAAACCATGAACTGCATACCGGAGACGTCATCAAGATCGTCTCAACCAAAAAATAGAATCCCTATTTTTCAATAAAAATTACGACGTGAATTTTCATCAGATTGAGCAGAGAACCATTCGTATCATCCTGTGTATCCACAAAAGATATATGCAATTAGTAAAAAGATTGTATCTATTATGGGCGGAGAGATCTATCAGGCTCAGGTGATCAAAAATTTCTTCGAAACGATCACCGGGCCGGACCGGAACATGACACGGATTTTCATGTGTGTTGTTAGTACGGCAAAACTCCGGATGGAGCCGCCTGAGAGGATCACGTTCCTTGTGGACCAGATTAAAAAATCGAAGCAGAAACGTGAACTCTCCATTGATATCATCGATTATATGTGTGAGGCGGCAATCGATATTGACCTCACATCCGTCATGACAGCATTCGGGGTACAGGAAGTAGCCGGAATTGCCGATGAAATCGGAGATATCAGTTTCAATTCTCTCTGACAGACAACCTCTAAATCCGAATATTTCTCCATTTTCCAGACCGAAACATCAGGTAGAGTGCAACGGTCTGAACAAGAATACCAATTGCCATTGCATACCACACTCCTGCAAGACCTGTCCCCGTGAGTGCAGGGAGAATCAATGCAAGCGGCACCTGTACCAGAAAATACGAGACAAGCGTGGCATACATCGGTTTCTTTGTGTCACCAGCACCATTCAGAGCAAATGAGAGAACAATTGCAATAGCAATCAGCACATAAAATGGCGACACTATCTGAAAATAAGAGACTGCATATGCATCCGAAAGACCGCTTGGGTCAAAAAACTGAGCTATGTCTGCTCCAAAAAACAGGAATAACACGGTGATTATTGCCATAAAACCGCCATATAATTCCAGCGCCTTCCAGACAGACTGTTCTGACCGGTCCGGATTTTCTGCACCCAGATTCTGCCCGACCATCACCGCTGCAGCAGTCGCAAGACCGAACCCGGGCATCAGCGCGAACATCTCTATACGACTGACAATGCCAAAGGCGGAGAGAGCAAGCGTGCCATATGACGCGATGATGACATACATGACAAGATAACTCACACTCCGAACCCCGGACTGGACCATATTCGGAACCGCAACCCGCAGTATCCTACGCATCAGACTGAGATCAGCCTCTAAATGCCGGGTAAATTCCATCTGTGCATTCAGGCGGGTTAAAAGCAAAAAAACACCAATCCCAAGCCCAAAAGCACGGGTAATGACCGTGGCTGCTGCGGCACCGGACACACCCATTGGGGGGACAAGCCATATCCCGAATATCAGAACAGGGTCGAGGATGATATTGAGTATATTTATTACGAGAATTATCAGGAGCGGCGTCTTAGTGTCGCCAATACTCTGGAAAAAAGTTGAAACAATCCAGAATTCAACCAGGGTCACGATTCCGAGGGAGAGTACCCTGAGATATGCCCCCCCCTCAATAATAACATCTACAGGCGCCTGGAACAGACTCAGCATTTCATCTGCAAAAAGTGCCCCCACAACTGAGATCACCACCGAGAGTATGAAACCCAGTATTAACGCCTGAATCAGGACACGACCCGCATACGGATAATTGCTCTCACCATAATAACGGGAGACAAAGGCAGTCGTCCCCCCCGCAAGGCCGATAATAAGCGTCATTAAAACAAAAATTACTGAAATTGCAAGGCCCACTCCACCAATTGCCGCCGGGCTGAGGCGCCCGACAAAGAAGAGGTCGGCAACCTCCACAAGCCCCTGAAGAATATTACCGGCAACGAGCGGCGCTGCGATAGCAAGAAGGGAGCGTGTGATAGGGCCCTTTGTCAGATCAATTGATTTCATGTCCCGCCCACCGGTTGCGCCCTGTACCCTGCGCACATCTGAGAGGCTGTCAGGAAAAATCCGGCACCTGAGTAAGGGAAATACGGACACCCTCACCGGCCAGACATTCAATATTTAGCCTGAGCTTTTCCGTCAGCTCAGGTACAGATACACGAATATCCTCTGTAACATCCTGAATGCTATTAATCTGCGCTGAATTCGCAGCAATCTTCTCCGTAACGCTACGAATATTCCCTTCCATATCATCCCTTTTCCCGGCATGCGGCAGTTTTTCCAGAACGCCCATAATCCGCTCATTCTCCGCATTCAATTCATTTAAGCTGGATATTGCATCACTTAGGGGAACGATAAAGGCATCCTGCTCTGCAAACAGGGACACCTCATCTTTGTTTTTGACAAGCCCTTCATTCTCACGGATCATCCGTGCAAGGAGAGGAAAGAGGGACGGGTAGGCAGCAAGTGCCTGAACACGCTCTTCGGAAGATGGTGACTCAAGGCCATTCCGGACGCCTTTCAGAAGCGCAATTGTCTCTTTATCTCCGGAAAGTTCACAGATGTGGACTGCCTTTCTAAAGACATTTGCAGAACGTGATAATATCCGTTCATAGTCAGCATTTGCGTTATGGAGTTTTGCCTCATATTCTCTCTGCTCCAACATGAGCTTCTCATATTGCTTCGCGTTCGCCCCCGCCAGATACACCTGAAGGTCCTGTTTTCGTGCGGAGAGCTCGGCGGCCAGTGTTTCATTATCCTCTGCCAGTTGAACGGCTTTCTGCTCTGACGCTGAAAGTTGATTCCATTTTGAAACAATCAGGGCATGTGTCTCATTGGCTTCATCAACCCACCCGGATTGTTCCCGTGTTTTTAAAAGAACACCGGAAATTGCATTCACTTCCCGTCCGATGACATCGGTCTGAATCCGAATCTCCTTCATCTGCACAGGGAACACATTGCCGATATAGCGGCCAGGTCCTTTGGTATTCTTTGCAATCTGTGAGATCAGTTCGACACAGTTGTCATAATATTCTCCCGGCACCTCCGAGAGGGGAAGTGAAAGCGTCTTCTCCATCGCAGCCGCATACCGTGGCACCCCCTGTTCAACCACCTTTAGCAGTTTGGGATGGAGCACCTCATTCTCATCGGGTGTTGCGCCCTTCAGTGCATCGACCATCTCCTGCATCTCCCGAAGTGCTTCAAGCACACGGGGACGTGATTCTCGAACCGCACCATCGGCCTCTTCATGAATGGCATGTTCTTTTTCCGATATCCACCCAGGAATGTCGGGAAATGCAAGTTCTATTTCTTCCGGCTCTGTACTGCGCCCCAATAATTTATCAAGAAAACTCATTTGCTCCCCTCTCTGTCTCTACTCAGATTCTGTTTGTATGTATCACATATCACTACGACACGAAAATGCTGGTTAGTCACTACCCGATACATCCTGCAGACGCCCGACACCATCGATCTCATTTATCACATCTGCTACCACCGGTGGAACAAGAGACATCCAGTCTTCCCCTACAAGCATGCGTCTGCGGATCTCTGTCCCGCTGTAGTTCTCCCGGATAAACATCTCAGGTGAGATTACCTCGGCGCCTGCCTCGTTAAAGAGACGTACAACCAGAGGATTTGAAGAGTATACCACATTAAAGGGAGGGGATATGGCACGGGCATGTGAAACCCAGAGTGCATTTCTCTGAATATCCTCAATTGGGATTACGTAGAACGGCAGAGATACAGAATGCTCCAGTGCACGGGTAATCATCAGCACCCGCTCCCCCGCGGTATACGGATTCTCTGGAGAATGGCTTTGCTGTGCACTGCCGATGCCAATCACAATCTCATCCACCTCTTCAGCGATGTGTTCAATCACCGATTGATGGCCGTAATGATAGGGCTGAAACCGCCCGATATAAAATCCCCTAATCTTCTTCATTCTGTGTTCCCCGTGCAATCTGTGCAGCAAATGCACCCGCGGTAAATCCAGCATCGATGTTAACGACAGCAATCACCGAGCATGACTGCAGCATGCTTGCAAGCGCAGCTTCTCCATGCCCCATATACCCGTACCCGGTGGATACCGGCACACCAATAACCGGGCGACTGACAAGCCCCGCTACCACCGAGGGTAGTGTCCCTTCTCTGCCTGCTGCAACAATATAAACATCAGCATCCTGCATCATCCCGATTGCCGGAAAGAGCCGGTGGATGCCTGCCGCACCAACGTCATATGCGGTTACAACGCGGCAGCCCATCTCTTCAGCGATAATCCGCGCCTCTTCTGCCACCCTGATGTCGGACGTCCCTGCGGTGAGAATTCCGACAGTGCCTCCATGAAGGGAAGGAGATGGGAGGCGCGATGCCACCAGAGTACGGGCATTCGGATGATATTCACAGGAAAAATCCTCCTCAGCTGCAGCCTTTGCAATCTCCTCGCTCACGTCTTCCGGCACACGTGTGGCAATACATTTCCCGGATTTTCTGACAAGTGTGAGAATGATCTCAATCAGGTGATCACGGTCCTTTCCCTCACCCAGGACCACCTCAGGCATTCCACACCGCACACCGCGACCGGTGTCTATCCGTGCAATCTCTCCAAGCTCTTCAATCTGAAGGCCCTGGATCTTCTCTTCAGCGGATTTAAGAGAAATGTCTCCGGATTTATACGCGTTCAGGACATCCCTGAGTACCAGATGGGGATTCATGGCTGATAATTATCATATTGGTATACGTAAAATAACTACGTATTGCATGGCATCAACATACCTTCTCTATGTAACAATCTTCGGAGTCATCGGGGTAGCTTATCTCTGGCTGCGAGATGCACGGATCTTTTACCGTACAGGCGACCAGACCTACCGGAAGGCTGCATATATGGGGGTATTATTTACCGCATTTGCATCGATGGGGATCTATTTTGCATTACAGGAAGCGGAATTTCTTGGATTGGGAATTGTCCTCATCGCATTATACCTGCAGGGAAGAGTTGAGCGAAATAAACTCTTTGGCCCTGATGCCACGGCAACAGACCGGTTACTGGGAGCAGTACCACAACAGATATCCGCGGGGAAGTCCCCCAAAAAGGAGCGAAAAAATACATGATACAGCGACCGCGAGGTACACGGGACTTTCTTCCCGACGAAATGGAATTCCGCCGAAATACCGAGATAAAGATGCGGGAGGCAGCACGGCGATGGGGATACCGCGAGATCTGCACACCCACTTTTGAGACACAGGACCTCTATACCATTCGTTCAGGAGAGGGCATCATCAATGAGATGTATACCTTCGAAGATAAGGGCGGCCGGGCACTTGCATTGCGTCCGGAAGGCACTGCAGCAGTCCTGAGGATGTATGTGAACGAAGCGAAGGCGCTTTCAAAGCCGGTTCGCTGGTGTTACCTGTCCGACTGCTACCGCTACGAACGACCCCAGAAAGGCAGGTACCGCCAGTTCTGGCAGTTTGGTGCAGAACTTATCGGCGCCGACACGGCGGAAGGAGATGCGGAAGCCATCCTCCTCGCTGATGACATCCTGCATGCGGCAGGCGTCACCTATGACCTCCATGTCGGTCATCTCGCCCCGATGCGGGCCATCCTCAAAGACATACCTGAAGACCGGAAACGGATCATCATGGCCCTTCTGGATAAGAAGAACATCGGGGGACTGGAAGAAACGCTCGATGGATGGCGCCTGGAAGAACTCGAATCATCCCTGAAAGGCCTCCTGGAGGTACATTCAACAGATGAACTCTTTGCAATCACCGGACCTATCCCAGAACAGGAACGTATTGAGGCAATGGTTGGGATACTGGAGAATGAAGATACTGCGTTCTGTCAGAATTACGGCATTGTCCGGGGCCTCGATTACTACACCGGCATGGTCTTCGAAGGGTTTGCGGAAAACCTTGGCGCAGAGAACCAGATCATCGGCGGCGGTGCATATCGTCTCGCCCACCTCTTCGGCGGTGAAGATGTCGGTTCCTGTGGATTTGGAATTGGATTTGACCGGGTTATGGTCTCCCTTGGTGAAGTCCCCGCACCGGAGGACACCGTTGTCGCTGTACTCTACAAAAAAGATGCACGGGGATATGCATTCTCCCTTTCCCGGCAGTTCAGGGAGGCCGGGTTCAGGGCAGAGATGAATCTCCTGGAGCGCGGCATCGGAGCACAAATGAAACATGCGGCAAAGACTGCCCGGTATGCCGTCCTCGCCGGAGAACGTGAAATGGCGGCAGGCACGGTCACGCTCAGGAATATGAAAGCTGGAACCCAGAAAGAATGCAGTGTCGCAGAGGCAATCCGCGGGGTGAGCGAGGATTGGGACTAGCCGAGAAGCTGGCATCACAGCAGAAGAGCATCAGTGTTGCAGAATTCTTTGAGAAAAATAAACATCTGCTCGGATTTGATTCTCCAACCCGCGGCATCATCACCACCATCAAAGAGGCGGTGGATAATTCCCTCGACGCCTGCGAAGAAGCAGAAGTGCTGCCGGACATCTGGGTTTCCATCACAAAGCTCACGAAAGAGACACTCCGGATAGCAGTCGAAGATAACGGACCGGGCATTGTCCCGGACAATGTGCCATATGTATTCGGAAAACTTCTCTATGGGTCACGGTTTCACCAGATTCGCCAGAGCAGGGGACAGCAGGGAATCGGTATTTCGGCAGCAGTACTCTTTGCACAGTTGACAACGGGTGTGCCCGCCCGTGTCATTTCCCGAACCGGTGCAAAGGAACCGGCATACCTCTTTGACCTGATGATCCGGACGGAAAAAAATGAACCGGAAATCATAAAAAAAGAGGTATTTGACTGGGACCGGACACACGGCACCAGAATTGAACTTGAATTCACCGGCACTCTTGCCGCAAAACGCCGGCTTGTCGACTACCTGAAGTATACGGCAGTGGTGAACCCGCATGCACGGATACAGGCGGATATTGACGGAGAACACTATTCCTTTGAACGGGTCAGTGACGAAATAATCGTCCCACCGCAGGCGATTGCCCCCCATCCCCACGGGATTGAATTCGGCACCCTGAAACGGATGGCCGCCACCTCATCCGATACCGTACACGACTTCCTTGTCAATGGATTTTCCCGCGTGGGTAAGAAGAGCGCAGAACAGATGCTTGGAATCGCAGGCATCAAAGGCACACGGAAGGCAAAAGGCCTCTCCTCTGAGCACCTCAAGGCACTCCTTGCAGCAATGCAGGAAGTGGCGGTACCCCCGCCCCCTGCATCTCTCTGCCTCTCTCCTATTGGTGAGGAGATGATTATTCAGGGACTGGAAAAGGAGTATGATCTGGACTTTGTGAAGGCACGGACGAGAAAGGCGCAGGTATTCTCCGGCCACCCATTCATTGTTGAGGCAGCGATTGGCTACGGTGGGAAACTGGAGACAGAAGGACAGGCATACCTGCTTAGGTTTGCAAACCGGGTACCGCTTTTATACCAGCAGGGCGCCTGTGCTGTCACAACATCGGTTGCAGACATCAACTGGCGGTCGTACAACCTCTCCCAGCAATCCCTGCCGATTGGACCCCTTCTCCTGCTGGTACATGTGGCATCGACCAATGTCCCTTTTACTTCAGAATCAAAGGACGCAGTTGCAGCGATCCCGGAGATTGAGAAGGAAATCGTACTAGCCCTTCAGGATCTGGGAAGAGAATTAAAGGCCTTTATCAACAAACGTGACCGGAATAAACTTGCAGAAGACCGCGCACGTGCTGTCTGCTCCATCATCCCTGATATCGCAGAGAAGGTCGCTGAGATTGTCGAACTCCCGCCCCCCGACATCTCCCCGATTGAGGGACAGATCATGCGGAGAGTTGTTGCCAAAAAGAAGACCGAAGATGGCATGGTAGGGATCTCTGTGGTAAACTACACCCGAAAACCGATTGAGGTGATGGTGTACAGCCTCTCGGAAGACAACCCTGAAGATGCTGTTCCAAAACCGGATTTCATCGATAGCATTGGCAATGAATTCAATGCGGTATGGCGAACAGAGATTGAACCTGAATCCTCATGGAAGACAACATATTCCGGAAAAGGGAGAGGCTCAATTGATATCCGTGGTGTGGATGAGAAGATGAAAGTGGTGGTGGACCTCGATGGCGAATTCTGAAAAAGACAAAATAACACAGGAACGATTGGTATCCATAGCCTCAGACTGGTACGGACAGATGGCAGGGGGCCGTGTACCCACAATCACCCTACCAACCAGAACGAAGGCAAATATCGAGTACGATGCAAAGACCGAGGTCTGGAAATACGGCAGTAAAGGGACAACCCGGACGGCAAATTCCGCAAAGAGTGCACTGCATATCCTGAAGATGGCGTATGTTGTCGGCTTTTTAAAGCAACAGCTGACAGAATCACGCTCATCAACGCTCAGGGAGATGTATTATATCTCGGAAGGCTGGAAACGGGCAAAATTTGCGGCACAGGACGAGAGTAATATGCTCGTCGAAGACCTTGAGATTGTGACGAAACTATCACGGGAGGCATTCCATCTGCGCCCGGAAGAGGACGGTGCATCCATCTACGGCCCACTGCGCCTTCGCGAACAGACCAAACGGGGAAACCGTGACATTCACTGTCAGGAGGATGTGGGGGAGGCGGGATATCCTATTCCTTCAAATGTGGAAAATATTGAGTTTCTTGACCATGACGCCTCCTTTGTTATAGCAATGGAGACCGGTGGTATGTATGCCCGGTTGATGGAGAATGGATTTGACGAGGAGCATAATGCCCTCCTCCTCCATCTCAAGGGACAACCGGCACGTTCCACCCGACGCATGCTCAAACGGATGAACAGTGAACTGGGTATTCCCGTTGTGATCTTCACTGATGGGGATCCCTGGTCATACCGCATCTTTGCAAGCATCGCCTATGGGTCAATCAAAGCGGCCCACATGTCTGAACTCCTTGCAACACCAGGTGCACGCTTTATCGGTGTTCAGCCAAGTGATATCAGTGACTATAACCTGCCCTCTGATAAGCTCACGGAAGGCGATACGGCGGCCCTGAAATCAATACTGACAGACCCCCGGTTCGATACCGAGTACTGGAAAAAACAGATCAGACTCCAGCTTGAAATGGGCCTGAAATCAGAACAGCA